>CAXUFS010000150.1:0-7058 GCA_964250315.1 uncultured Kineosporia sp. | reverse complement strand
TCACCCCCGCCCTGTTCCCTCCGCCCCCGGAGAGCGACGGCGTGATCGCCGCGCTGGAGTACTACCGCGGGAACCGGCTGGGTTTAGATCCCGGCCGGGCGGCCAAGATCTCGGCGCTGGCCAAGGTGGCCGACCTGGCCGTGGCCCGGGTGATCGCCCAGGCCCAGCTGAGCGAGATCGCCGATGACCGGCTGGCGGTGACCACGGTGGTCGGCGGAATCTCGCAGGCTCAGGATGTGGATTCCGCGGTGCGGATCGCGCTGGAGATGGTGCGGAAGGCCTTCGGCTGGGTCTACGGCTGCTACTGGAAGATGGACGAGGACCACCACGTGCTCCGGTTCGGGCTCGAATCCGGTTCTCCCGGCGAGGAATTCCGCCGGGTGACGCTGGCCGCCTCGTATTCCGAGGGAGCAGGCCTGTCCGGGCGGGCCTGGAAGTCTCGCGACCTGGTGTTCGTGCCCAACCTGGCCGACCTGCCCGACTGCGCGCGGGCCGCCGCGGCGCCCCGCTCCGGGATCCGGTCGGCGATGTGCTTTCCGATCATCATTGGCGGCCGGGTGATCGCCACCATGGACTTCCTGGCCACCCGGACGCTGAAGCTGTCGGACTCCCGGGTGTCGGCGCTGCGCAACGTGCAGCAACTGGTGTCCCAGCGGATCGAATCCCTGCAGCGGGCGGAGATGGAGGCGGACAACTCGCGAGGGCTGCTGGAGACCGTGTCCCAGTTGCGGGCGGCCACCCAGGATGCCCAGCAGGTGGCCAACGAGGCGGTCGCCCGGGCTGGGACGATGACCGGCGAGGTGGACAACCTGGGCCAGGCCTCGGCGGCCATCGGCGATGTCATCAAGATCATTTCCAGCATCGCCGACCAGACCAACCTGCTGGCCCTGAATGCCACCATCGAAGCGGCCCGGGCCGGGGACGTCGGCAAGGGTTTCGCCGTGGTGGCCAGCGAGGTGAAGGAGCTGGCCCGCGAGACCGCGCACGCCACCGGGCAGGTGGCCGAGCAGATCGCGGCCATCCAGGCCAACACCACGTCGGTGGCGTCCGGTATCCACGCCACCAGCGAGATCATCGGCCGGATGGATTCGGTCCAGGCCCGGATCGGCGCGGTGATCGAGACCCAGGCCGCTATGGCCTCCCAGTTCGCCCGGCACTGAGGTCTGCTCACCGGCAGTAGGCATTTCCCGCGCGTGGCTTACCCGATATGCGGGTCTTGATCTCATAGCGTGTCCGCGTGCGAATCCTGGGACGGCGTACACGCAGTGACGTCACGGCTGGTGCATCGGTAGCCCGAACGGCGCAGCCGCCGCGATCGTGGCGGCGGACCGCCCGGCGAGCGGTGGATGTGCTGATGCCCTACTGGTTCGTGCTCAGCGGCCTGGTGCTGGGGATCGGGTCGATCGTCCAGCACGATCCGCTGGCCGCCGCCTGCGCCGCGATCGCTGGGGTGGCGGCGGCCTTGCTGTATCACCTGCGAGCCCGTCATTACCGGGGGCAGGCCAGAACCTTGCGTGAGCGGCTGCGCGTGCAGCGGATGGAGTCCGCCAACACGATCGCCGGGCTGGAGGAGAACCTGCGTGCGCTGAGCACGCAGATCTGGGAGCTGAGATTCGCCGAGCACTCGGCCCGGATCAAGTTCGAACTGGCTGCGGCCAAGATGTACGAGCAGCAGAAGGCCCGGGCCGAGGCACTGCCCACCCAGCCTCTGGATCTGGCCGAGCTGCAATCCGGCTCGGCCTTCTTCACCGAGTCGCTGGCCAGCTGAGCAGTCGCACCGGAACTACTTGTCGACGTCGCCGACCACGAAGAAGGTCGAGCCGAGCACGGCGACCAGGTCGGAGATCAGGCAGCCAGGCAGCAACCGGCTGAGCACCTGAACGTTGTTGAACGACGCCGAGCGCAGTTTCAGCCGCCAGGGCACCTTGTCGCCCTTGGAGACCAGGTAGTAACCGTTGATGCCCAGCGGGTTCTCGGTCCAGCGATAGATGTGCCCCTCGGGTACGCGAAGCACCTTGGGCAGCCGCACGTTGATCGGGCCGGCCGGAAGGGAGCGCAGCCGGTCTGCGCACACCTCGATCAGGTCGAGGCTGACGTGGATCTGCTCCAGCAGCACCTCGAAGCGGGCCAGGCAGTCGCCCTCGGAGCGGCTCACCACCCGGCCGGGGCCGCCGGCGGCGAACAGTTCTCCGTAAGCCAGGTAGGGCTCGTCCCGGCGCAGGTCCAGGTCCAGCCCGCTGGCCCGGGCGATCGGCCCGCTCACCCCGAACGCGGCCGCGGTGGCCTTGTCCAGCACGCCGACGTCCCGGGTCCGGGCCCGCAGGATCTCATTGCCGATCAGCATGGATTCCAAGCGGGGCAATCGCTTTCGCACCGATGCGGTGGCGGCCAGTACCCGGTTCAGCCATCCGGCGGGCAGGTCCTCCTTCAGCCCGCCGACCCGGTTGAACATGAAGTGCATCCGCCCGCCCGACACCTCCTCCATCACCGCCTGAAGCTCTTCCCGCTCGGTGAAGGCGTAGAACACCGGCGTGATCGCGCCCAGTTCCAGCGGATACGACCCGGAGAACATCAGGTGGTTCAGCACCCGGTTGAGCTCGGCCAGCAGGGTCCGGGCCCAGACCGCGCGGACCGGAACCTCCATCCCCAGCAGTTCCTCGGCGGCCAGCACCACCCCGAGTTCGTTGGCGAAGGCGGACAGCCAGTCGTGCCGGTTGGCCAGCACGATGATCTGCCGGTAGTCCCGGACCTCGAACAGTTTCTCCGCCCCGCGGTGCATGTAGCCCACGATCGGCTCGGCGCTGACCACCCGCTCGCCGTCCACGACGACCCGCAACCGGAGCACACCGTGGGTGGCCGGGTGCTGGGGGCCGATGTTCAGCACCATGTCGGACGTCGCCAGCGCCCCGGCACCCATACCCACCGTGAACGCGGCCGGGCCGTCCTGAGCCGGGCCAGGCTGAGTGGCGGTCACGGTGGGAGTCTGCCACTGATCCGGGGCGGGCCCTTGTGCGATGCTGCCGGCATGACGTCGGTACCGCGCTCCGGCCGGGGGCTGCGCCCGGGTGCGGATGTATTCAGCCCGGCCGGGATCACCTGGACGCCGGTGGCGGTGGCGCTGGCCTCCTTGCGCCGGGTGCTGATGCTCGGGCTGCTCGCCGTCCTCGCGGTCCTGATCGTTGTGCTCGGCGTCGTCACCGGTCTGCCTGCGCTCTACCTGGCCCTGCTGATTCCGCTCGGGGCAGCGGTTTTCGGCTGGATCACGATCGGCCGACAGGTCGCGGCCTACGGTTATGCCGAGCGCTCGGACGATCTGCTGATCCGCAAGGGGCTGATGTTCCGCTCGATGGTGGTGGTGCCCTACGGGCGGATGCAGTTCGTCGACGTGCAGGCCGGTCCGCTGGAGCGCGCGTTCCACATCGCCCAGGTGCAGCTGCACACCGCCTCGGCGTCCACCGACGCGGTCATCCCCGGGGTGCTCGAGGAGGAGGCCGCCCGGCTGCGAGACCGACTGGCCTCCCGTGGCCAGGCCCGGCTGGCTGGTCTGTGACCCGGGTGTGACCAGTCAGCCCCCAGCACCCCAGGTTCCGGAGGTCCCTTCGGATCCTCCGGTCGCTTCGGATCCGCTGACTCCGCCGGCCGCATCCATCCGGCTGGCCGACGGGCAGTGGCATCGGATGCATCCGCTCACGCCGGTGGTCCGGTCGTGGCGGTTCCTGATCGTCATCCTGATCTTCTTCGGGCACAACGCCAGCAATGGGCTGGCGGGCGACTCGTGGTGGCGGGACCTGCGCGGGGCCGGACCCACCGGCCGGGTGATCGCCCTGATCACCGGCGCGGTGCTGCTGGTGCTGGTGGCCGGAGGCGGCCTGGCCTATGCCTGGTGGCGGGTCACCCGGTTCCGGATCGGGCCGGAGGCCCTGGAACTGAACCAGGGCATCCTGTTTCGCCAGCATCGCAGCGCCCGGCTGGACCGGGTGCAGACCATCGAGGTGGCCCAGCCCTTCGTGGCCCGGCTGGCTGGGCTGGCCCGGCTCACCCTTGAAGTGGCCGGTGGGCGGAACTCCGGGGTGAGGCTGGAGTTCCTGACCGAGACCGACGCCCAGAGCCTGCGCAATCACCTGCTGGCCCGGGCGGCCGGGGTGCGGTACGACGACGGCGAGGAGGCCCCCGAAGCGCCGGAGCAGCAGATCGCCGAAGTGCCGGTGCCGCGGCTGCTGCTCTCACTGCTGCTGTCCACTCCGGTGATCACGCTGGTGATCGTGCTGGCCGCGCTGGCGGTGATCTCGGGCATGGCCCGCAGCGCCGGCCCGTTCCTGGCCACCGTCCCGGCTCTGCTCGGGGTGATCGGGCTGGTCTGGGGCCGCTTCAACGGCGGTTTCACCTTCCGGATCGCGACTTCCCCGGACGGGCTGCGGTTGCGCTACGGGCTGCTGGAGCATCGCGCGCAGACCGTCCCGCCGGGGCGGGTACAGGCGGTCCGGCTGACCCAGCCGGTGCTGTGGCGGCTGGCCGGCTGGTGGACAGTCGAGGTCAACATCGCCGGGCACGTCGCCGGAGGCAGCCGGCAGCAACGGTCCGAGACGGCGTATCGGCTGATGCCGGTGGCCACCCGGCCGGAGGCGATCCGGATCCTCCGCCTGGTGCTGCCGGACCTGGGAGTGCAGGCGCCTCACGATCCGTGGCGGGTCGTGGAGGCCGGGCTGACCGGCTCGGGCCCGGACGAGGGTTACCTGGTGGCGCCGCGCCGGGCGCGATGGGTGGATCCAGTGGGGTGGCGGCGGACCGGCGTATGGGTGACCACGCAGGCGCTGCTGATCCGCCGGGGCCGGGTGCGCAGGCTGCTGGACGTCGTCCCGCACGCTCGCACCCAGAGCCTGGCGCTGGCCCAGGGCCCGCTGCAGCGCAGGCTGAACGTGGCCTCTTTCGTGCTGCACTCGACCCCGGGGCCGGTGCATCCCGTGGTGCCGCATCTGGACGCGCACGACGCCGCACAGTTGTTGTCCGATCAGGCGGAACGGGCAGAGGGCGCACGTGGTGCGGCCGGCCCGGAACGCTGGATGGAACAGCCCTCACCGGCGGCAGCAGAAGAGCCCTGAGCCAGGTCAAAGTCATTGCATTGCAGCGACTTTGGCGAGACTGGTTCAGCCTGGCCCGGTTCCTGCCGAAGTTCGCTTCGGCGCTGGCGGCTCTGATCCGGCCAATGAGGGCCGCCGAAACTCCTGTCTCCGGACTGCTCCACCGGCCCGCGGACCTATGTCGCGATGCCGCCCCTGCTGTCGGCGAGACCAATCTGGATGCGGCGCGGATCGATCTGATCACGGCGCTGATCACGGCGCTGGAGGCGCTGGAGGCGCTGAAGTCCGCGGCGGCGGCGCAGGCTTTTGCGACGGCGGGGTTCGCGCGGTGTCGCAGCGGGCTCGGCCGCGGGGGGCAGGAGTACGCCGCTACGTCAGCCCGCCAGCTGTCCCATCTCCCACCCGGACAGGGAGCTCACTGGGCCGGTCCCGGCTCGCTGGCGCGGTCACCGTCTCCGCGAGGGTCCCGGCCAGCCGGGGGAGCACCTCGCTCAGCGGTGCGTCCAGCCGGACCGTGGCGTGCTTGTCGCCACGGGTCGGACCCTGATTGACGATGGCGACCGGGGTGCCCCGTTGAGCACAGCGCAGCACGAACCGGAAGCCAGACATCACGGTCAGCGATGAGCCCAGAACGAGGAGACAGGCAGCGTCGTCCACCAACCGGAAGCTCAGATCTACCCGATACCGCGGGACGGTCTCGCCGAAGAACACCACGTCCGGCTTGATCACGCCGCCACACAGTTCGCAGCCGACCGTCACGAAACTCATCAGCTCGTGGCCGGGTAGATCGACGTCGCCATCCGGGTTGACCTCCGGATCGAAACGCATGGCCCGGGCGTCGAACTCGGCGTTGACCTCGCGCAGCCGCTGATCCAGCCGGCTCCGGGCGGAGAGCGCGCCACAGTCCAGGCAGATGACCCGGCTGAGCGCGCCATGCAGTTCGACCGCGTCCGGGGTTCCGGCCGCCTGGTGCAGGCCGTCCACGTTCTGGGTGATCACGCCGCCGAGCAGCCCGGCCCGCTCGAGCCCGGCGACCGCGCGGTGACCGGGATTGGGCCGGGCGGTACGGATCTGCCGCCAGCCGAGATAGCTGCGGGCCCAATATCGTTGCCGGGCCAGCGGATCCCGGGTGAAGACCTGGTAGGTCATCGGTGCGTGCCGCCGGGCCGCACCGGACGGGCCGCGGTAGTCCGGGATCCCCGAATCGGTCGAGAGCCCGGCGCCGCTGAGCACCACTACCTCACCGTCCCCGACCAGGTCGGCCAGCCGCTCGAACTCCTGGTGCATGTGCTCCAGTGTCGCTCAGGCGGGTCCGGTCCGCTGCAGCAGCCAGTCGAAGCCGCCCAAACCGCCGGGATCGAGCAGTTCCGGTGAGCTCACCCCCAGCTCGCTCAGGGCGTCGCCCTGGCTGGTCAGCCGGGACGACACAGCGCCGGCCCGGATCCCAGCGGCGGCGACGGCGTCCATCGCCACGTGCGCGGTGATGTCCATCGTCCCATCCGGCCGGGGTGGCACGGCCCGGCCCTGCCGGTAACCGGTCAGACTGCCGGATAGGGGCCGGGTTTCGCGCCGGTGCCCGTAGTCGACCGCGAGCAGGCAGCGCGCTCCCGCCACCCTGGCCCGGCCCGTCAGGACCGACCAGAAGTTGTCGCGCAGGCCGCCCGGCTCGACCCGATCGCCTTCGCTCAGGTCACGGACCGGCCACCAATCCCGGCACCAGGCCTGATCATCGGGCTCAACTGCGGAGCCCAGCTTCTCCCGGCCCGCGGCGTCCACCAAGACCTCGCGCAGCTCACCCAGGCCGGACATCTCCAGAACCGGAACCGTGACGACGTCGAGCACCTCCCAGCAGACCACCAAGGCGTCACTCCAGGACTGCGCCGGAACCCGGTCCAGGCTGGCCGACCATCCGGCGCGCGCTGGCAGGGTGCCCGGACGTTCCACCACATCCACCCCGTGCAGCTCGAAAGTGGATGGGAT
>CAXUFS010000149.1:0-7158 GCA_964250315.1 uncultured Kineosporia sp. | reverse complement strand
GTCCGGCAGGCGGCGGAGACGTTCGGACGGCTGGACATCCTGGTCAACAACACCGGGATCAACCCGGTTTACGGCCCGATGGCTGGCACCGATGCCGGCGCCGCGGCCAAGGTTTTCGACGTGAACGTACTGTCGGCCCTGGCCTGGACCGAGCAGGCCCGCCAGTTCGGCCTTGGTCATGCGCCGGGAGCAGCGATCGTGAACGTGGCATCGGTGGCGGGTCTGCGGCCGGCCCCGGGGATCGGGGTGTACGGCGCGAGCAAGGCCGCTCTGATCCATGTCACCGCGCAGCTGGCGCTGGAACTGGCGCCGATCATCCGGGTCAACGCGGTGGCTCCGGCCGTGGTCAAGACCCGGTTCGCGACCGCCCTGTACGAGGGACGGGAGGCTGAGGTGGTGAAGAACTATCCGATCGGGCGGCTGGGTCATCCAGACGACGTTGCCGCCGCGGTCGCCTTCCTGGCCAGCGACGACGCGGCCTGGATCACCGGGCAGACGCTCACCCTGGACGGTGGGGTCGGGCTGTCCGGAGGAGTGGGTTAGTAAAAGAGGTGGTCCAGGTTTCGCGTGGGCCTGATATTCAACGATCCGGCCTTGCTAGATTTGCCGCCTTCCTGAGGATCAGGATGCGATCCGGGTGTGCTGTCCCTTGCTGGGCATTGGGACCCTGAGCGCCGACCATCGGAGGGGTGGATGACAACCGAGGCGTCGCCGATCATGGCCTCACCGGATATTCCCGGCCAGATGCTGGCCTGGCAGGTCCTCAAGCCGGGTGAGCCCGCCGACGTGATGAGTCTGGGCGAGGTACCGGTGCCGCGGCCTGGGCCGGGACAGGTCCTGATCGAGGTTTGGTCAGCCGGGCTCAGCTTCCCGGATGCACTGCTGTGCCGGGGCAGTCATCCCGAGCAGCCGGCGGCGCCGTTCACGCCTGGGTCCGAAGCCTGTGGCGAGATCGTCGGGGTGGGAGCTGGGGTGGACCGGGTCCGGCTCGGCGAGCGGGTGACCGGGGTGATGGCGATGCCCAGTGGATCGCTGGCCAAGTACGCGCTGGCCCGCTCCAGCGATGTGCTGGCCGCCCCGAACAACCTGGGCGACGCTGCCGCCTCGGTGTTTCATGTGGCCTACCAGACCGCCTGGTTCGGGCTGTACCGCCGCGCCGCACTGCGGGTGGGGGACGTGCTGCTGGTGCACGCGGCGGCGGGCGGAGTCGGCTCGGCCGCGGTCCAGCTGGGCCGGGCTGCGGGAGCAAAGGTGATCGGGGTGGTGGGCTCGGCCGAGAAGATTCCGGCCGCTCGCCGACTCGGAGCGGAAATCGTGATCGACCGGTCCCAGCAGGACATCGCTGAAGCGGTGCGGGAGGCCACTGAGGGGCGCGGCGTCGACGTCGTCTTCGACTCGGTCGGCGCCGAGGCCTTCGAAGCGTCGGTCTCGGTGATCGCCTTCGAGGGCCGGATCGTGCTAGTCGGCTTCTCCGGCGGCAAGATTCCGCAGGCTCAGGCCGAGCACATCCTCGATAACAACTACGCCATCTACGGATTGAACTGGTCGCGGTATCGCGACCGTGATCCGGCTCTGGTGGCCCGGGCCCACGCCGATCTGACCAGCTTGGTGGATGTGGGGGCGATCGCACCGCTGATATCGGAACGGCTTGCCTTCGAGGACGCTCCGGACGGGCTGCTCAAAGTCGCGACCGGCCAGTCGGTGGGCCGGATCGCCGTCTCTCCGCCCTCCTGACGGCTTCGCTGGACGTGAAGCGGAGCCGGGCCGGGACGATGCCCCTCCGCATCGTCCTGGCCCGGCCCACGCCTGTCTGCGGAGCGGTGAACGCGTCCCGCGCGGCCAGCCCCGGCTCCGCAATCCGGCCAGCCCTTCGGGCGCGTCCCAGGAGCCATCGGTGTGTGGCCGGGGCACTTGAAGCGACTGCCCTATGAGCTGAATCACATCGTCCGCTCCGCGGCCATGATCCGGCCCGGATCGATCGGCGGTCTCCTCGCCGGTCACGTCGATGGGGTGGCCGGCGAAGCGATCCGATTCAGCCACGGGATCGGCCCGGACGTGGTCGCCGGAGTGATTGGGCCGGGGCCGGGTCGCCGCGATGGGAGCATTGCCGGCATGTCGAGGTTCCGGGTGCTGACGCCCCTCCGCTGGTCGGACATGGACGCGTATGGCCACATCAACAACGTCCAGTTCCTCCGGCTGCTCGAGGAGGCCCGGGTGATGGCCCTGTCCGATGGGTTGCCGACCGGGGCCGACCTGGCCAGCACCGGGCTGTACGTGGCTCGCTCGGAGATCGAATACCTGGCGCCGTTGCTATACCGGCCGGCCCCAGTCGCGGTGGACATCTGGGTGACCCGGATCGGCGCGGCCGACTTCGACATGGCCTATGAGGTGCTGGACGCCACCATGGCTGGGGGTGGGCCGGGCACCGTGTTCGCGCATGCGGAGACAACGCTGGTGGCCTTCGACCTGCAGAACGAGCGGCCACGGCGGATCTCGGCGGAAGAGAAGAAACGGCTGGAGAGCTGGCGGGCCGACCCGATCCGGTGGAAACGCCGCCGGGGCATGGCGAATCCATGAACTCCGCGGGTCCGGTGATGTTGCCGGACGGCGCCGCGGTGGCTGATCTGCGCCAGTTCGCCGGACGGGCGCTGCGGCTCGACCCGGGCGGTGTCATCCGGCTGGTGGCGGAGGGCTGGGTGCTGGCGGCCTACTGCCGGGCCCTGTCGGGAGCCGGCGGCCCCACGGTGCTCGCCCTGCGCACGGTGGCGCTGGCTGAGCCGGTCAGGCTGGATCTGACCGTCGCGCTGGAATCGCTGCAGGATCGACTGTCCGAGCTGAAAGAAACTGCGGGGCAGCATATTCCGCTATCACTGGTTTCGATCTCCGGCGCTGGACCAGCTTGGGCGGGAGTGTTGCCCCCGCGGCGGGGTTGGTCACTCGAGGGGATGATCGAGCCTGTCACGCTGAAAAGCGTTGCTGAGCAGGGAATCGCCGAAGTATCGGCTGAAACACGTTCCGCAACAGGGGCTTCAGCCGTGGCACAGCTGCGGGCTCGGGTCTGGGGGCGTGATCTGGCCGCGGGTTCCACGCTGCCCGCGGGGGCCGCGTTCGCCGCTGATGCCTACGGGTTCATCTCCGATGAGGCGGTCACTGTGCATCGGCGCGGCGCTTGGTGGCGGCTCAGTCTGCTTCGGGGGCATGTTCTGGCCCGGCAGCCGGGTCTGGGCTAGAGGATCTGGAGGTCTTGCCCGGCCGGACCGTAGGCTGCCGAGATGGCGGACGAGGTGGGCGACCTGTATCTGGCCACGGTGGTGCTGAACGTCCGGGACATGCGCCGAGGAGTCGAGTTCTGGTCCGCGGCACTGGGTTACCAGCCGCGCGGGCAGGACTGGGACGACGAGTTCATGATGCTGGTGCACCCGTGGCGAGCCGGGTTGCCGGTCTCTCTTCAGCTGACCAGCAACCCGCCGAAGGAGCCGGCCCGGGTTCATCTGGACCTGTACACCGGCGAGCAGGGGCGTCAGGTCGAGCGGCTGGTCGCCCTCGGCGCGGCCCGGGTCGAGGACTGGCCCTATCCGGACGACCCCGACTTCATCGTCTTGCGCGACCCGGACGGGAACGAGTTCTGCGTGATCGACCACCCGGACCCGTTGTGAGCCGCGACCCGCCCTTCACCGGCGATCGATCGGGCTGACCCGGTTGACCATGCTCCAGGCGGCCCGCTCGAGGTAGTCCCAGAGCATCGACTCGTAGGCCGGCGGCAGGCCCAGCTCGGTCAACGCCGTCCGCATGTGCAGCAGCCAGTGGTCGCGGGCGGTCTCGTCCACGGTGAACGGCGCGTGCCGCATCCGCAGCCGGGGATGCCCCCGCTGGTCGCTGTAGGTGGCCGGGCCGCCCCAGTACTGTTCCAGGAACATGGTCAGCCGTTGCGCGGCCGGCCCCAGATCGGCTTCGGGATACATCGGCCGCAGCACTTCGTCGCTGGCCACCCCGGCGTAGAACCGCTCGACCAGGCGGACGAAGGTGTCATGTCCGCCGATGGCCTGGTAGAAGCTCGGCGGTCCCTCATTCTCTTCCAGCACTGGACCATTGTCTCAGCCCCGGAACGCGGGTACCTGGTCCTCGCCGTTCACGGCCACCGCCGCCGGGACGGGACGGATCTGGATGCCTTCCGCGTCGAACCGGGACTTGATCCGGGCCCGTAGCTCCCGGGTCACCGCCCACTGGGCCGCGGATTGGGTCTTCACCCCCAGCCGCAGCACGATCCCGTCGGCCGTGATCGCCTCGATGCCCCACACCTGCGGCTGGTCGATGATCAGGGCGGCGTACTGCGGGTCGGCGGCCAGCCCCCGGGCGACGTCGAGCAGCAGCGTCTCCAGCCGGCTGACGTCGTCGGAAAAGCCGATGGTGGTGTCCAGCACCGCGCGCGACCAGCCCTGGGACTGGTTACCGACCCGCAGGATCTCGCCGTTGCGGACGTACCATACGGTTCCGTTCACGTCCCGCAGCTGGCTGATCCGGAGACCGACCGCCTCGACCACGCCGCTGGCCTCGCCGACATCCACGATGTCACCGACGCCGTACTGGTCCTCGAAGATCATGAAAATCCCGGACACCACGTCCTTGACCAGCGACTGTGCGCCGAATCCCAGGGCCACCCCGGCCACTCCGGCGCTGGCCAGCAGCGGAGCCACCGAGAAGTCCAGCTCCTGGAGCACCATCAGCACCACGATCACGCCGACCACGACAGTGGTGACACTCTGCAGCACCGAGGCCAGGGTGCGGGCCCGGGCCTCCCGGCGGCCGATCAGCAGCAGGCTGGAACCGCCGGGCATCGCTTCATGATCGGCTCGCCCGGTGGTCATCCGGGTGGCCATCCGGTTGATCAGCCGGTGCAGGACCCGGCGCAGCAGCAACCCCAATCCGATGATCAGCACGATTCGCAGCGGGGTACCCAGGACCACGTCCAGCGTCTGAGCCACGCCCTTGTTGCCGGTCCAGCGGTAGATCACGCCGCAGACGGTGACGTCGTCCGGGCCGCAGGCCGCGGCCGCGAACGGGGATGACGCCCCGGTCACGGCAGGGCCAGCCCGGTCTGTGCGGCCAGGAAAGTCATCGTGTCGGCCGACAGCGCGATCGTCCGGGAGATGGACCGCGCCCCGTGGCCGACATCTCTCTCGCGGCGCAGCAGGATCGGCCGGGACAGGGAGGCCGTGGTGGCGAACTGCAGGGCCGCACAGAGCTTCCGGGCGTGTAGCGGATCGACCCGCGTGTCGCCGTCGAACACCGTGAACAGCACGGCTGGGTAGTCGACCCCCTCCTCGACGTGGTGGTACGGCGAATAGGCCAGCAGCCAGTCCAGCTCCTGCGGCACGGCCGCGCTGCCGTACTCCACGTTCCAGGTCGCGCCCAGGCCGAACAGTTCGTACCGGACCATGTCCAGCAGGGGTGCCGAGCAGACCACCGCGGTGTACAGCTCCGGCCGCTGGGTCAGCGCCGCCCCGACCAGCAGGCCGCCGTTCGAGCCGCCGCTGATCGCCAGCTGCTCGCTGGTGGTCCAGCCCTGGGCGACCAAGTGCTCGGCGGCGGCGTGGAAGTCGTCGAACACGTTCTGCTTGTTGGCCAGCATGCCGGCCCGGTGCCACTCCTCGCCCTCCTCGGTGCCGCCTCGCAGATTGGCCACCGCATAGACGCCGCCCGCGGCCGCCCAGGCCAGGATCGAGGCCGAGTACCCCGGCGTGAGTGGAACGGCGAAACCGCCGTAGCCGTAAAGGATGGCCGGTCGCGGGGAGACCGGGCGCTGGGCGCCGTCCAGCAGATCGGCCCGGGCGATCACGAACATCCGGACCGTGGTGCCGTCCTTGGACTGGTACTCGACCTGCTGGGTGACCACGTCCGGTGCCTCGATCGTGCCCGGCGGGTCGGCGTAGATGCCGTACTGGTGGTCGCGGGCGTCGTACCGGAAGACCCGGGGCGGGGTGACGTGGTCGGTATAGCTGAACCAGGCCTCGTGGCCCCCCTCGGGCCGGGACAGGATGCCGCCGGTGCTGCCGGTGCCGGGCAGCGAGATGCGCCCGGCTGCTCCGGGCAGCTGCTCACCGGACAACCGGTCGTGCACCGTGATCGAGGACACCGCGTGCCGGGTCCAGCTGGCCAGCAGCAGGCCGTCGGGGCGGCCCGCCTCGGCCAGCTCGGCGCCGTCCAGGATGGTGAAGTCCTCCAGCACCGCCTGCGGGTCCTGCGGGATCAGGTCGGTCCAGTGCTGCGGCTGCGGCTGCTCCGGCGAGGTGAAGGCGATCCGGCCGCGCGGCGCGTCCAGGTCGGTGAAGATGTAGAGCCGCCCGTCCCGGCCGACCGATGCGCCGGTCTGCGCGTCCAGCCCGGTGACGATCGGCACCAGATCCGGTGTGCGGTGAGCGCCGTCCCGAAGGTCGGCGATCCACAGGTCGTTGCGGGGGGCGGTGCCGACCGACGCCGAAATGGTCAGCCAGCGGCCATCTCTCGATACCCCGACCCCGTAGTAGGTGCGTGGATCGCGGCCAGCACCGAAGATTTCCACGTCCTCCTCCGGATCGGTGCCCAGCACATGCAGCCAGACCCGGCGGTGGTACTGCTGCTCGTCCTCCGGCAGATCCTCCGGCGGCAACCGGCGCACGTAGTAGAAGGCCGGGCGGGTCTCACCGTCGATCGGCAGCCCATCCGGGATCCAGGCCACCGGGGAGTAGCGGGCCCGTTCGATCGGGCCGTCGACCAGTTCCCCGGTGCGCACGTCCAGCACCCGCAGCACGCTCTCCTCGGTGCCACCCTCGGACAGCTGGTAGGCCAGCAGTTCACCGGATCGGTCCGGCTGCCAGGCGTCCAGCGTGGTCAGGCCGCCCGGGTCGATCGCGATCGGGTCGATCAGCACCCGCGCCCCCGCCTCCGGATGCTGGGGGTCGGTGACGTCCTGCTCGCTGACGTAGAGCACGCCGTGCTCCTGCTCGGCCGTGCGCCGGACGAAGAACCGCCGCTGGGCTCGCCAGATCGGCACCCCGGTGACGCCGGCGCCGAGCAGTTCGGCCAGCCGGTTGGCCACCCCCTCCCGCCCGGGCCAGCTGGCCGGGCACCTGATGGCCCAGCCGCTCGTCGAGGGCGCCGACCAGGTGATGCTGGCCCGCT
>CAXUFS010000148.1:0-7208 GCA_964250315.1 uncultured Kineosporia sp. | reverse complement strand
GCGGTGGCCAGCAGGGCACCAGCCAGCGTGAACACCAGATAGCTGACCGCCGCGACCGGCCGGCCGGCGCTGAACAGGTGGTACCCGTCCAGTGAGGATGCCGACAGGGTGGTGAAGCCGCCCAGCACACCCACCCCGATGAACGGCCGAAGATACGGGGACGGCGATGATGCCCGCTCCAGCCAGCCCATCAGCAGGCCGATGCCCAGGCCGCCGAGCACGTTGATCACCAGCACCGTCCAGGGCCACTGCGACGGCGCCCGCGGGAAGGCCTGGCCGAGGCCGTAGCGGGCCAGCGCCCCCAGCACTCCCCCCGCCGCCACGACGAGCAGCACCCGGGCGCTCACAACTGCGCCAGTTGGTGTTCCTCGATCGACAGCTGCCCGGTTCCCGCGCCGTCCACGGTCAGCAGACCGGGCAGGCTCCAGGACTGCCGGTGCAGCGGGGTCGCCCCGAAGCGCCGGATCGCTTCGATGTGCTCCGGCGCGGAGTAACCCTTGTTGCCCGCCCAGCCGTACTCCGTCTGCGGGGCGGACAACTCGATCATGTGCTGATCCCGCTCGACCTTGGCCAGCACACTGGCCGCCGCCACCGCAGCACAGCGCAGGTCGGCCTTGATCCGGGTGATCACCAGCGGTGGCACCCAGGACGGCTCGAGCAGGTCGGTCAGTGCGGGCGAGCGCTCCAGCTCGAACAGGGCAGCGGTGCCGGCCGGCTCGGCGAACGGACGGTTCAACGGGGCATGCAGCCAGTTGTGGTTACCGTCCAGCAGGGCCAGGTCGGGACGGACCGGGATCGCGGTCAGCGCCCGGCAGGCGGCCAGCCGGAGCGCACTGATGATCCCGATCCGGTCGATCTCGTCGGGCTGGGCGTGGCCGACCGCGTGGTGCGGCGCCCAGCGCCGCAGCCGGGGGACCAGCTTCTGCCGGGCCGCTGGGGTGAGCAGCTTGGAGTCGCGTACCCCCGCGGGCGCCGATCCGGTGGACAGATCGATCAGGACGACGCCAACCGAGACCGGCCCGGCCAGCGCCCCCCGGCCGACCTCGTCCACGGCGGCCAGCCAGCTGTGGCCCTCCCGCAGCAGCCGCCGTTCCTCCCGCAGGGACGGCGCGCGCAGACGATCAGCAGGCATCTCAGGGCGAGCGGACGTGCGCGAACGTGCCGGACGGATTACGCAGCAGGGTGAACCGGTCCAGCGGCCAGACCAGCACGAAGGCGCGCCCGACGACGTCCTTGACCGGCACGAAACCCGGTGTGTGGTAACGCGAATCCTGCGACATAGCGCGGTGATCACCCATTACCCACAGGTCTCCGGGCGGCACCTTCTGGGAGAACGGGTCCTTGCTCGGCGCGTTGTCCTGGTAGATGTACGGCTCGTCGATCGGCGTGCCGTTGACCGTGATCCGGCCCTGGGAGTCGCAGCAGGCCACGGTATCACCGGGCAGCCCGATCACCCGCTTGATCAGATGCTCGTCGGACTGGGCCGGCAGCAGGCCGACCCAGGTCAGGGTGTTGCGAATGCCGTCCCGGATGGGTCCTTCCGACGAGTCCTCCGAGGGGGTCAGCCAGTGGTCCGGGTCTTTGAAGACGACGATGTCGCCCCGCTTGAGATCGAACGGCCCCGGGGTCAGCTTGCTGACCAGCACCCGGTCCCCGTTGGTCAGAGTGTTCTGCATCGACTGAGAGGGGATGAAGAACGCTTGCACCAGAAAGGTTTTGATCAGCAGCGAGAGGCCCAGTGCGATCACCAGCACCAGTACCACCTCGCGGATGAGCCCGAAGGCACTGGCACCCGCCCTGGCCGGAGGTGGCTGCGGCTCAGCGGATCCCGCTTCTGCGTCCTTGAAGTCCGTCACCCGGTTCCTTTCCGATTCCGCGTGCGCTCAGCGGGCCGAGATGTGACCCGGGCCAGAACACGCCGATGACCCGCCCCACTACTTTGTCTACCGGGACGGTACCTCCGCCGGGGTCACCCAGGTGAGCGCGGGAGTCCGCGGAGTCGCTGCGATGGTCTCCCATCACCCACAGCCGTCCCGGCGGAACCACCACGTCGAACGCCATCCGGCTGGCTGGTCCGTCCGAAGCCAGATACGGCTCCGGTACGGCCCTCCCATCAACGGCTAGCTGGCCGGCCGGGGTGCAGCAGGTCACCCGATCACCCGCCACACCGATCACCCGCTTGACATAGTCGGCGCTCCCGACCGGCATCCCGAAGGCGCTGGACACCGCCCGCCCGGCCGAGGCCAGGGCCGAGTCACTGGACCGGCTGGCCGGCTCGAACACGCCCCGGCCGTCGAACACGATCACATCGCCTCGCCCCGGTGACCCGAATCGGTAGGAGTAGCGGGACACCAGCACCCGGTCGCCAGCCCTCAGGGTGGGCTCCATCGAGCCGGACGGGATCACGAACGACTGCACCACGAACACCCGGATCAGCGCGATCGCCACCGCGGCAGTCAGCAGGACCACTGCGGCCCGACCGGCGGGAGAACGCCTCAGCCGCCGCGGGCGATCACCCGGCAGCCCCGCTGGCGGCGTCTGCACGGGCGTCAGCACAGACCGAATCCTCGCACGGCAGCAGCCGGAAATGGCTCAGCCCGGCACCGAACTGCGCAGATCAACGGGCAGGAACGTTGACCCGCTTCTCCTTGATCTTGGCGGCCTTGCCGCGCAGAGCGCGCAGGTAGTAGAGCTTGGCCCGGCGCACGTCGCCGCGGGTGGCGACCTCGATCCGGTCGATGATCGGGGAATGCACCGGGAAGGTGCGCTCCACTCCGACTCCGAAACTGACCTTACGGACGGTGAAGGTCTCCCGGACGCCGCCGCCGGACCGGCGGATCACGACGCCCTGGAACATCTGCACCCGGGAGCGGTTCCCCTCGACGACCTTCACATGGACCTTCAGGGTGTCACCGGCTCGGAAGGCGGGAACGTCGTCCCGCAGACTCGCGGCGTCCAGGTTGTCCAGCGTGTGCATCGAGTGTCGCTCTCCCGCGAATGCCACAGGTCACCCGCGCAGTCTGTTGGTCTGCGGACCGGAACGGCCGGAGCCGTACCGCGGATGCGTGCACGCGTCAGGCAGAAATCGGGCCGGTCGCGCGACCCCCCTGTGGCAGGGGCACGACCAGCCGCTCACAGCAGCGGCACGAGGGCCTCAGTCTGCCACAGGGCCGGCCAGCGGCCGAAATCGGCCGTCCTTCACCATCCAGCCCGCCGACTTCAGAATGGCCAGGTCAGCCCGGTCACAGGTGCTGGGATCCAGCCGCTCGATCAGGTCCGGCCGGCGGGTGGCGGTCCGTTTCAGCTCTTGGTCGCGGCGCCAGCGCTGGATCTTGGCGTGATGGCCGGACTGCAGCACGGTGGGGACGTCGCGCCCGCGCCAGCTGGCGGGCCGGGTGTAGACCGGATATTCGAGCAGGCCGTCCTGATGGCTCTCTTCGACCAGGCTCTCCGCGTTACCCACCACCCCGGGGATGAGCCGGCCAACCGCCTCGACGATGGCCAGCGCGGCGACCTCGCCACCGTTGACCACATAGTCGCCCAGGCTGATGGGCAGCACTGGCATTAGGGTGGCCGCCTCCTCGAAGACCCGTTCGTCGATGCCTTCGTAGCGCCCGCAGGCGATCGCCAGCCAAGGGAGGTCGGCCAGGTCGCGGGCCAGCCCCTGGGTCAGCGGCGCACCGGACGGGCTGGGCACCAGCAGCAGTGGCGCGGCGTCTGGGTCGTTCAGCGCGGCCCGGCCTCTGACCAGCAGCGATGCCAGCGCATCACCCCAGGGTTCGGGCCGCATCACCATTCCGGGGCCGCCGCCGGCCGGTGCGTCGTCCACCGTCCGGTGCCGGTCGGAGGTGAAGTCGCGCAGGTCATGGATCAGGACGTCGATCAGTCCGGCCGTGCGGGCCCGGCCGATCAGGGACAGCTCCAGCGGTTCCAGGTAGGACGGGAAGATGGTGATCACGTCGACCCGCAAGGCAGTGCCGAGCCTGGCCGCCGGCTCCGCCGCAGCCGTGCCGGTCCACTCCTGCACCAGCTGGGCCGCCAGCGCATCGGCCTGCGGATCAGCTGCCGGAGCGTCCTTCGGCCGCCGGATCAGGCTCATCCCTGGTCCAGCCCGCTGTCGATCGCATCGCCGATCGCCTCGCCGATCGCCTCGTCCAGCAGGCCGGGCGGGGCGTCGATCACGACCTGTCCGGCGGCCACGTCCACCGACGGCACCAGCTGGCGGACGAAGGGGACCAGCCGCTGCTGGCCATCCGGACGCCGGATCAGCAGCCGGTCCTGGGCCGGGCCGACCTCGAGGGAGAGCACCGTACCCAGGTCCTGACCGGAGGGGCTGACCGCGCGCAGCCCCGCCAGCTCGTGGCCGTACCAGGCGTCGTCCTCGCCCGGGCCGTCATCCACCTCGGCCTCGAGCAGGTGATGACGCAGCTGACCGGCGGCGCTGCGATCGCGTACCTCCTGGAAGGCCAGCAACGTGGTGCCGCTGTGCTCGCGCACCGACCGGATCGTGAGGGATGTCCAAGGGCTTTCCGCGGAGCCATTCTCAGGCGGCACCAGGGTCAGCACGGCGCCGGGCACGAAGCGCTGCCCGGGCACGTCGGTACGCACCTCGATGCTGACCTCTCCCCGGATGCCATGGGCACGCCCGATCCGGGCGACCACCCGCCACATGATCAGTCCGGTACCGGTGTGGAGGCCGGATCAGCGGCCACGATCGACGTCGACGACGTCAACCCTTACCGGTTCGCCACCCGACAGTGCCTTGATCACAGTGCGCAGGGCGGTAGCGGTCCGGCCCATCCGGCCGATCACCCGGCCCAGATCGTCGGGGTGAACACGCACTTCGAGCAGCGCCACCCGGCGCAGGTTCTTGCTGCGCACTTCGACGTCATCGGGATGCGCGACGATCCCGCGGACCAGGTGCTCGAGAGCCTCGCCCAGCATGCTCAGACCTGAGCTGCGGTCTCGTCCGCCACGGTCGTCTCGGCCGCGACATCAGCCGGGGACTCGTCGGCCGCCGGGCTGGGCTCAGCCGTCTCAGCAGGCTTCTCGGCGTCCGGCTTGCCGCGCCGGGCCCGCAGCGTCCTGGCCTCATTCTGGTTCAGGCTCTTGGCCTGCTCGAAGCCGGACCGGTCCTCGGTCCGGCGTTCGGCCACCTTCAGGGTGCCCTCGGCGCCGGGGATCCCCTTGAACTTCTGCCAGTCACCGGTGACCTTGAGGATGGCCAGCACCTGTTCGGTCGGCTGGGCGCCGACGCCGAGCCAGTACTGGGCCCGCTCGCTGTTCACCTCGATCATCGAGGGCTCGCGGGTTGGGTGGTACTTGCCGATCTCCTCGATGGCCCGGCCATCCCGCTTGGTGCGGGAGTCGGCGACCACGATGCGGTAGTACGGCGCGCGGATCTTGCCCAGGCGCTTGAGGCGGATCTTGACAGCCACGGGGTAGGAACTCCTGGTTCGTATGGGTGATCGAGCTTTGCCCGGGTGGGGTCCGGGCGCCAGGCCGATCGGCGGACTCGGCGCTGGTCAGGGAGAGAGGGCCCCGACCGGCCGGGTACAGCCGTCCATTGTGCCATGCCTCAGACGCCGGACCGACCACTCCGCGAGGGGTCGAGATCGAAGATCAACCCATCTTTGACCTGCCGCGTCGTTGCGCCGATGCCGTAAGCCCGGGCCCGGGTCAGCGCCACCGGCTGGGTGGCCAGGTTTTGCCAGGGTGTGCCCGTCGCTTGGGAGCGGACCAGCACGATGGTCCGGACGCCCAGCTCGCGCAACGCTCCCGCCGCCTCCGGTGAAGGGAATGCGGCCGCGATCCGGCGTAGCCGGGACTGGGCCGGGGGCTCGAATCCGCTGCCCCCGTTGAGCAGTTCGGGCCAGCCGTCGGTCGACCAGGTCATCACCAGGTAGTCCCGCTGCATGGACGTCGGCACCACCAGCACCGGTTCAGCCAGGGTCCTGAGCGCCACCGGCGGCGTCGGCACCACCGGCTGAGCCACCGCACCCACCCCTTCAGCCAGCACCAGTGCGGCCGGAATCAGCAGCAGTCCCGCTGGCCAGCCGGCATCCCGGGCCGCAGCGGCGGCTCGGCTGACCGCTCCGGCGCCCAGCAGGCCGAGGGCCAGGCCGCACCAGAGCACCAGCCGTCCGGGGGTACGCAGGGCCGACCAGCCGGGCAGGTGGTGGAACGCCCAGAGATAGGTGTAGCGGCCGCCCCAGGGCCCCGATGCCCCCAGCGCCAGCACTGCGAACACCAGCGCGAGCACACCCAGACCGGCCCGCGCTCGCGGCGTCCACACCGACCAGCGCAACCCGATCACGGCGAGCACGATCACCACCACCCCGGGCAGCAGGGTCTGCTCGGCCGGGGCGATCAGGCCAGCCCGCCAGGCGGACTGCAGGCCGCCCCACCACCAGCTCTCAGCCGGGGCGGTGAACAGGCCGCCATGGTGGGGGGAGTACAGCCGCACCATGCCATCGGTTCGCTCGGCGATCGGGAACCGCCGCACGGTGACCAGATAGGGGATGGTCAGCGCGACTCCGGTGGCGGCGAACACGGCCCCGCCGATCAGGTCGGCCCGGACCATCCGGCGGTTCCAGGGCCGCTGCCTCCAGCCGAGCAGGCCGGCGCTCAGGTAGACCCCGGCCAGCACCCACCCGAAGGGTATTCCCACCGCGAAGCCGAGGGTGAGCTGCCAGCAGGCGACTGCCCAGCCTGCCGCGATCCAGCCCGGACGCACCGGACGGCTCCCATGCGGGCCATCCCGGTTTCGCAGACTCCAGTCGTGCCCGTAGGCCAGCAGGGCCAGGGCCAGCACGATGCCGCCGGTGGAGAGCACGTTCAGGTGCCGGGCGTGGGCCAGCCGCCACGGAGCGAAACCGTAGGCCCCGGCCAGCACCAGGGCGCCGGGAATGTTCGCGCCCAGTACCCGGGCCAGCAGATAGGCCGCCCCGAAAGCGAGCGCGGCGGCCAGCACGTACAGCAGGTTGTAACTGAGCAGGGCGGAGCCCATCCCGCCGAACAGATCGAAGACGGCGGCGAACGGCGCGTACCCGAGCATGGTGTCGGTGTAGGCCAGGTCGCCGCTGGCGTGACCGAAAGCGTTGGTGGTCCATAAGTTCAGCGGGTCGGTGTGCAGGGCGTGCCCGGTCCAGGCGATCTGCCAGACGAAATAGAGCGGATCACCGAGATCCTGCGGGACGGTGGACGCC
>CAXUFS010000147.1:0-7261 GCA_964250315.1 uncultured Kineosporia sp. | reverse complement strand
GGCTGATCCACGCCGGCAACCGCCGGATGCTAGCCGGCGCGCGCGCCCCGCCCGGCCCCCCGACCCCACATCAGCGCCGATGGCCAGCCCCGTTCCGAATACCCCGGGGCCGGCCGGCCGGCCGAGGGTGGCTGTGAATCCGGTGAATCGAGCGGCTGCTGCATACGCTCAGCCTGCCATGCAGTGCTCGGCCGGAGTGAAGCCGCCCGAAGCTGGTTACGCTGTTCGATCGTGAGCATGTCGCAGCCGCCGCTGATGGCCGGGGATCCAATCCTGAACGGCTCCGTTCAGGCCGCCTCGGGACCGGCGCCAACGGTTGCTGATCAGGTGCGGGTGCTGCTGCGGCGGCTGGATCCGGGTGTGCCGTTGCCCCGCTACGCGCATCCCGGTGACGCCGGGGCAGACCTGTGCACCGCCGTTGACGTGATCCTGCCTCCAGGGGAACGGCAGACCGTGCCGACCGGGATCGCGATCGCCCTGCCGGAGGGGTTCGTCGCACTCGTGCATCCCCGTTCAGGACTGGCTGCCCGGCACGGTGTCACCATTGTGAATGCTCCGGGAACTGTGGACGCCGGATATCGCGGCGAGCTCAGGGTCACGCTGCTGAATACCGACCGGCTGGTTCCGGTCACACTCCATCGCGGTGACCGGATCGCCCAGCTGCTGATCCAGCGGGTCAGCCAGGCGGAATTCGTGGAGGTCGAGCAGTTGCCGGGCTCGGCCCGGGGCATCGGTGGATTCGGATCCACCGGAGGATTTGGCGTGAAGCAAGGAGATGCGTTGTGAGCTGGCTACGCCGTCGCAGAGAGTCGCAGAAGCCCGCCGCGTGGACCGATCAGGAAACGGCGGACGCCGGGCCGGAGAGCAGCCTGCTCGATGCTGAACGAGGGGACGGCGGCTCCGGATCCCCGGCCGGCTCCGGAGGGCAGCCGAGCCAGAGCGGCCTGGCCGGTCACCGGGCTGAGGGTCCATGGGACGTGAGTCAGGCTCCGGACGTTGAGGGCATGGTTGACCTGGGCGGCCTGCGGTTGCCGGCCCGGGAGGGGATGGAGCTGCGGCTCGAGGTCGAGGAGGAGTCCGGCCGGGTGATCGCGGCGACCATCCAGCTGGGGGAGTCGGCGGTGCAACTTCAGGCCTTCGCCGCCCCTCGGACCGAGGGGATCTGGGACGACATCCGCCGGGAGATCGCCGCCAGCGTGACCCGGCAGGGCGGCACCGCGGACGAGGTGCCCGGGCCGTTCGGCCAGGAGCTGCTGGCCCGGGTCCCGGCCCGGGCCAGCGATGGCAGCACCACCCATCAGCCCGCCCGGTTCGCGGGTATCGATGGCCCGCGCTGGTTCCTGCGCGCTGTGTTCCACGGTGCCGCCGTCTATCAGGAGGACGCCGCAGCCGACCTGGAGGCCCTGGTCCGCGGGGTGGTGGTCGCGCGCGGCGGAGAGGCGATGGCCCCGCGTGAGCTGCTGATCCTGTCCCTTCCGCCCGGCGCCGAGCCGGGCCAGGATCAGCCCGGCCACGATCAGGACGATCAGGACGATCAGGACGATCAGAAGGCGCCGTTGCGCCCGCCGCAGCGAGGTCCTGAAATCACCGAAGTGCGCTGATGACCAGCGCTGCAGAGGTCTTGGCAGCCGCCACGCCGGTGGGGGCCCGAGCGTAGAGTTGAGTGTGTGAGTACGGACGAGTGGGTCGGGTTCCGCAAGCGGCTGTCCAGGTTCGTTGCGCCCCAGCATCAGGTTCACGCCGAGCAGGAGCGGGAGACGGCCTCCAAGCTGGGCGGCAAGCCCATCGCCGAACTGGAGTTACGACGTCCAGCCCTGGTCTGCGGCACCTTGCGGGCGGTGACCCTGCGCCCCCGGGCCGGGGTGCCGGCCTTGGTCGCGGAGCTGTATGACGGCAGCGGGAGCCTGGGCGTGATCTGGCTGGGCCGGCGGCAGATCAAGGGCATCGAGCCTGGACGACGGATCCGGATCCAGGGCCTGGTCACTGAGGTGGCTGGCAATCGGGTGATCTACAACCCGAGATATGAGCTCGTGCCGAGCCATGGCGCCTGAGCGCCCACCGAAGACTGCGCGGGGCGGGCGCATGTCGCTCGCCGGTGCCGAGAGTTTCTCGATCGCCCAGAGCATCGGCGGTCCTCGCGGGGTGGCCGAGTCGGTGATCCCGTACACGGTGTTCTCCATCGTCTACGGCATCAGCAAGGATCTTCAGACGTCGATCATCTCGGCGGTTGTCCCGGTGGCGGTGCTGACCCTCTGGCGGCTGATCGCGCGGGAGACGCTGCAGCAGGTCGTCTCGGGTGCATTCGGGGTGGCGCTGGGAGCATGGCTGGCCCACCGCAGCGGAAATGCCTCGGACTTCTTCCTGCCCTCGATTTGGAAGAACGCCGGTTTCGCAGCCCTCTACCTGCTGTCGATGCTGGTCAGCTGGCCGCTGATCGGGGTGGTGGTGGGGCAGGTCACGGGCGAGCAGTTCGCCTGGCGCTCGGACCGGCCCAGGATGCGGGCATATCAGATCGCCACGGGGCTGTGGACGGCGATGTTCCTGCTCCGGGTACTGATCCAGGTGCCGCTCTACCTGGCCCACCAGGTCACCCTGCTGGGCGCCCTGAACGGGCTGGTGCTGGGCTTCCCGTTGTTCGCGCTGACCATCTGGCTCAGCTGGCTGGTGTTGCGGGCGGTGCCACTGGCGCTGCCGGGGCGCGACGTGACCGCCGCCGTGCCCGCCGATGACCCCGCCGGTGACCCCGCCGGTGATGTGCGGCCCGGTCAGCCCGCGGGAGATATGCCCGCCTCGGGCCCGGGTCATCCCTGGCGCTGACACCCGAGCCGGATCTGCGCTGATCAGGCGGCGCCTAGATGCCGGCGGGCATCAGCAGGTGCTGGAGCTGGTCCTCACTCTCCGGAACGGTGAGGAAGAACAGTTGATCGTTGGCCTCCAGCGCGTCATCCCGGGACGGGGCGATCGGCCGCTCCCCGCGGATGATGCAGACCAGTGCGGTATCGGGTGGCCAGTCGATGTCGCCGACCCGGGTGCCTGCCACCGCGGAGTCGCTGGGAAGAGTCAGCTCCACCATGGTGGCCTGGCCCTGCTGGAAGGTGAAGATCCGGACCAGCTCACCAATCGAGACCGCCTCCTCCACCAGGGCGGTCATCAACCGGGGCGTGGACACCGCGACATCGACGCCCCACGCTTCGTCGAACATCCACTCGTTGGCCGGAGTGTTCACCCGGGCCACCGTGCGAGGGACGCCGTACTCGGTCTTGGCCAGTAACGACACCACCAGGTTGGCCTTGTCATCGCCGGTCGCCCCGACCACCACGTCACAGCCGGCCAGGCCGGCCTCACCCAGGGCGGAGATCTCGCAGGCGTCAGCCAGCAGCCACTCGGCGTCCGGCACGCTGGCCACCCGGATCGCGCCCGGATCCTTGTCGATCATCAGGACCTGGTGCCCGTTGGTCAGCAGTTCCCGGGCGATCGACCGCCCGACGCTGCCGGCGCCGACAATGACGATGCGCATCAGCACCCCTCCAGCGCCGGCTGCGCCGTGCCCAGGCTGACTCCAGCGATCCCGCTGCGCATCAGTGCTCCTCCTTCACCGGAGCCTGGGAGAGGATCGATTCGACCCGCGACCCATCGTCGTGCCGCATCATCAGGTGAACCAGATCGCCCTCCTGGAAGACGGTTTCGGAGCTGGGAATGATGCCCTCACCGAGTCGGGTCAGGTACGTGACCCGGGCTCTGGCCGCCGACTCGAGGGTGGACATCCGCGCGCCGATCCAGCCCGGATGCACGTGCACCTCAGACATGATCAGCGCTCCGGAGGCGTCTCGGTACTCCGAGATCGAGCCGCTGGGCAGCAGCCGCCGAGCCATCTGGTCGGCGGTCCAGCGCACGGTGGCGACCGTCGGAATGCCCAGCCGCTGGTACACCTCGGCCCGGCCGGGGTCGTAGATCCGGGCCACCACGATCGAAACTCCGAATGTCTCCCGGGCCACCCGGGCGGCCAGGATGTTCGAGTTGTCGCCGTTGCTGACCGCGGCGAAGGCGTAGGCATCCTCGATGCCCGCCTCGGTCAGGGTGTCCCGGTCGAAGCCGGGCCCGACCACCCGGCGGCCCTCGAAGTGCGGGCCCAGACGGCGGAAGGCATCCGAGTTCTGGTCGATCACGGCCACCGTGTGCCCGCGATCCTCGACCATCTGGGCGAGCGTCGACCCGGTCCGGCCACAACCCATGATCACGAAGTGCACTTCTCTGCGGACCTCTCGCCCGATGATTCGCCTGATCGCTCCTGCGCCGATGCGCCGGCCGATTCACGGCTGACCCTCGACGTGACGCTCGTGAGCGAAGGTACACGTTCGGACCGGCGTCAATCCCGTGCGAGTGCGGCCGCCGCAACCTGATTCGGGTCCCGGATCAGCGAGCAGGTCGTGCTCCTGGGCGGTGGCGCCGAGAGCGGGCGACGGGCGGCACTAGCATGGTCACTCGTGCCCTCCATCACCGGCGCGGTCAAGCGGCTGCTGCTCGGCCGTCCGTTCCGCAGTGAGCGCTTGGGCGAAACCCTGCTGCCGAAGCGGATCGCCCTGCCGGTTTTCGCGTCGGACGCGCTGTCGTCGGTCGCTTATGCACCGGACGAGATTTTCCTGACCCTGGCCGCCGCCGGGCTGTCCAGCTTCGCATTGTCACCGATCATCGGCTTGGCCGTGGTGTTCGTGCTGCTGATCGTGGTCGCCTCCTACCGGCAGAACGTCTACGCGTATCCCTCCGGTGGCGGGGACTATGAGGTGGCCACCACCAACCTCGGCCCGACCGCCGGGATCACCGTGGCCAGCGCCCTCCTGGTCGACTATGTGCTGACCGTGGCGGTGTCGGTCTCGTCGGGCGCGCAGTACGCGGCGTCCGCGATTCCTCAGCTGCGCGGTCATGAGGCCACCTTCGCCGTGATCGTTGTGATCATCCTGACCACGATCAACCTGCGCGGTGTGCGCGAGTCCGGAACCGCGTTCGCGATCCCGACCTACATCTTCATGGCCGCCATCCTCGGCATGGCCGGCTGGGGCTTTCTCAGCTGGGCGATGGGCGACCTGCCGCAGGCCTACAGCTCCCGGTTCACCATCGCCCCGGAGGCGGCCTATGACCAGGGGCTGGCCGGGCTGGCCGGGGGCTTCCTGCTGCTGCGGGCGTTCAGCTCCGGCTGTGCCGCGCTGACCGGCGTGGAGGCGATCAGCAACGGCGTCCCGGCATTCCAGAAACCGAAGAGCCGCAACGCGGCCACCACCCTGGCCATGCTCGGTGCCATCGCCGTGACCATGCTGATGAGCATGATCCTGCTGGCCCGGCTGATGCACGTGCGGTTCGCCGAGTTACCCGACCGGCAGCTGATCGAGAACGGTCACCCGGTGGGCAAGGCCTATGTGCAGGACCCGGTGATCGGCCAGGTCGCCAAGGCCCTGTTCTCGGGATTCACCCCGGCCTTCTATCTGGTCGCGGCGGCGACCGGGGTGATCCTGGTGCTGGCGGCCAACACCGCCTTCAACGGATTCCCGGTGCTGGGCTCGATCCTGGCCCGCGACGATCTGCTGCCCCGCCAGTTGCACACTCGCGGTGACCGGCTGGCTTTCAGCAACGGCATCATCCTGCTCGCGACGGCGGCCAGCGCGCTCATCATCGCCTATCACGCCCAGGTCACCCGGCTGATCCAGCTCTACATCGTGGGCGTGTTCATCTCCTTCACCCTCAGCCAGACCGGGATGGTCCGGCACTGGACCCGCTTACTGCGCACCGAGACCGACGGCCCTACCCGCCGCCGGATGATGCGCAGCCGCGTCATCAACGCGATCGGCCTGACCATCACCGGTGCGGTCCTGGTCGTCGTCCTGATCACCAAGTTCACCCGGGGCGCCTACATCGCCCTGCTGTTCATGGCGATGCTGTTCATGTTGATGCTGATGATCAAGCGGCACTACCTGTCCGTCCGGCGCGAGCTGGACGAGGCCGAGAGCAATGGCAGCAAGGGCCGGATCCTGCCGTCCCGGGTACACGCGATTGTGCTGGTCTCCAAAGTGCACCGGCCGACCATGCGAGCGCTGGCCTATGCCCGCGCCTCGCGGCCATCGGTGCTGGAGGCGGTCACCGTGATGGTCGACCCGGAGGAGACCAAACGGCTGCAGGACGACTGGGAGGCGCACGACATCCCGGTTCCGCTGCGGGTGCTGGACTCCCCGTACCGGGAGATCACCCGCCCGGTGCTGCAGTACGTGCGCAGCGTGCGCACCGAGAACCCGCGCGACCTGGTCGTCGTCTACGTGCCGGAGTACGTGGTCGGGCACTGGTGGGAGCAGATCCTGCACAACCAGTCGGCTCTGCGGCTGAAGGGCCGGCTGCACTTCATGCCTGGCGTGATGGTGGCCAGCGTGCCGTGGCAGCTGCATTCGTCGGTCCGGCGGGAGGGCCAGTCCGATATCACCGCCCCCGGCGCGATCCGGCGCGGCACGGTCAATGTGCCCGCTCGTGACGACGATGTCTGATCGGGCTGATCCAGAAGACCGGGCTGATCCAGAAGACCGGGCTGATCCAGAAGACCGGGCTGATCGGATCGAACTGGAGATCGGCGCGGTGGCACACGGCGGCCACTGCGTGGCTCGTCACCAGGGCCGGGTGGTGTTCGTCCGGCACACGCTGCCGGGGGAGCGGGTGCTGGTGCAGCTGACTGAATACGGTTCCGGAGCGAAGTTCTGGCGAGCCGACGCGGTCCAGATCCTGCGCGCCTCGCCGGATCGGGTGACGCCGCCCTGCCCGCTGTCTGGTCCTGGAGCCTGCGGTGGCTGTGACTGGCAGCACGTCCGCCTCGCCGCTCAGCGCGAACTCAAGGCCGCGGTGCTGACTGAGCAGTTGTCCCGCCTGGCCGGGCTGGAGCCGGGGCAGGGCGGCGTCCCGGAGGTGCTGGTGGAACCGGTGCCGGGGGATATCGAAGGACTGGGCTGGCGGACCCGGATGCGGTTCAGGATCGACGGGCACGGCCGGGCCGCCTTGAGGAAACACCGCTCGCACGAAGTGATTCCGGTTCCTCGGTGCCCGATCTCGCACCGCGACGTGCAGGACTCCGGGGCCGGGCAGGTGCGCTGGCCGATGGACGGAAGCATCGAGGTGGTGACATCGGCGGACGGCGCCGGGTGCCTGGTGGTGGCCGAACCGGACGAGGGCAGCCGCCCGTCCCGGCTGCCGTCCTTGCCGGGCGCGGCGTCGCTGGCTGTCCGCCGATGTC
>CAXUFS010000146.1:0-7286 GCA_964250315.1 uncultured Kineosporia sp. | reverse complement strand
TGTTCGGCCCGGCCCGGGCCGGTCTGCTGCCGTCCACCAGCCGGGAGGTGCTCAGCGCCGGTCCGGCGATCCAAGATCTGCGGGACGCTGCCGAGCGAGCCCTGGCCGCGGTCCGCTAGCCGGGCTGGCTGGGCTGGGCAGGGCGTTGTGGGGGGGCGGTGGGCGGCCCGGCCGGGGGGGGGCCGCGAGCCGGGCCCCCGCGGTGGGAGGCACGCAGAAGTGCCCGCACTCAGGGATGAAGGGGCTGGCGATGCAGGCTGGTGGGTCCGTCCGGTGCATTTATCTGGCTCCGGCACATGGACACGAGAACCCCGCGTTGCTCGCAGGCCAGCCGAGTCGCTAGGTTCGGTCCCGGGTTTCCGCTCAGACTGTGGGAGCGCCGGTATCGTTCGTTAGCACCACTACTGACTGAGGTGACCGTCGTGGCTCTGCCCCCCCTGACCCCCGAGCAGCGCGCAGCCGCCCTGGAGAAGGCGGCCGCGGCCCGCAGGGCGCGTGCCGAGATCAAGAATCGGCTGAAGTACTCACAGGGATCCCTGGGCGAGGTGATCAAGGAAGGGCACGAGAACGAGGTCATCGGCAAGATGAAGGTCTCCGCCCTGCTCGAGGCACTGCCCGGCGTCGGTAAGGTCCGGGCCCGGCAGATCATGGAGGAGATCGGGATCTCGGAGTCGCGCCGGGTCCGGGGGCTCGGTTCGAACCAGATCGCGGCGCTGGTCGACCGGTTCTCCCGCTGACCATCGCTGACCATCGCTGACCATCACTGACCATCACTGACCGACGGTGACCGCGGCGCAGGACCGGCCGGGCCCAGGGCGGCTCACGGTTCTAGCCGGGCCTACGGCGGTCGGAAAAGGCACGGTTGCGGCGGATGTCCGCTCCCGCTATCCCGAGATCTGGCTGTCCGTCTCCTGCACCACCCGGCCTCCTCGCCCCGGGGAGGTGGAAGGCATTCACTATCATTTCGTCGATGAGGCCGAGTTCGATCGGCTGATCGCCGACGGGGAAATGCTGGAGTGGGCAGTCGTCCATGGGCGGCATCGTTACGGCACCCGATCCGCGCCGGTCCGGCAGGTTCTGGCGCAGGGGCGCCCGGCGTTGCTGGAGCTGGATCTCCAGGGCGCCCGGCAGATCCGCCTCTCCATGCCTGGGGCCCTGTTCGTCTTTCTGAAGCCTCCCGACTTGGGGGAGCTGGTCCGCCGGCTGGTCGGACGGGGCACCGAGAACGCTGAGGAACGAGCCCGGCGGCTGCGGACGGCCGAGATCGAGATGGCGGCCGAATCGGAGTTCGATGTGACGATCGTCAACGACGATGTACATCGAGCCACCGATGAGCTCGTATCATGGATGGGTCTGGTGCCCGTTCAGTCCCGCGGCTGAGTTCTTCTCGGGCGCCTTCACACCACGAATCACGGGAGTTGTCTGTGTCCGGAACTGTCGCCGTGCCCGAGGGCATCACCAACCCGCCCATCGATGATCTGCTTCAGGCCGCCGACTCGAAGTATGCGCTGGTGATTTTCGCCGCCAAGCGGGCCCGCCAGATCAATGCCTACTACTCCCAGCTCGGTGAGGGCCTGCTGGAGTATGTCGGCCCGCTGGTGGAGACCCACGTGCAGGAGAAGCCGCTGTCGGTGGCGATGCGCGAGATCAACGAGGGCTACCTGGTGGCCGAGCCGACCGGCGAGGTCTGAGCCTCCCCGGATCACCCGCAGCCCGGCAGCCTCCGACAAGCTGAGACCGAGTCGCGAACGTGGCCCGGATCGTGCTGGGTGTCGGCGGAGGCATCGCCGCCTACAAGTCCGGTCTGCTGCTGAGGCGTCTTACCGAGGCCGGGCATTCGGTGCAGGTCGTCCCCACTCAAGCGGCGCTGCGGTTCGTCGGTGCACCGACCTGGGCGGCGTTGTCCGGGCATCCGGTCAGCACCAGTGTCTGGGACGACGTCCAGGACGTGCCGCATGTGCGGATCGGGCAACAGGCCGAGCTGGTCGTCGTCGCTCCGGCCACCGCCGATCTGCTGGCCCGGGCCGCCCACGGATTGGCCGACGACCTGCTCACCAACGTCCTGCTCACCGCCCGCTGCCCGGTACTGCTGGCCCCGGCGATGCACACCGAGATGTGGCTGCACCCTGCAACCCAGGCCAACGTGGGCCTGCTGCGCGAGCGAGGCGCACACGTGCTCGAGCCGGCCAGTGGCCGCCTCACCGGCGCTGGCAGCGGTCCTGGCCGCCTGCCGGAGCCGGATGACATCGCCGACGCCGCGCTGGCTCTGCTGCAGCCGCCCGTGCCGGGCGATCTCGCCGTACTCCGCGTCCTGGTGTCGGCGGGCGGCACCCGGGAACCACTGGATCCGGTGCGGTTCATCGGCAACTGGTCGTCCGGCCGCCAGGGCGCCGCGGTGGCGGCGGTGGCAATGGCCCGGGGCGCCAAGGTGACCCTGGTCGCCGGGGCGATGGAGATCCCGGCCCCGGACGGGGCCGACGTCGTCCACGTTCGAACCGCCCTGGAGATGCGCGCTGCCGTGCTGGACGCGGCGGCCAGCGCGGACGTGGTGGTGATGGCCGCGGCGGTGGCCGACTTCCGGCCGGCTGCGACCGCCGCCCATAAGATCAAGAAATCAGCGGATTCCGGCGAGGCGCCGATCGTGACCCTGGTCCGCAACCCGGACATCCTGGCCGAGCTGGTCGCTGCACGCCGCCCCAGCCAGCTCATCGTCGGCTTCGCCGCTGAGACCGGGGACGAGGACGGCGACGTCCTCAGTCATGCCCGGGCCAAGCTGGCCCGCAAGGGCTGCGATCTGCTGGTGGTGAACGACGTCTCGGCGGGCAAGGTGTTCGGACAGAGCCAGAACGAGGTGACCATCCTGGATGCCGACGGCTCGCAGAGGCTGGTGCCGTCCGCGGGCAAGGACCAGGTGGCGATGGTGATCTGGGACGCCGTCGTCCGCAAGCTCCGCTCTTGATCGAATCCAGGCCATCCGCGCTGGTCCAGGCGGTAGCCGGTGCAACCGCCCAGCCCGGCTCAATCTGATTAACTTGGGCACCTGCACGGCGCCCCAGCATCGATATTCAGCCCGGGTACAGTCGGCAGATCGGCGCATATGCCGCACCATGACCCCAACGTCTGCTGAATCGTCCCAGGAGAACCGTGTCTGACCGTCTGTTCACCTCTGAGTCCGTCACCGAAGGCCACCCGGACAAGATCTGCGATCAGATCAGTGACGCCATCCTGGATGCCCTGCTCGAAGCGGACGCGGCCAGCCGGGTCGCGGTCGAGACCATGGTCACCACCGGCCTGGTGCATGTGGCCGGTGAAGTCACCACCAGCGGCTACGCCGACATCCCGCAGATCGTCCGGAAGACCATCCTGAATATCGGCTATGACTCCTCCACCAAGGGCTTCGACGGCAACTCGTGCGGGGTCGAGGTGTCGATCGGCGCCCAGTCCCCGGACATCGCCCAGGGGGTGGACAGCGCCTACGAGGCCAGGGTGCAGGGGGATGCCGACCCGCTGGACGCGCAGGGTGCCGGCGACCAGGGACTGATGTTCGGGTACGCCAACGATGACACGCCGCAGCTGCTGCCGCTGCCAATCTGGCTGGCCCACCGGCTGGCCGAGCGGCTGACCGAGGTGCGCAAGGGCGGCGAGGTGCCCTACCTGCGCCCGGATGGCAAGACCCAGGTGACCATCGCCTATGACGGCGACCGGGCGGTCCGGCTGGACACCGTGGTGGTGTCCACGCAGCATGCGGCCGACATCTCCCTGGAGAACCTGCTCACTCCGGATATCGCCGACCATGTGGTCAAGCCGGTCCTGGACCGGGTCGACATCGACACCACTGGCTACCGGCTGCTGGTCAACCCGACCGGCCGGTTCGAGATCGGCGGCCCGATGGGGGACGCGGGCCTCACCGGCCGGAAGATCATCGTCGACACCTACGGCGGTTTCGCCCGGCACGGTGGCGGCGCCTTCTCCGGGAAGGACCCGTCCAAGGTGGATCGGTCGGCGGCGTACGCGATGCGCTGGGTGGCCAAGAACGTGGTCGCCGCCGGGCTGGCCCGCCGTTGCGAGGTGCAGGTCGCCTACGCGATCGGCAAAGCGCACCCGGTCGGCCTGTACGTCGAGACCTTCGGCACCGAGACGGTCCCGGTGGACCGGATCACCGCCGCGATCAAGCAGGTCTTCGATCTTCGTCCGGCCGCGATCATCCGGGATCTCGACCTGCTCCGCCCCATCTACCACCAGACCGCGGCCTACGGTCACTTCGGCCGGGACATCCCCGGCCTGACCTGGGAGCAGACCGATCGGGTGCAGGCCCTGCAGTCGGCGGCTGGCTAGCCCGGACCGCGACCCGGGTCTCCGGCCTGCGAGTACTGGCGCAGGGACTGCAGTAACCGGGCCAGCGTGTCCCGGTCCTCGGTGCTCAGTGAGCTGAAGAAGGTGTCCGCTTCGGCGGCCCGGGCGGACTGGACCGCCTGGCTGGTCTTCTCGCCGTCCGCGGTCAGAGCCACCAGGGTGGCGCGGCGATCCTGCGGATCGGGAGAGCGGGCCACCAGCCCGCGTTCCTCCAGCGCGTCCACCACCTCGGTGCCCGAGCGCGGCACGATCCGCAGATGGCTGGACAGATCACTCAGCCGCATCGGGCCGTGACGACGCAGCATGCCCAGCGCCCGGGCCTGAGCCGGGGTGATGCCGAACGGCGTGACCAGGTCGTGGGTGACCATCCGCAACCGGCGGGCCACCGCCCACAGCGATTCGGCCAGGGTGTCTTCGTCCCCGTGATCCACCGGAATACGTTAGCAGGATTTGCGTTTCTCCCTCATAGTGAGGCAACCTCACAGAATCCGAGTGCCAGGAGGCCGTGCATGGCCAGCTCCCCATCTTCACCGCCCAGCCGTGACCCGAATCCAGGCCGGCCCGGCCGCACCGGCCGCACGGTCACGGCCGCAGAAAAGGCTCAGGCCGCCAGCGTTTCGCTGCGCCGGATCGGACGGCTGTTCACGGTCCATCGCTGGCCTCTGGCGGTCGTGGTGGTGATCATCGTGGCCTCATCCATCGTGGCCATGGCCTCGCCTTTCCTGCTGCGCAGCGTGATCGACACGGCATTGCCGCAGCAGAACGTTCCGCTGCTGGCCTGGCTGGTGAGCGGCATGATCGCGGTTGCCGCGGTGACGGCCGTGCTCGGCGTCATCCAGACCTGGATCAGTACCAAGGTCGGCCAGCAGGTCATGCACGGCCTGCGCACCAGCGTGTTCGCCCACCTGCAGCGGCAATCGATCGGCTTCTTCACCCGGACCCGCACCGGCGAGGTGCAGTCGCGGATCACCAACGACATCGGCGGCATGCAGTCCGTGGTCACCTCGACCGCGACCTCGATCGCGTCCAACCTGACCACCGCCGTCGCCACCGCCGTGGCCATGGTGGCGCTGTCCTGGCGGCTGTCGCTGATCTCGCTGGTGGTGATGCCGCCAGCCATCTACCTGACCCGCAAGGTGGCCAGTATGCGCCGGGAGATCACCGCGGCCCGCCAGCGCGAACTGGCTGACCTGAACGTGGTGATCGACGAGGGCCTGTCGATCAGCGGTATCCAGCTGAGCAAGACGATGGGCGCCGGGCCCGCCCTGGTCCGCCGGTTCGCCGAGTCGTCGGCCCGGCTGATCGATCTCGAGCTGCGTTCGGACCTGGCTGGCCGCTGGCGAATGGCCTCGATGAGCGTGATCTTCGCCGCCATTCCGGCTGTGATCTACCTGTTCGCGGGCCTGCCGGTCACGGCCGGCGCGATGACCATCGGCACCCTGATCGCCTTCACCAGCCTGCAGAACGGGCTGTTCCGTCCACTGATGGGCCTGCTCGGGGTGGGCGTCTCGCTGACCGCGTCGCTGGCCCTCTTCGCCCGGATCTTCGAATACCTGGATCTGCCGGTGGACATCGCTGACCCGGCCGATCCGGTTCGCGTCGACCCGGCTCGGGTGCGCGGCCACGTGGTGCTGGAGGACGTCACCTTCGCGTATCCGGGCGCGGACGCCGCGGCGGTGGCTGGAGTGAACCTGGACATTCCGCCCGGGACGACGCTCGCCCTGGTCGGCGAAACCGGTTCGGGCAAGAGCACTCTGGCCGGGCTGGTGGCCCGGCTCTACGACGTGGACGGCGGGCGGATCACCATCGACGGCGTCGATATCCGGGACCTGACGCTGGACAGCCTGGCCGCCATCGTCGGGGTGGTCAGCCAGGAGACCTACCTGTTGCACGCGACCGTGCGGGAGAACCTGCGCTACGCCCGGCCCGGCGCCACCGACGATCAGATCGAGCAGGCCGCCCGGGCCGCGCAGGTGCACGGGCTGATCGCGGGTCTGCCGGACGGATACGACACCATGGTCGGCTCGCGCGGGCACCGGTTCTCCGGCGGGGAGCGGCAGCGGATCGCGATCGCCCGCACGCTGCTGCGCGACCCGAGAGTGCTGATCCTGGACGAGGCCACCAGCGCGCTGGACACCGAGACCGAGCGAGCCGTGCAGCAGGCCTTCGACACGCTTGCCCAGGGCCGGACCACGATCACCATCGCGCACCGGCTCTCCACGGTCCGGGACGCGGATCAGATCGCCGTGCTGAGCCAGGGCCGGATCGTCGAGCAGGGCACCCACGATTCCCTGCTCAGCCAGGACGGCCGCTACGCGGCCCTGGCCGCCTGAACTCAGTGGTGAATGGGCGCAGCCGCACGCAGCGAGGTTGCCGCGGGGCGGCAGGATGGCCGGCATGACGTCCAGCCCATCGCCCGCCCAGCAGCTGGAGCTGCTGCGGGCGGCGGCCCGGGGTAAGCGGCCCAAGCCACCGTCGCCGATCGCCCAGCACCTGCCGATCGCCCAGGTGCTGGTCGACATCCCGCTGCCCCACCTGGATCGTCCTTTCGACTACAGCGTGCCCGAGGAGGTGGCCGAACAGGCTCAGCCCGGGGTCCGGGTGCAGGTGCGCTTCGCCGGGCAGATCACCAGCGGTTTCCTGATCGGGCGGGCCGGGCGCAGCGATCACCAAGGGCGGCTGGCCCCGCTGCGCCGGGTGGTCTCAGCCGAGCCGGTGCTTGCCCCGGCGGTGCTTCAGCTGGCCCGCCAGATCGCGGCCGGGTACGCCGGCAGTGTCACCGACGTGCTGCGGCTGGCCGTCCCGGCCCGGCACGCCCGCACCGAGAAGGAAGCCGCCCGCGAGTCGCTGACCCCAGCACTCACCGATCCCCCCGAACCGGAGGGCTGGGAGGACTACGTCGCCGGGCCAGCTCTGATCTCGCGGATCAGCCG
>CAXUFS010000145.1:0-7390 GCA_964250315.1 uncultured Kineosporia sp. | reverse complement strand
GCTGGGTGGCCGGGCCGCCTCAGCCAGCGCCGACGTCCGGGATCTGACCCAGGTCCAGGCCGCGGCCGCGGCGATTGAAGCAGCGCTGGGCCCGGCCGACCTGCTGGTCAACAACGCCGGAGTGATCGAGACAGAAGAGGTGCCGGTCTGGCGGGCCGACCCGGACATGTGGTGGGACGTCATCGAGACCGACCTGCGCGGGCCGTTCAACCTGGTCCGCGCCGTGGTACCGGGGATGATCCGGCGTGCTGGGGGCCGGGTCATCGATCTCAGCTCCGGCGCTGGCGCCAAGGATCGGGAGATCTACTCAGCCTACTGTGCAGCCAAGGCCGGGCTTTTCCGGATCACCGGCAACCTGCACCTGGCCGGGGCCGAGCACGGGATCAGGGCCTTCGAGATCTCGCCCGGGGTGGTGCGCACCGACATGACGTCGTCCATGGAGATGCACCAGGACCGGACCGAGTGGACGCCGCCAGAGGCCCTGACCGCTCTGGTGGTCGCGGCCGCCCGGGGTGAACTCGACGCCTGGTCCGGCAGATTCTTGCGCGCAGGAGCTGACACGCTGGAGGTCCTGAGGCAGCGCGCCGCCGGTGGCGAACTGCCCAGCAACGCCCGCCGGCTCGGCGTCCTGCCCTGGGGCCCGGACGATGAACTCGCCTGAGCCTGCCTCGGTCCGCATAAAGTTGCTGAACTGTGTATAGTCATGCGCCATGGGGTTGACGGCGGCCGTAGCCGGAGCCAGCGGATACGCCGGTGGTGAGCTGCTCCGGTTACTCCTCGGCCACCCCGGGTTCGAGATCGGCGCGGTCACCGCGTTCAGCCATGCCGGCTCAGCCCTGGGGGAGCTCCAGCCGCACCTGATCCCATTGCGCGACCGCGTGCTGGAGCCGACGACCCCGGCGATCCTGGACGGGCACGACGTGGTCTTCCTGGCTCTGCCGCACGGTCAGAGTGCCAGCATCGCCGCCGGCCTGCCGCCTGACGTCGTGGTGATCGACTGCGGCGCCGACCACCGGCTGACCGACCCGGACGCGTGGGCCGAGTTCTACGGCGGCGACCACGCTGGATCCTGGGCCTACGGCCTCCCGGAACTGATCCACGCCGGGGGAGCCCGGCAGCGCGAGATCCTGGCCGGTGCCCGCCGGATAGCGGTGCCCGGCTGTTATCCGACGGCGGTGGCGCTGTCGCTGGCCCCGGGGTTCGCGGCCGGGCTGCTGGAGCCGGACGACGTCGTGGTGGCCGCGGCCAGCGGCACGTCCGGGGCGGGCCGGTCGCTGAAGCCGAATCTGCTGGCCAGCGAGGTGATGGGTTCAATGAGCCCATACGGGGTGGGCGGCACCCACCGGCACACCCCGGAGATGGAACAGTGCCTGTCCATCGCCGCCGCTGAGCCGGTCCGGTTGTCGTTCACTCCCATGCTGGCGCCGATGCCCCGAGGGATCCTGGCCACCAGCACGGCCACGCTCCGTACCGGTGCTGCACCCCCCGCGGTCCGCCAGGCGTGGGAAGAGGCGTACGCAGATGAGGCTTTCGTACACGTGCTGAGCAGGGGACAGTGGCCCCGTACGGCCGATACGCTCGGATCCAACAGCGCGCTCATCCAGCTGGCCGTCGATGAGCGCATCGGCCGGGTGGTGGTGACAGGGGCCATCGATAACCTGACCAAAGGCACGGCGGGCGGGGCGGTGCAGTCAGCGAACCTGGCTCTCGGCCTTCCCGAAACACTCGGGCTGCCAGCGACGGGGACGGCGCCGTGAGTGTTCTGGCGAATGGCCTCGATCAGTCAGACCAGGTGCTGAAGCAGGCCGGACGGAACACCGAGGAGACCTCGTGCACCTGATCCAGTACAAGCAGGCCATGGCCGTCGTCCGGTTGCCCGCCGACGCCGACGAACCGGACTGGGCGATAGGCGAGCCACTGGTCAGCGTGACTCGCACCGCTGACGAGACCTCGGTGTTCTGCCCGACCAACTGCCTGCCCGAGCCGATCCCCGGTCCTTTCGAAGGTCCCTTCACGGTGACCCGCGCAGCCGGAACGCTGGAGTTCAGCCAAATCGGGATCCTGCTCAAGCTGCTGAAGCCGCTCTCGGACGCCGGGCTGCCGGTGCTCACGGTTTCCACCTATGACACTGACTGGATCCTGGTTCCGGCCCAGCAATCCCAGGTCGCCACCTCGGTATGGCGGCACGCCGGGCACACGGTGACCGAGGACGCCGAGTGAGCGAGGACGCCGAGTGAGCGAGGACGCCGAGTGAGCGGGTGCTGGGCCAGCGGGGCTGCATGAGCCTCCAGCTGGGTGAGCCGATCCTCGGTGCCGAGCAGAAGGCCGAGGTGCTGATCGAGGCGCTGCCCTGGATGCAGCGCTTCAACGGCGCCATCGCGGTGATCAAGTACGGCGGCAACGCCATGGTGGACGACCAGCTGAAGCGTGCCTTCGCTCAGGACGTGGTGTTCCTCCGCTCGGCCGGGCTGAAACCGGTGGTCGTGCACGGCGGCGGCCCGCAGATCTCGGCCATGCTGGCCCGGCTCGGTATCCGCAGCGAATTCCGCGGCGGCCTGCGAGTGACCACGCCGGACGCCATGGACGTGGTCCGGATGGTGCTGACCGGCCAGGTCGGCCGGGAGCTGGTCGGACTGATCAATGCGCACGGTGCGCTCGCGGTCGGCTTGTCCGGCGAGGACGGCGGGCTGTTCCGGGCCGCCCGGCGCGGCGCGATCATCGACGGCGAAGAGGTGGACATCGGGCTAGTCGGCGATGTGGTGGACGTGGATCCGGCGGCTGTGCTGGATCTGATCGAGGCGGGCCGGATCCCGGTGGTGTCCACCGTGGCTCCCGACGACGAGGGCCAGGTGCTGAATGTGAACGCCGACACTGCGGCGGCGGCCCTGGCGGTGGCGTTGAACGCGGCCAAGTTCGTCGTGCTCACCGACGTCGAAGGCCTGTACGCGAACTGGCCGGACCGGAGTTCACTGCTGGCCGAGGTCAGCGAGGACGACCTGGAGCGCATGCTGCCCCAGCTGCAGGCCGGGATGGTGCCCAAGATGGAAGCCTGCCTGCGGGCGGTGCGCGGCGGCGTCCCGCAGTCGACCGTGATCGACGGGCGGATCCGGCACAGCCTGCTGCTGGAGGTATTCACCCCTGAAGGTGCGGGCACCATGGTGGTGCCGGCCAAGGCCGCCTCGTGAGCACACAGGATCTGGCCGAGGTGGCCGCCAGTTCCGAGATCTGGCTGGACCGGTATCGCAGCGTGGTGATGGGCACCTACGGGACCCCGCCCAGAGTGCTGGTCAGAGGCGAGGGCTGCTACGTCTGGGACGCCGACGGACGCCGCTACCTGGACCTGCTGGCCGGGATCGCGGTGAACGCGCTCGGGCACGCGCACCCGTTCCTGGTCTCGGCGGTGACCTCGCAGCTGGCCACGCTCGGGCACGTCTCCAACCTGTTCGCCCATCCGCTTCAGGTGGCGCTGGCCGAGCGCCTGCTCACCCTGCTCGGTGCCCCCGAGGGTTCGGCCGTGTTCTTCTGCAACTCCGGCTCGGAGGCCAATGAGGCCGCGATCAAGATGTCCCGCCGGACCGGCCGGATCGGTCTGGTCGCGGCCGAGAACGCATTTCACGGCCGGACCATGGGTGCGCTCGCGCTCACCCACAAGCCTGCCTACCGGCTGCCGTTCGAGCCGCTGCCGGGCGACGTGGTGCACGTGCCGTTCGGGGACGTCGCCGCCCTGGCCCAGGCTGTGAGCCCGGCCACCGCGGCCGTCGTCCTGGAACCCATCCAGGGCGAGGGCGGGGTCAACCCGGCCCCGCCTAGCTACCTGGCCCAGGCCCGCGAGATCACGACCCGGGCCGGAGCACTGCTGGTGCTGGACGAGGTCCAGTCCGGCATCGGCCGGACCGGTTCCTGGTTCGCATTCCAGCGCCCCGAGCTGGCCCTGGGCGCGGCGCGGCCGGACGTGGTGACCCTGGCCAAGGGCCTGGGCGGCGGGATACCGATCGGTGCCGCCGTCGCCTTCGGTGACAAGGCCGCTCACCTGCTCGGTACCGGCCAGCACGGCAGCACCTTCGGCGGTAACCCGGTCGCGGCCGCGGCCGGTCTGGCCACCCTGCACGTGATCGAGCGGGACGGCCTGGTACAGCAGGCCGAACAGACCGGCGCCCGGCTCCGGGCCGGCATCAGCGGGCTGGGTCACGAGCTGGTCGAGGAGGTCCGGGGTTTCGGCCTGCTGCTGGCCATTCAGCTGGTCCGGCCGGTGGCCGCCGAGGTGTCCCGGGTGCTGCTGGAGTCCGGTTTCATCGTCAACCCGGTGGCGCCGTCGGTGATCCGGCTGGCGCCCCCGCTGATCCTGACCGCTGAGCAGGCCAGCACCCTGCTCGATGCGCTGCCATCCGCTCTCGACGCCGCCGAACGGAGCGCCGCCTGATGACCCTCCGGCACTTCCTCCGCGACGATGACCTGGCCCCCGGCGAGCTGATCGAGATCCTCGACCTGGCCGATCAGCTGAAGGCCGAGCGTGCGCGGGGGGTGTTCGCGGCCCGGCCGCTGGAAGGCCCGAAGGCCGTCGCGCTGATCTTCGACAAGGCCTCGACCCGGACCCGGGTGTCGTTCAGCATCGGCGTGACCGAGCTCGGCGGCTATCCGCTGGTGATCGATGGAGGGACCAGCCAGCTGGGCCGGGGCGAGCCCATCGAGGACACCACCCGGGTGCTGGATCGCCAGTGTGCGGCCATCGTCTGGCGCACCGCGGGTCAGACCCGGATCGACGCGATGGCCTCAGTCAGCTCGGTCCCGGTGATCAACTCGCTGACCGACGAGTTCCACCCGTGCCAGCTGCTGGCCGATCTGCAGACCGTCCGGGAACGGCACGGAAAGCTGGCCGGGCTGACTCTGGCTTATCTCGGTGACGGCGCCAACAACATGGCCCACTCCTACCTGCTGGCCGGGGCCAACGCGGGCATGCACGTGCGGATCGGAACGCCGGAGGGCTGGCTGCCCAGCCCGGTGGTGATGGATGCCGCCGCTGACCGGGCGGCCGAGACCGGTGGGTCGGTGCTGGTCAGCAGCGACCCGATCGGGACCGCCGCCGGGGCGGACGTGCTGGCCACCGACACCTGGGTGTCGATGGGCCAGGAGACCGAAGCCGCGGAACGGTCCCAGACCTTTGTGCCGTTCGCGGTGGACGCTGGCCTGCTGGCCCTGGCCGCGCCGGGTGCGATCGTGCTGCACTGCCTGCCCGCCTATCGGGGTAAGGAGATCTCGGCCGAAGTGATCGACGGATCGGCGTCCGCGGTCTGGGACGAGGCCGAGAACCGGCTGCACGCGCAGAAGGCGCTGCTGGTCTGGCTGCTGGCTCAGCAGGCCCGCGAATGAGCCCGGAGATCCCCAGCCAGGCCGGGGAACCGATCACGGTCGAGGCCGCGGTCCCGGCATCGCAGCGGACGCCGCCGACCAAGAACGCCCGGCAGCGCCGCATCGTCGACCTCCTGGGCCGAACCACGGTCCGCTCGCAGGCCGAGCTGGCCCAGCTGCTGACCGCGGATGGCCTGGCCGTCACCCAGGCCACCCTGTCCCGCGACCTGGTCGAGCTGGGGGCGGTCAAGGTCCGCCACGCCGACGGCGGTCTGGTCTATGCCGTCCCGGGTGAGGGTGGGGACCGTACCCCGCTGGGTGGCGTCGATCAGGAACTGCTCGACTCCCGGCTGGCCCGGCTGTGTGAGGAACTGCTGGTCACCGCCGAAGCGTCGGCCAACCTGGTGGTGCTGCACACTCCGCCCGGAGCCGCGCAGTTCCTGGCCTCGGCGATCGATCGTTCCCGGCTGCTGGAGGTGCTGGGCAGCATCGCTGGAGACGACACCGTGCTGGTGGTGACCCGGGATCCGGCCGGCGGCGAAGCGGTGGCGGCGCGGTTCCTGGCTCTGGCGGCCCGGGGCGACTCATGAGCCCACGCTCACGGCCGGGCGGCCTGTGGGGTGGCCGATTCACCGGTGGCCCGGCCGAGGCGATGGCCGCGCTGTCGGCCTCCACCCATTTCGACTGGCGGCTGGCCCGATACGACCTGGCCGGTTCCCGCGCGCACGCCCGCGCCCTGCACCGGGCTGGTCTGCTCACCGACCCGGAGCTGTCAGCCCTGCTCGGGGGCCTGGCCGATCTGGACGCTGGCGTCGCCGATGGAACCATTCAGCCCGGCCCGGACGACGAGGACGTGCATTCCGCCCTGGAGCGGCTGCTGATCGAAGGGGTGGGCAAGGATCTGGGCGGACGGCTGCGGGCCGGCCGCTCGCGCAACGACCAGATCGCCACCCTGCTGCGGATGTATCTGCGTGAACACGCTCAGGTCATCGCTGGGCTGGTGCTCGATCTGGCCGGCGCACTGGCTGGTCAGGCCGCGGCCCACCCGGACATGCCGTTGCCCGGGCGGACTCACCTGCAGCACGCCCAGCCGGTGCTGCTGGCCCATCACCTGCTGGCCCATGCCTGGCCGCTGACACGCGACGTCGACCGGCTGGCCGGCTGGGACGCCCGGGCCGCCGTCTCGCCCTACGGCTCGGGGGCGCTGGCCGGGTCGTCGCTGGGTCTGGATCCGGAGCTGATTGCGGCCGAGCTAGGGTTCACCGGCTCGGTGGCCAACTCGATCGACGGGACGGCCTCCCGCGACATCGCGGCCGAATTCTCCTTCGTCGCTGCCATGATCGGCGTTGACCTGTCCCGGCTGGCCGAGGAAGTCATTCTCTGGGCCACCAAGGAGTTCTCCTTCGTCACCCTGGACGACGCCTGGTCGACCGGGTCGAGCATCATGCCGCAGAAGAAGAACCCGGATGTGGCCGAGCTGACCCGGGGCAAGGCGGGCCGGCTGATCGGCGATCTGGCCGGGTTGATGGCCACCTTGAAGGCGTTGCCGCTGGCCTACAACCGGGACCTGCAGGAGGACAAGGAGCCGGTCTTCGACGCCGTGGACACGCTCGAACTGCTGCTGCCCGCGATCACCGGAATGGTCACGACCCTGCGGTTCCATACCGAGCGGATGGCCGAACTGGCGCCGCAGGGCTTCGCGCTGGCCACTGACATCGCCGAGTGGCTGGTCCGGCAGGGGGTTCCGTTCCGGGAGGCGCACGAGATCGCCGGGGCCTGCGTACAGCGGTGTGAGGAGCGGGCGTCGTCCGAGGGCCGGGTGGTCGAGCTGTGGGATCTGAGCGACGCCGATCTGGCGTCCATCTCCGCCCATCTGAACCCGGCGGTTCGGGAGGTGCTCACGGTCGGGGGCAGCTTGGCCTCGCGGGACGGCCGGGGCGGGACGGCGCCGGCCCGGGTGGCCGAGCAGCTGGACGAACTGCGCCGCGAGATCGCCCGGCTGCGAGCAGGCTCAGCCGTCCGTGATGACTGAGCGGTTCGAGGC
>CAXUFS010000144.1:0-7466 GCA_964250315.1 uncultured Kineosporia sp. | reverse complement strand
CCATCCGGGCGAGCCCGCGCCGTCCGTGCCGGCCCGCCCGCTGCCACCGGCTGATGGCCCGCGCGGCGATGCCTTGGCTCCGGCCAGCCCAGCACCCTCATCCGCGTCTGAAGACACCTCGTCCGGCCTCTGAACGCAAGTGCCTGGGGCCGGGATATCGACCCATGAAGGGGGCCACCGTGGAACCCACCTATGACGTCGCGATTGTCGGCTACGGACCCGTCGGTCAATTGCTGGCGACCCTCCTTGGCCGGCGCGGCCACCAGGTCGTGGTGATCGAGCGGTATCCGGCCATCTACCCGCGGCCGCGGGCCGTGCACTTCGATCACGAGATCGCCCGCATCCTGCAGAGTGTCGGGATCCGGTCCGACACTGACCCGATCATTGAGCCATACGACAATTGGTACGAGTGGCGTAACGCAGAACGCGAGACACTGCTCAAGGTCGACTGGCGCGGCGTCGGGCCCTCCTGGTGGCACACCTCGAACTTCTTCGCCCAGCCCGATCTGGAGCAGGCGCTGGCGGAGCGGGCCGAACAGCAGCCGCAGGTGACGTTGTACCGGGAGCTCACCGCCGTCGGGTACGAGCAGGACGCGAATGGCGTCACCCTCGCCGTGCGTCCCGCGGGCGCGGTGACGGATTCACCGGCCGAGATGATCCGGGCCCGCTATCTGGTCGGCTGCGACGGGGCCAACAGCATCGTCCGCACCGCGATGGACACCTCGATCACCGACCTGGGGTTCTTCTTCGACTGGCTCATTCTGGACATGATTCCCAACGAGCCGATGACGTTTGACCCGCCGGCCTGGCAACTGTGTGACCCGAAGCGGCCGACCACCATCGTTCCCGGCGGCCCGGGTCGGCGTCGCTGGGAATTCATGGCGTTGCCCGGCGAGGACATCAGCCAGCTGGACAAGGCCGAGACCGCCTGGGCTTTTCTCGAGCCGTGGGGGATCACTCCGGACAATGCTGTGCTGGAGCGGCACACCGTCTACCGGTTCCAGGCCCGCTGGGTTGACCGCTGGCTCGATCGGCGCGTGCTGATCGCCGGTGACGCCGCTCACCTGATGCCTCCCTTCGCTGGGCAGGGCATGTGTGGCGGTCTGCGCGACGTCGTCAATCTGGAGTGGAAGCTGGATGCCGTGCTGCGCGGCATCGCCGATGACCGGCTGCTGGAGACCTACGGAACTGAACGAAACCCGCACGTGCAGTACTTCATCAACATGTCCATCGACCTCGGCCGGGTCATCTGCGTCCCGGACGAGGCGGCCGCAGCCGAGCGGGACGCTCGGATGAAGGCCGCGCTGACCGATAAGAGTCTCGCTCCACCAGCACCGCCGCCGCCCCGGCTGGGACCGGGCCTGCTCGCGGCGGGCGACGCTCACGCCGGTCTGCTGTCCATTCAGTCCCGCGTCGGCTACGGAGATCGCACCGGGCTGTTCGATGACCTGCTGGGGCACGGCTGGTTCGTTCTGACGACCGCCAGTGAACTGCCGCCGGTGTCGGGAGCCGCCTTCGATGCCGTGGAGCGCCTCGGTGTGCGGATCCTGCGCATGGGGCCGCTCGGCAGCGGGGCCGAGCTGATCGATATCGACGGCCGCTACGCCGAATGGCTGGCCGAGCTTTCGGCCGACACGGTCGTCGTCCGCCCGGATTTCTACATCTACGCTGCCACGGTCGCCGCCAGGCTTCCGGGTGTTCTCAGTGAGCTGGGCTCTGGCCTGGGCTTGTTGCCGGGCAGTGGTGCTGCCACTGACGCCTCGTCCACGTTGGGCGCTCCTTCCGCGTCAGGGCGGTGACGGAACGCAGTCTCAGGTGTCGGCTCGCTCAGGTGGGTCGATCGGATCGATCGGCGCCGGGGCCTGCGGCTGGGTACTGTCGAGCAGATCGTCCAGTGGGGTGGCATCCTCGTCGCCGAGTGCGGCCAGCTCGGCCTCGGCCTTGCGGGCCCGCCTGCGGTCGTTCAGCAGAGCGAAGCCCAGCGCCAGGCAGAACAGGGCGACCAGCGGCAGCGCCAAGATGATCATGTGCAGCGGGTCAGGCGACGGCGAGACGATGGCCGCGAACAGGAAGGCGATGAAAACTGCGATCCGCCAGTGTTTTCCGAGTGTGCGGCCCGCTAGCAGCCCGGCCATGTTCAGGCCGATCAGGAACAGTGGCATCAGGAAGGCCACGCCCAGTGCGATGATCAGCCGCAGGGCGAAGGTCACCACCGAGTCCATCAGCGGCTGCACCGCCGAGCCATTGAGGGCGAAGTCGGCGGAGAAGGTGATGGCCTTGGGGAACAGCCAGACCGCCATCGCCACCCCGCCCAGGAACAACGGCACCGCGGCAACGATGAAGAAGATCGAGTAGCGCCGTTCCTTGCGGGTCAGGCCCGGGGTGATGAAACCCCAGATCTGGAACAGCCAGATCGGTGAGGCGAAGATGATTCCGAGCCAGGCGGCAACCTTCACCCGGATCGTGAAGGCGTCTGCGACCTGGTTGTACTGGAAGGTGATCGGATGGGTGGCCGGGGCCTGCGCCTCCACCGGGTTGATGATCAGATGGGTCATCACCGGCTCGAACAGGAACCAGCCGCCGATGCCTCCGAGCAGGATCGCGATGGTGACGACGATCACCCGGCGGCGCAGCTCGCGCAGGTGGGCGCGCAGCGGCATCCGCCCCTCGGGATCCCGGGCCTGGCGGCGGGGAGTCGTCACAGCCATCGCGGCGTCCTACCCAGCAGAGCCGTTCAGACGTCCCGGCGGTCGGACGGCGTGGTCGCGCCCGGCCGGGGCACCGAGCCGTTGGCGTCCATGATCCGGCCCTCGATCGGCTCGGTCTTGGCCGGCTGCTTGGGATCGTCGTGCTTCATCTCTGTCATCTCGGACTTGAAGATCCGCATCGACCGGCCCAGACCTCGGGCGGCGTCCGGCAGCCGCTTCCCGCCGAACAGGATCCCAATCACGACGACCAGGACGATGATGTGCCAAGGCTCCAGTGCGCGCATTGCTTTCCTCTCATCGCCCACCCGGCTGACGGCATGGGGCGGCTGTGTCGCTGTCATCGTACGCGGTGAACCGCCGGCCAGCCGGGCCATGATGCCGAACATTGGCTGTGAACGCCGGGACAGCCCGATTTCACCCGTTATGCTCGCCCACCCGGACCCCGAGAGGATCGCGTGCCCGCAGCCGCATCGTGGTCAGCGCCTTGGCCTGCCGGATCGCCTTGTCCCGGTCGCCGCGGCGCTGAACGACGCCGGCGTCCGGCTCCGGCGTCGCCGGGTGCTGGTCCTCCAGCCGTTCAAGCTGCTGGCTGATCAGGGCGAAACGCTGCGAGGCGGTGGCCAGTTCACGCTGGAACTCATCCAGCTGGCGGAGCACCGAGAGGATCATCGGGACCAGGACCGCTGCGGCCACCGCGATCAGCGCCACCCAGATCAGCACCCATACCCACCAGGCCATGGCCGCAGGTTACGGCAAACGGTGCAGCTGAGGGTGCTGGCTGAGCTCGATCAGGCGGCGGTCTCGGGTGCGGTCGAACGGGGCGGGGGTCCCTGCGCCGCGGCCGCGGCGGCCAGCATGTCGGCCTGTTCCAGCCAGAGCGCGAAGTCGAGCACGTCGTCGTAGTTGAGGGTCGGGCCGTTGTGTTCCTCCAGCGCCTCGGCCGGAACGTTCCACGGCTCGGCGACCACGCCACCAGAGATCAGCAGGGCGACGACATCGCGCCCGGCAGGCTTGCGGATCTCCTCCTGACAGGTGGTGCAAGAGAACGCGTAATAGGACCAGCTCTTGACCGAGCAGACGACGAGACGCACCTGCTGCGGTGTCAGCTCCACATCACCGCAACTTGGGCACGACGCCTTGATCGTCGTCATTCCCGATCCACCTCCTGCAGCCGCCAATCGTCGTGACCACATCTTCGGTCGCGATATGCAACTCCTTGAGCACCGACGGTAATACCCCGGCCGTCATAGTGACACCGGCTTCACATGCCAGGTGCCCTCATCAGCGGCGTGTCGCTGGCCCTGGAGAACAGAGATCATCCGGTCGGCTCAGCCGGCCCGGCTTGTCGCTCCAGTCCCCCGGGACCGGGCTCAACCCGGCGAATCCGGGCGATGTGACGATTGGCCGTCTAGATCGCGTCGTAGCCAGCCAGGGCCAACTCGGCCGCCTGCGTGGCCGCACCGGCTAGCTCGGGCGGGCTGACGATCCGGCCGGCGCCACCCAGTCGAAGGACCAGCCGGGACACCCAGCGCGGATCGGTCACCCGCAGAGTCACCTGCAGGCCACCGGACGGCAGTTCCCGTACCGATTCCACCGGGTAGTACTCGGCCACCCAGCGCCCGCGCGGCTCGACCTCCAGAGTGACCCGGACGTCGTCCTCGGACGGGGTGAACAACTGGTCATCGGTATCCCGCGAGATCGCCTGCGGCGGGGGCGTCCCATCCTCGTCCAGCAGCTGGGCATCGGCCACCCGGTCGACCCGGAACAGCCGGACCGCCTCGGCCCGATGGCACCACGCCTCGATGTACCAGCGACCGCTCAGGCTGGTCACCCGCATCAGGTCGACGTCCCGCTGCGTCACCTCGTCCCGGGCTGGCACCACGTAGCGCATTCGCATCCGCCGCCGGGTGCCCAGCGCTTCCCGGGCCGTCCGCAGGATCTGCTCGGCGGCGCCGGAGGTGAGATCCACATTGAGCCGGGACGCCGCGATCACCGCGTCCTCGGAGGCCGCCGACAGCTTCATCAGCGCGGACTCGACCGCGTTGCGATCGTGCAGGCCGGGCAGTTCAGCCAGCGTGCGCAGGCCCGCGATCAGCGCGATCGCCTCGTCCGGCCCCAGCCGCAGCGGCCGGGCGATGGTGTCGGCGTTGTCCAGGTAGATCCGGCCAGAATCCCATTCCGCTTCGATCAGGTCGTCCGGCATGTGGCCTGGAGTGCCGCAGACGAACAGCAGTTCGAGGTCCTTGACCAGCTGAGTCACCGTGATGCCGAAATGCTGGGCGGCCTCCTGCAGCGGCACTCCCTGGCGGTTCAGCAGCCAGGGAACCATCGTCAGCAGCCGGGACAGCCGCTGGGTCGCGCTGACACTCACCCGGCTGCTCCCAGCAGTGGCCGGGGTTGTCCGGTGCTCGCGTCGTCGCTGACCTGTTCACCGCCGCTGGATTGGGCCTGCAGGGCACCAGTCAGCCGGCGGCGCACGCCGTCCCGCAGATCCTGGGGATGTACGGCGATCACCGCTGGTCCATAACCGGCCAGCTCGTCGGCGAAGTTGTCGACGTCCCCGATCTCGAACCGCAACTCGTCCCAGCCCGTCCGGCTGGATGCCGCGCCGGTGTCCGGGCGGGCGCGGCGGCGCAGGCTGGCCGCGCTGCCCTGGCGAACCAAGATCGTGGCCACCCGCTTGTCGGCCGGGCGCGGCGAGATCATCCGGCGGGGGTCGACCTCCGGGACGTCATAGCCGCCCCGGGGGCCGTCTGGGCGGACCTCGCCCTCGATCCGGGACAGCCGGAAGACCCTGGCGTCGCGGCGGTCCCGGTCCCGCCCCACGACGTACCAGTGCCCGGACCGGCTCACCCCGGCCCACGGTTCCAGGTGCCGCTCGGCGGCGCGATCGGACTCGGGCTTGCGGTAGCCGAACCGCACCGGCTGGCGATCACGGGTGGCGGCGTAGAGCGCCTGGAAGGCGGGCTCGGCCGTGCGGATGCGCGGCTCCAGGCCGGTCATCGCGTCGTCGTCGGTCTCCACCCCGAGCGCGCTGAGTTTGGCCAGCGCCCGGGCCGCCGGTCCAGCCAGACTCGCCTGCTGCCAGACCCGGCTGGCCAGCCCCAGCACGGCCAGTTCCTCGGCGTTCAGCTCGATCGGTGGCAGGGCGTAGGCGTCGCGGTCGATCCGGTAGCCCGGCTCGTCGTCGAAGACCAGTTCGCCGGTTCCGGTGACGACCGGGATCCCCAGTTCGCGCAGGTCTTCCTTGTCCCGCTCGAACATCCGGTCGAAGGCTTCGCTGGTCTCGCAATCGGCGTACTGCGGCACCGCGCCGCGGATCTGCTCCTTGGTCAGCCACCGGCGGGTGGCGAGCAGGCAGATCACCAGGTTGAGCAGGCGCTCGGTGCGTCGCGAGGACATCGGGGCAACGCTACCCGAGGTAGCCTCGCCGCCCAGGCAGATCACCGGGGAACTGTTCGCGCGGGCAGGTCGAGGGCGGCCCGCCGGGTATGTCTGCCCAACTCTGCCTGCACTCGGCAAGGAGGTAGCGCGGTGATCCAGTGGCGAGAGGGCCGGGTCATGGCCGTGCAACGGGAGTGGCCCGGCGCGCTGCACCTGTCGGTTGAACTGGACCTCTCCGTTGAACCGGTCTCCTCGGGCGAGCCCAGCACCGCTGTTCAGGCCCTGGCCTACCCGGCGCTGACTGGGCGCCCGGTCCCGGGTGACCGGGTGCTGCTGAACACCACCGCGCTGGACCGCGGGCTGGGCACCGGCGGATTCGCGCTGGTGGTGGCCGTGCCGGACCGGCTGCCGGTCGACTACCCGGCCGGGCCCGGGCACCTGGTGAAGGCTCGGTACACGCCGCTGCAGGCGATGGTGCTCGGCGTGGACGAGCAGGAGTCCGCTGAGCACGCGGTGCTGGCGGACGCCGACCAGCTGAGCGGGATGCCGGTGGTGGTGGCCGATCTGCACAGCAGCCTTCCGGCCATCCTGGCTGGGCTGCGGGCATCGGCGACCCGGATGCCCGCCGTGGCCTATGTGATGGGCGACGGCGGAGCGCTACCGGCCTGGTTCTCCCGCACCGTGGCCGGGCTGCGCGCGGCAGGCTGGCTGGACGTCTGCGTCACCGCTGGGCAGGCCTTCGGTGGTGATCTGGAAGCGGTGACCGTGCACTCGGCGCTGCTGGCTGCGCGCCTGGTCGCCGGAGCCGAGGTGGCGGTCGTGATTCAGGGGCCGGGAAACCTGGGAACTGGTACCCGCTGGGGCTTTTCGGGGGTGGCCGCCGGTGAGGCGATCAACGCGGCGGCAGTGCTGGGTGGCCGGGCGGTGGCCTGCCTGCGGATCTCCGGCGCGGATCCGCGAGAGCGGCATCGAGGCATCTCGCACCACTCGCTGACCGCCTATGGCCGGGTGGCGCTGGCGCCGGCCGACGTGGTGGTGCCCGAGCTGGCTGCGTCAATGCCCGATCTGGCCGCCCAGATCGACGCTCAGATACCGGCCCTGGTCCAGCCGCTGGGGCGGCACCGGGAAGTGCGGGTGCCGCTGGAGGGCCTGGCCGAGGCGCTGCGCTCGACTCCGGTCGCGTTGTCGACCATGGGCCGGGGCCTGGACGACGACCCGGCCGCGTTCTTGGCCGGGGCCGCAGCCGGTCGTCACGCCGCCTCCCTGCTCGGGAGCTGACCGCAGTCGCACGGGCGCGACCCTGCTCGCACGCCGTCCCGCCGAACCGCTGCCCGCCGTCCGGCAAGGCCGTTGCCCGGCGGCCAGGCCGTTGCC
>CAXUFS010000143.1:0-7514 GCA_964250315.1 uncultured Kineosporia sp. | reverse complement strand
CCCCGCGGGCCCGGGGGCCCGCCGCCCCCCCCCGCGCGGGGCACCAGCCGGCACCAGCGTTCCACCTCGTGCTCGTCCGGCCGCCAGCGCGGGGCCCTCTGACCGGGAAAATCCGGATGAGCGAAGCCGATCAGCCGATCGGGATGCAGATCGGCCAGAATCCGGTGACTCTGCGGACCGCGCCCGTGCAGATCGGCCGCCACCAGCTCGCCATCACGTTCTGCTGGAGGCGGCAGCGGCTGAAGGCCGGCGGTGGCGACGACGTCGTCCACGATGCCCAGATCCCGCAACCAGCGGCCGATCTGGGCCGGGGCAGCCAGCACCAGCCGGTCGCCGGGAAACCGCCGGCGCAGCCCGCGCAGAGCGGGGATACCGGTCAGAGCGTCGCCCAGGCCGAGAGCCCGCAGGGCCAGAACCGTCCGGCCCGGTGTCACGGCCAGGATGGTTCGGTGGACGTCGCCACCACCATTTCCCGGATCTCGCATCCCACGGGCTGGCGCAGCGCGGTCAGGACGGCCTCGGCGGTGTCGGCCGGATCGTTCAGGATCGCATCCGGGCCGGGCTTGTACTGCTCGGTGCGCCCGTCGAAGAACGGCGTGCGCATTCCACCGGGTATCAGCAGCGTCACCCCAACCTGCCCGGCCAGTTCAGTGGCCAGGGCCCGGCTGAAGCCGACGATGCCGAACTTGGACGCGCAGTAGGCGGTGGCATCTCCCACCGCCTTGAGGCCGAGGGTCGAGCCCACCGTCACGATCGTTCCGCGGCTGGCCTGCAGGTGGGGCAGGCAAGCCCGGATCAGCGACACGGTGCCGAACAGGTTCACCTTGACCACGTTCTCCCACTCGGCCCGCCCGACCGAGCCCAGTGGTCCGCAAGCATCCACCCCCGCGGCAGTGACCAGGGCATCGGGGGGACCGACCTGCGAAATCAGCTGCCGCACCGCTTCTTCGGCCTCGCTGGAATCGGACAGGTCGGCCAGGGCGAACTCCGCGTCCGCTTTCGGAGCGACCCGGTCGATCACGGCTGGGGTGCCTCCGTACCGCCGGACGGCCGCGACCACCGCGGCGCCCAGGCCACTGGCGCCGCCGCTGACATACACCGTCCCGATCGGGCGGGGTGCGCCCGGGCTGTTGGGCTGACTGGGCTGACTGGGCTGACTGGTCATGAGATCTCCTGCCGGGTGACGTTCGGATGATCTGCCGGGTGATCTTCGGGGCGGTGCTGAGCGCGGCCGTTGAGATGGCCGGCGGCTGGCCGCGCGGGTTGATTGATCCGTTCGAGCAGAGAGCTGGAAGAGTGGCCGTGCACATAGGGCAGCAGCAGCACCCGGCCGCCCCAGCTGCGGACCAGATCGGCCTCGGGCATCGGCGCCGCGCCGTAATCTCCGCCCTTCACCCAGATGCCGGGCCGGAGCCCGCTGAGCGCCTGTTCCGGCGAGTCCTCGTCGAAAACCAGTACGGCATCGACGCTTTCGAGGGCCAGCAAGATCCGGGCCCGTTCATGCTGCGGAACCACCGGCCGATCTGGGCCCTTCAGCCGGCTCACTGACCGATCAGAGTTGAGCAGCACGATCAAGGCATCACCCAGCCGCCGGGCTTCGCTGAGGTAGCGGACATGACCGACATGCAGGACGTCGAAGCAGCCGCCGGTCGCCACCACCGTGCCGCCGCTGGCCTGGATGCTCTGCGTCAGCCGGACTGGCCCCCCATAGCTGGTCTCGGCCGGTCCGGCGCTGGCATCGGACCCGGCACCGAATTCGGCATCGGACCACGCCTCGGCCCCGGCTACCGGCCGACTCCGGCCGCCGGTAGCCGGGCTCTCACCGGGTTCACGCCCGGCCCGGAACGCCGCCGCACCACCAGCACCGACCCAGGCGGACGCGTCCTGCACCGCGGCGATCACCGCATCGGAGATCACCGCCTGGCCGGCCAGAGCCAATGCGAGTGACGCGGCGAAACGATCACCGGCCCCGCAGGGATCGCCGGGCCGGACCGGGGGAGCAGGAACGATCATCGGCTCCTGGCCGGGGAGGGCAAGGTAGGCACCCTCGGCGCCGGCGGTCACGCAGACCGATCCGGCCTGCCAGTTCTGCTGCAGGGATCGAGCCAGATCCTCCGGTCTGGCCAGCGGCGCGAGATCCAGGGCCGATGCCGATGCCCGGGCCTCGTTCAGATTCGGGGTGACCACCCGGGCGCCGGGGATCGGCGCCGCTCCGCGAGGATGCGGGTCCCAGACCACCGCAGTGCCCCGGGCGGCAGCAGCGGCCAGCAGGTCACGCAGGCCCACGTGATGGGTGGTGCCGGCGCCGTAGTCGGAGACCAGGATCACGTCGGCGCGGTCCAGAACCTCCGCCACCCCCATGAGCGGTGACTGATCCGGAGCGCCAGGACCACCCTCGTCCACCCGCAGCAGCGATTGCCCCGCGCTGCGCAGCCGGGTCTTGAGCCGGGTTCCTCCGATCTGCGGCAGTGGCAGCACGGTCAGGTCGGCTCGGAGCATCGACAGCAGCCGGCGGCCCGGTTCGTCGTCCGCCATCGGCGCGATCAGTTCCGCCTCGATGCCCGGCCTCACGCACAACAGAGCGGTCAGCCCGGCGCCGCCGGGACTCTCCTGAACCACATCGACGTCCAGCACCGGAACTGGCGCGTCCGGGGCGACCCGTTCGGTCCGGCCGACCACATCCCGGTCGAGTACGACATCACCGACCACCACCACGCGTTTCACGCCACCCACCCGCCGGGAAGGCTGGCTAGATCCTCGTCGTGCAGCGGCTCGATGCCGCTGTGTTCCCCGCTGCCCTCGAGCTGGCCGGCGTGGTCAATCTCCACCCCTTGGCTGGAGTTGGCGGCCAGGTAGGCATCGAGCGAGGCGCAGATCGCGTGCACGGCGATCAGCTGAAGTTCCTGTACCGCAGCGGTGCTGGAGGAGGTGCAACACATCACCCGATCAGACAGCTGAGCCAGTGGATTGGGGACCGGGCCGGTCATCGACCAGACCAGGACCCCGCGCCGGCGGGCCCGGTGGGCGGCCTGGATCAGATTCCGGCTGCGGCCGCTGGTCGACAGCAGAACCAGGACGTCTCCAGGGCGCCCATGGGCTTCGACCTGACGAGCGAACACCTCATCCGGGCCGTAGTCATTGAGAATCGCGGTCAGGCTGGAGGTTTCGGCACTGAGACAGATCGCCGAGAGGGCCCGGCGCTCGTGCTGGAACCGGCCGACCAGTTCGGCGGTCAGGTGCTGGGCCTCGGCGGCGCTACCCCCGTTGCCGGCCACCAGCAGCCGGGCTCCGCGGCTGAGCAGGCTGCCCAGCGTTTCGCCCCACAGCTCCAGTTCACCGCCAGCCGAGCGCAATGCGACCAGGCCCTGGGACAGGTCCTGGAGATGATCCTCCAGCCAGGACGGCATCTCAGATCGCCTCCGCGGTGAGCAGGGGTGACGCGGAAACTACTGCGGTGTAAACCCTCTCGACGTTCTGAGTGATCCGGTCCCAGCCGTACCGCTCTTCCACCAGGCGCCGCCCGGCCGTTCCCATCGCCTGCCGGCGTTCCGGCCGGCCCAGCAGACCGGCCAGGACCGCAGCCAGGGCATCCGGATCGCGGGGCGGGATCAGCACCCCGGTCACCTCCGGATGCACGGTGTCGAGCAGTCCTCCAGTCGCGCTGGCAACCACCGCCCGGCCCGAGGCCATCGCCTCCAGCGGAACCATCCCGAACGGCTCGTACCAGGGCGTGGCCACCACCAGGTCGGACCACCGCATCAGGGCGGGCATCTGCGATCGGCTGACCTGGCCCAGCAGGTGCACCCGATCGGCCACGCCCAGCTGGCCGGCCAGCTCCCGCCGCCTCGACGCCTGGGGGTCGGCGGCCACCAGTTCGGCTGGTGGGCCGCCGGCGATTGTCAGATGCGTACCCGGAAGGCTGGGCAGAGCCTCGATGATCGTCGCCATCCCCTTCCGTTCGACCAGCCGTCCCACACTCAGCAACCGATGCTGGCCCCCGGCCAGCCGCGGCGTTCGCCCCGGCAGCTCAGCCGGTCCGAAGGGCTGGAAGTGGTCGAGATCGACTCCGCAGGGCACGATGTCGATCGACGACGGGGTTGCGCCCAGCGCGATCAGCTCGGCCATCTCGTCCTGGCAGGTCGCCAGTACGACGTCGGCAACGCGAGCCAGCTCGGATTCGGCGCCGATCCGGCCCGGCGGGCTGGTGTCGTCACTGCCCTGCATGCGCTGCTTGACTGCTCCCAGGGCGTGGAAGGTCTGCACGTGTGGCACCGCCGGTCGGCCGGCCCTCTGCACGGCTCGGATCGCCTCGCGAGCCGCCAGCCCAGACATCCAGAAATGTGCGTGCACCAGGTCGGGCCGTGCGGATGGATCGAGCCAGGGATCGGAGTTCGGGGGTTGGTTGCCCCAGTCGCGGGCCATCCAGCGACCGAAGGCCGGCATCCAGGGCAGCAGGTCATCCTTGGGCAGGGGCTGCGGCGGGCCGGCCGGGACGTGGATCACCGTTGCGCCGGGGGCCAGTTCGACCCGTTCCGGCAAGACCGGATCATCCCGGCGAATGTAGATCCGGACATCGTGCCCGCGCCCGGCCAGCGTCCGTGAGAGCGCTGCCACGTAGACGTTCTGGCCGCCGGCGTCAACGTCGCCAATCGTCGCCAGCGGACTCGCGTGCTCGGAGACCAAAGCGATTCTCATCGAAACCCCCTTTCAGGAACACGTTCCAGTCATCGAGGAACCGATCGAGCCCGTACCTGGACCGCGCATGGTTCCGTGCACCAAGACCCGCTTCTCGAGCCGCGTCTGGATTGGCCAGCCAGTGGCGGGCGGCGGCCACCAGTTCGCCGGGATCGTTACTGAGCACTCCCGCCTCCGGCGGGACCGCCCGGGGTGCCTCGGTCGTGCTCAGAGCCAGCACCGGCATGCCGATGGTCATCGCCTCGATCAGCGCCAGCCCAAGACTGGTCCAGCGATATGGATGCAGGTAGGCACGATGCTGGGCCAGCCTCCGGTGTAACTCCTGCTGGGGCGGGTTCTCGTGCCGGTTCTGCCGCGGCAGGCCGTCCAGCTCGTTGACCCGCATGCCGTAGTAGTGCACGTCGACCTGGGCGGCGATCCGCAGGGCCAGATCGGTGCCGGCCACCCGCGCGCGGCGGACCGGATCGTTCACCGCGACTCCGAGCGATGGCTTGAAACCCCGGTAGAGGTACCCCGGATCGGGGATCCCGTGCTCGATCACGGTGACTGGGGCGGCTCCGCAGTCCCACATCATCTGGTTGAAGTGGGTCACGTGCACGATCGGGATGTCCCTCCGGTCGGCCAGTGGATGGACCGTGGACGCCGCAGGTCCGGCCGGGGCGTTGTGCTCGACGTAGATCGCGGGCAGGTCGGTGCCCGGGCGGCGTCCGGTCCAGAGTTCGGTCAGGGCAAGCTCTTCCGGGCGCTGCAGCAGCACCACGTCGATGTCAGCATCCCGCAGTTGTTCCGGGCTGACCTCCTGGGCCGAGGCCGGCCACTCCCAGGTCTCGGCCCGCCCCCGGCCGTCGGGGGCCCGGCCGGGCACAACCGGAATCAAGTGGTCGTGCGGCCCTTGGACGAACGACGTCATCCACGAGCCGTGCACATGCCAGGCCAGGATCCTCATGCCGCTCCCGCCTGCCCTCGCAGGACCGGCGGTGCGGCCCGCCCGGGCTGGGCCAGCTGGGCGATGGCCGCCACCACCGTGGCCGGGTCGATGTCGTTGAGGCAGGGGTGGCCAGGAACGGGGCAGGATCGGGCCCGGCTGCCGCGGCACGCTGCGAGCTGATCGCCGAGCAGCACCACCGGCACGCCGAACGGCGCCCAGCGGGCGGCCGGCACCACCGGAGAGAACAGTGAGACCACCGGTGTGCCGGTGGCCGCCGACAGATGGGCCGGGCCACTGTTCACCGCCACTGTGCAGGCGGCGCCGGCCAGTACGCCGGCTAGCTGCCCGAAGCTGGTCTGGCCTCGCAGGTCGATGGTGCCGAGCCCGTGGCGGGCCTGATCGGACGGGGGGCGGCCGCCGGTTACCACCACCGGCCAGCCCGCGGCCACCACGGCCCGGATCAGATCGCGGGCCCGATCGAACCCCAGGGATCTGGCCGGCACCGACGCCTCAGGATGGATGACGATATAATCCTCAGGCAGATCGAATCCTGAATCAGGCTGTAACACGTGGACTTTCAAGCATCCATCGTCGCCGGGTGGCCGGCTGAAACCGGCCGCCGCAGCCAGTTCGAGGGCAGCGGTGACCTCGTGCACTTCGGCCCGCTGATGACGCACGTCCAGCAGCGAGCCCGGGTAGTCCTCACAGTCGGCCGCGACATGGGGGACGCCGGCCATCCGCGCGATCAGAGCCATCGGCAGCGGGCTCTGGTGGAACGAGGTGAATATGACCACCTGCCGGTAACGCCGGATGGCCAGGGCGTGGATCAGTCCGGTCAGCTGGCCGGGCTCCACCGGCACAGGCTGATACCCGCTCCACGGCGGGTCGAACACCAGCACATCGCCGGCGCCGGGCAGCAGCCGGGCGGCCGCCTCTCCGGCTGGTGATACCAGCAGGTCGACTGCCTGAGGGGCGGATCCATGAGCCAGTGCCCTGATCGCCGGCCCGGTCAGCAGCACATCTCCCGCGCTGTCCAGCCTGACCGCCAGGGTCTTGGCCGCCGTGATCGAGTCACTCATTGCGACCCCACCAGGTCACGCCCGGGACGGTGGGTCTCAGCCGGCGCGCGCATAGCCAGCTCGACCGCTTCCAGCAGGTCGGCGGCGACCAGCGGGGAATCCGCGATCTCGGCGGGACGGGTCTGCCCGGTCGGCACCAGCACCGCCCGGGCCCCCGCCGCGCGAGCGGCCGCGCTGTCCGTGCCGATGTCGCCGATCACCAGGCACTCTTGCGGCCGGACCCCGAGTTCGGCCGCGGCCCGCTGGATCAGCAGCGGTCCCGGTTTGCGACAGGCACAGTGGTCGGCGGCCACGTGCGGGCAGATCTGCCAGCTGTCCAGGCCCCCCAGCTGCCGGTCGATCTCGCGGTTCACCGCCCAGGCATCGCCCGCAGTGATCAATCCGCGTCCGATGCCGGACTGGTTACTGACCACTCCCGTGCGCAGCCCCGCCGCCCGGACCGCCTGCAATGCGGTGCGGGCAGCTGGCATCAGCTGGACCGCGTGCGGGTCACCGTTGTAGGGGACGTCGTGCACGAGGGTTCCGTCCCGATCGAACAGCACCGCCTTCACGGGCAGCGGCCAGGCGGGGACCGCTCCCCGCCAGCGCCAGCGGCCGATCGCCCGATGAGCTACCGCCGCGAACGGGATGCCGATGCTGGTCAGCGCCATCCGCTGGATCTCGGGCCACCAGCCGGGATCGCCCGGGCGAGGGCCGGGCCGCAGCCGGCGGATGGCGAAGTCCGCGGTGAGTGCGGTCCAGGTCAGCGCCGAGGGGGCGGCGGCTCGAGGCCGCCGCAGGGGGGTGGGACGGCGCCCTCGCGGTGCGGAAGG
>CAXUFS010000142.1:0-7516 GCA_964250315.1 uncultured Kineosporia sp. | reverse complement strand
GGCGCCGACGCCGGCCCGTGGTCGCCCGGCCCTGCGCATCACCACTGCGGCCGGAGCCTCAGCCGTGGTCTGCCATCGCGACGGCGACGAGCGGCTGGTGGCAGCCGTCGCGGATGCTGGGGCGCTGGCGATCGAGATAGCGGCCCTTCAGGTCCAGTTGCGGCGTCACCTGCTCGAGGTCGAGGCATCCAGGCGGCGCATCCAGTCGGTCGCTGACGAGGAACGCCGCCGGATCGCTCGCGACCTCCACGACGGTGCCCAGCAGAGGCTGGTCGCCATCGGACTGGCGCTCCGGCATGCCCAGTTGCGGGCTGGCCCGGGGCTGGGGGTGGCGATCGACGAGGCGGTCACCGGGCTCGCATCCTCGATCGATGAGTTGCGCGAGCTGGCGGGCGGCCTGCGGCCCGGCTCGCTCGACCAGGGACTCGGTGCGGCGCTACGCGAACTCGCGGCCCGCACGCCGGTCCGGCTCGACGTGTCCGCGTTGCCGGAGCGCTTCCCGAGCCACATCGAGACCGCGGCGTACTTCATCGCCTGCGAGGCCGTCACGAACGCGGTCAAGCACGCCGGCGCCTCGCAGATATCGCTGACCCTCGCCCGGGAGGACGACGCGCTGGTCGTCACGGTCGCGGACGACGGCCGCGGCGGTGCCGAGCCCGCTCGCGGCACCGGGCTGCTCGGACTCGCCGACCGGATCCGCGCCCACCAGGGCCGCCTCAGCTTGGACTCGCCGCTCGGTGGTGGCACCCGTCTTGAGGCGCGGCTGCCGTGCGGGTGATCCTGGCCGAGGACCAGGTCCTGCTGCGCGAGGGACTTGCCCGGCTCTTCGGTGACCTCGGGCACGAGGTCACCTCGGTGCTGGGGGACGTCGCGGAGCTGGAGAACCGGATCCGGTCCGATCACCCCGATCTGATCGTCCTGGACATCAGAATGCCGCCCACTCACACCGACGAAGGCGTCACCGCTGCCCGCAACATCAAGACCGGCCACCCCAGCCTCGGCGTCCTGCTCCTGTCCCAGCACGTCGAAATCGGCTCCACCGCAGACCTTCTCGGCCGTCCGGCGTTCGGTTACCTGCTCAAGGACCGTGTGCTCGACGTTCGCGAGTTCGTCCAGACCTGCGAGCGGGTCGCCGCCGGCGGCTCCGCCCTCGACCCCAAGGTCGTGGCCGCGCTCATCGCCAGCCGGGAAGCCTCGCCGCTCGCCCACCTCTCCGAGCGCGAGGCTCAGGTGCTCGCTCTGATGGCGGAGGGGCTCAGCAACACCGCCATCGCCGAACGGCTCGTCCTCAGCGCGCGCACCGTCGAGGCGCACGTCGGTCACCTGCTGGCCAAGCTCGACCTGCCGGACTCCCAGGAGACGAACCGGCGCGTGCTGGCCGTTCTCGCCTGGCTGCGCGAGGCGGGCTGATCAACGCCCGGCGGGGCAGTGGATCAGGTGGCGTCGCGCAGCTTGCCGTTCGACGACACCGCCGGGTCCGTGCACGCGGAGAGATCGAAACAGCAGGGCCGCCGTTTGCCGTGATCCAGCTTCGAGATGCTGACCTCGACTCGCCGCTGACGCGTGGCCGCGCGTGAGGTCGCGTTGACCCAGCGCACCCATTCCCAGCGCGCCATCGGGGTGATGTCGTCCCAGATGTCCCGGATCTTCTTCGGTGCACCGGCCAGGGCCCGGGCCAGATCCGGCGGAACGTCCGGCTCGGGCCAGTCCGGCGCCACTTCGAGCGCCACGGCGACCCTGTCGCCGGCGGATACACCGGCCATCCGTAACAGGTCCTGATCGATCCTGATCCAGTGGCCCTTCCGGCCGTCCGGCTCCAGCACCGTGCCGAACTCGCAACCGTTGATCAGTCCCCGAACTGCTACCTGCCCGCGCGAGGGCAGACGTCCGCTGGCGACATCGGGCAAGCGGACCATGGCCGAGCTGCCGATGGTGTCGATCCGGGACCGGAACTCGATCGCCGTCGTGCTGGTGCGCTGACTCACGAGGTCATGTTCTCATCGAAGTCACGGCCACCGGCCGAATGCCTGTCCCGGATTGCCCACCGCCAGCAGGAGCGCAACGTCGGCGCGGTCCTTGGCGGTGACCGCAGCATCGTCACGAGGTCCCGATTTGTCCTCGATCAGGGAGGCCAGGCCCACGACCCGGGCCGAGACGCCGTCCAACTGGGCTTCGACGTCTCCGAACGAGCCGGTGGGCCAGGTGCCGCGCCCCTGCTCGAGCGGGGTGAAGACAACTCCGTTCTCATCCCGGGCGAGCAGGGCCAGTTCGATCCGCACGCCGTCACGCTCATAGCCGGTGTAGCCGTCTTCGCCCGGCTCCGGTGCGTGGGTCCAGCCGTGCAGCTCCAGCAGAACCTTGACCTTGTCCAGATCCCGCTCCCAGACGGCCAGGTCGATGTCGGCATGGTCCCTGGTCACCCGGCCGACGTGGAAGTCGACCGCCCAGCCGCCGAACAGCCAGTACTCGACGTCCTGCGCGGCCAGAGCGCCACCGAGCCATTCGATGGTGCGCAGCTGAGGGAGCCGGTGCGTCGCGCTCACCGGGATCAGCTGGGCTCGAACTCGTTCTGATCGACGACGACGAGCACTTTGATGTCGGCCCCGGCGGAGGACCGGGCGAACGCCTCGGACGCGTCGGTCAGTGGATACACCGACGTCACGATCGAATCCACATCGACCGCGCCGCGCAGCAGCAGATCGGCGGACTCCTCGTAGTCCTGGGGCAGGTAGGTCGCACTGCCCTGGATCCGGATCTGGTGGTCCTGGAGCACCGGTAGCGCAACGGTGACGGCGCCGGCCGGGACGCCGACGACGACCACGGTGCCGCCCTTGTCGGCCATGCCGATCGCCTGGTCGATGGTGCTCTGGATCGCCACGCAGTCGAAGACGACGTCGGCGCTCTCACCCAGAGCGGCCCGGACGCCGGAGACCACATCCAGCGCGGTGCTGTCCACCACCGCGTCCGCGCCCAGAGCCAGCGCCCGCTCACGCTTGGCCGGCAGCACGTCGGTCATCACGATCCGGCGGGCGCCATGGGCTTTCACCACGGCGAGCAGGAGCAGGCCGATCGTCCCGGCGCCCAGGATGGCGACCGCCCGGCCGGTGACACCGCCCGAGATCCGGACGGCGTGCACGGGGGTCGAGAGCGGTTCGATCAGCGCCGCCGCCCGGTAACCGAGCTGATCCGGAATCCGGTGCAGCCGGTCGGCCGGGATCGTGAACAGATCAGCCATCCCGCCCTGCGGGTATCCGCAGCCGAAGAAGCGGAGATTCTCGCAGAGGTTCTGCCGCCCGGCCCGGCACTGCTTGCAGGTCCAGCAGGGCAGGTCCGGCTCGACGGTCACCCGCTGGCCCGGCTCGATGCCATCGACGTCTCCGGCCGCCGCCACGACCACGCCGACCACTTCGTGGCCGGGCGCGTAGGGCAGAGCGATGAAGGGATGACGGCCATGTGCGGCGTGGGTGTCGGAGCCGCAGACACCGGAGACGACCGAGTGCACCAGCACCTCCCCGGGGCCGGGAACTGGTGCTGCTGCCTCCACCACATCGATGCTGGCCGGGGAAACGATGACCCGCCGGATGGGCTGATGCAGGGTCTCATCCATACTGCCGCTCCTTGCTTGCCGGGCTGGGCCGGGCCACCGGATGGCCAAGCCGCTGAGTGCGATCGGGTTCCTTGATGATGACCGGCTGGGGACGGCGGGGCGGAACGAACAGCGTCCCCTGCTGGGTGACGGCGGCCGCCCCGAAGCCGAGCGCACCGGTCAGCCGCTCCGGAGCTGGGGCCTGACCAGCCCCCGCTCCGCCCGCAGGCCCGGTCAGGGTCGTGAGATAGCCGGCCAGGAAGGCGTCGCCGGGGACTGCCGCACCACACCACCCAGTCGCCCGGGTGACTGAGCCGGAGGGCGGCGTCCGACAGCTGTTCGATCTCACTCGCAGTGAGCTGTGGCCCGCTCTCGTTGATCTTCGTGGTGGTGCCGTCCGGTTCGAACAGGGATACGTTGCTGCGGGTCTCGCCCGAGATGGCGAGCAGCTCGTGCCGCAGCCCGGTGTCGCGGATCATGCTGGCCAGGTGGGCGCCCGCGTGACCACCGGCAGGAACTACGCACAGGACGTCGCCGCCGGCCCGGTGGGCGGCCAGCCCGACGTTGACGCCTTTCCCGCTCGATTCGGCCGTCTCGCTGGCGGCCCGGTTGACCGCGCCCCGGACCAGCGCCGGGAGGTGCAGGGTCCGGTCCAGGCTCGGGTTGGGAGTGACGGTGACGATCATCGGGCGATCTCCACGCTCACTCCAGCCCGGCGCAGTTCGCTGAGGTCCGGCGCGCTGACCCCGGCATCGGTGATCAGCAGATCGATGTCGTTCAGATCGGCATGACGGCAGAGCCGGACCTGACCGATCTTGGAGTGGTCGGCCAGCAGGATCCGCCGCCCGGCGGCGCCGATCATGGCGGCCTTGACCGTGGCTTCGGCCAAGTCGGGGGTGGTCAGGCCGCGGGTGAACGAGATGCCGTTGGTCCCCAGAAAGGCGACGTCCACGTTGACCGACCTGAGCTGACCGATCGCGTGCGGGCCCACCGCGGACAGTGTGGGCCGCCTGATCAGGCCGCCCAGGGTCCACAGGTCGATCCCGGGGTTGCCGGCCAGCAGCTGTCCGATCGGCAGCGCGTTGGTGTAGGCCAGCAGCTCGTGGTCCGACGGTAACTCGGCGGAGAAGCAGGCGGTGGTCGAGCCGGCGTCGATGATGACCGATCCTCCCGGCGGGGGAAGATGCCGCAACGCCGCCCGGGCGATCGCTTCCTTCTCGGCCGTGAACGACGTCCGCTCCTGCACCGCGGATTCGGCGGTCAGCCCCCCGGCCGGAATCGCGCCGCCGTGCACGCGCCGCAACAGGCCCCGTGCCTCGAGCACGGTGAGGTCCTTGCGGATGCTCTCGGTACTGACTCCCAGTTCTTCGGACAGGCGCCCGGCTTCCACCCGGCCCCGGCGGGCCAGCTGGTCCAGCACGTACTTGTGCCGCTGGGCCGGGAAGCGGATCGCGGTGCCGCTCACCCCGGGCCGCCCAGAATGCCGTCCGGTCCCACGTCACCAGTGGCCCGGGCCGCCATGATCGCTGCTCCGAGGCTCCCGGCCTCGGCCACATCCGAGACTTCCAGGACGCCGAAGGCCCGGCGCTTGGCGTCCATCACCATCTCGCTGTGGGTCCAGCCTCCGGCGACGATCAGCCGGTTGTGCGGGCCAGCCATGGCGCTGATTGCCCGGTGCAGGGCGGCAGCTTCGGCGGCGGCCTGGTCCACGGCCAGCCGCCACCGGCGTCCAGAACGACCCTGGTCACGCAGTGCGGCCTGGTCCAGGGCGGGCAGTTCGTCCCGGCTCACGCCGAGGGCATCCAGAGCCTGCTGCATCCGCAGGCCCCCCTCGGTGCCGCCGAGCAGGGACCACCGGCCGGGCTGAATGCTGATGTCGGTGGTGATGCCCTGCTCGGCCAGGATCGTCATCTGGTCTGGCCGCAGACCCGGCAGCACGGTGCGGACCAGGGCTTCAGCGGTGCCGGAGGAGTCCAGTTCGTCGCCGAGCGCGGTCGCACCAGCGCCCAGGGCGGCGGCCTGATGATCGTGCCCAGCAGTGGTCAGGACGGCGTCCAGCAGACGGGCCGGACCGGTGGCTACCCGCCCGGCCGGTGTCCCGGCCGAGACCACCTCGGGCATGAGTGCTCGCGACGCTCCCGACCAGGCCAGCGCCTCGTCCCACCAGTCATCGGCGGCGACGTCGTACCAGCCGGTGCGGCAGGTCAGGGAGCGGTCACAGACGTCGCGGGCGCCCAGTCCGCGCGCCACCCATTCGGCCACGTTGAACCGGCGCACCGCCCGGGCGGCCGCGGGATGGTGCCGTAGCAGCCATCGATGCTTGGTCAGGGAGAACTGGCCCCGCAGTGGCTTGCCCGCCACCGCGGCGAACTGGCCGGCGCCGATGTCCGCCGCCAGTTCGGCCACCTCCCGATCGTCGCGGGTGTCGTGCCAGGCGATGGCCGGCCCGGCTATCTGTCCCTGGTCATCGACGAGCACGCCGACCTCGCCCATGCTGGTGATCCCGGCGCCGGCCACGCGGACGTCGTCCGGGAGCGATTCCGCCGTCTGGCCAAGGGTTTTCATCGCCGCATCGAGCAGGACGGCTGGGTCGAGCTCCGCGCCGCTGGCGGTGCGGAGCCAGGTGGTCGGGGTCACGGCCTGGCTGAGCACCAGCCCGGCCCGGTCGTAGGCCACGGCTTTGAGTGACGTGGTTCCCACGTCCAGTCCGATCCAGGCCGGTCTCATCAGCAGCACCTCGTGGGCATTGCGTTCTATTGGATTTACTTGGGCTATATTGGGATACGGTTCAAGCAAGTGCAAGTGCCGGTAGGCCCTCGGCGACCCGAGGCACCGGCGGATCCGGAGGGCTCATGCCGCAGAGCAGTACTGCCACTCTGATGGAAGCGGCGGCCATCCAGCAGCAGGCCGTGGCCGCATTCAATGTGATCACCCTCGAACATGCCGAAGCCATCCTGAGCGGTGCCGCACGCGCTCACCAGCCGGTGATATTGCAGCTGAGCCAGAACGCAATCCACTACCACGGCGGCAAGGTGGGCCCGATGGCCGGCGCGCTCCAGGTCCTGGCCACGGAAGCGCCGACGCCGGTCGCCCTGCATCTGGACCACATCGAGGACCGTGAGTTGCTTCAACAGGGCGTCCAGGCCGGATTCAGCTCGATCATGTTCGATGCTGGCCGGCTGCCGTACGACGCCAACGTCGCCGAGACCGCCGAGGTGGCTCACGGGTTGCGATCGCTTGGAATTTTCACCGAAGCAGAACTGGGTTATGTGGGTGGCAAGGCGACCCAGATCACCAGTGCTCATGCCCCTGGAGTGCGCACCGATCCCGATCAGGCGGCCGGATACGCCGCTGCCACTGGAGTGGATGCGCTGGCGGTGGCGGTCGGCTCATCGCACGCCATGACCGAGCAGACGGCCGAACTGGACATCGCCCTGATCACCCGGCTGCGCGAGCGGGTCCGGATTCCGCTGGTGCTGCACGGTTCCTCCGGTGTCCCGGACACCGTGCTCCAGCAGGCCATCCGGGCCGGGATCACCAAGGTCAACATCGGCACCGCGCTGAACATCGCCTTCACCGGCGCTCTGCGGCGCAGTCTGGACGCGCACGACACGGTTGACCCCCGCCCTCACCTGGATGCAGCCCGGGCCCAGACGGCCAGCGTTGTCGAACAGATCCTGGCCGTGATCGCGGCGGCCTGAGCGGCCAGCACCGGATCAGGTGGTGGCCAGTGCGGCCACCGGCGAAGCCCTGGCCGCTCCCCGGGACGGCAGTACCGAGGCCAGCAGCCCGGCCAGCACCGCCACCACGATGATCAGCGCCAGCTGCACCACCGGTACGGACAGCTGCACCGGCATTGCCCCGCCCAGCACGGCCCGGGTGCCCGCCCCCCCGTAGCCGATGCCGAGCAGAACTCCAGCGACCGCGCCC
>CAXUFS010000141.1:0-7534 GCA_964250315.1 uncultured Kineosporia sp. | reverse complement strand
CCAGCACCCAGATGCTCTGGCTGACCTTCGCGCCGATCACCACCGGCACGGCCCGGCACTACGCGGTGTCCCAGGCCGCGGTGGGCTGGCTGGCCAACGCGTTCCCGCTGCTCTATGTGGTGCTGGCAGTGCCGGCTGGGCTGTTGCTTGATCGGTACCTGCGCCCGGCACTGGTGGCCGGGGCGCTGCTCGCCGGAGCCGGCGGCCTGGTCCGGCTGACCGGCGACGCCTTCACCATCGTGCTGGCTGGTCAGCTGCTGGTGGCGATCGCCCAGCCACTGGTGCTAGGCGCGATCACCCGCACGGTCTCCCGTTCGCTGCCGCCGTCCTCGCGGACCGCGGGAATCGCGGCCGGATCGGCCGGGATCTTCACCGGCATGGTGCTGGCGCTGGTGATGGGAGCGGTGTTCGGAGCAGACCGGCTGCCCCGCCTGCTGGTGGTGCAGGGGGTTCTCGGCGCTGTGGCGGCGCTCGGCCTGCTGCTGGCGTTACGGGTCTGGCCGGCCGGTTCCGGGGCCGAGGTGGCGGATCGCGCGCCGGGTGGAGTCCGGGTGGCGCTGGGTGACCCGGTGCTGCGACGGCTGGCGGCGTTGTCCCTGGCCGGTTTCGGCGTGTTCGTGGCGCTCACCACCTGGTTGCAGACGCTGACGCAGCCATCGGGGTTGTCCGAGCCGGCCGCCGGAGTGGTGCTGGGCGTGGCGGTCTCGGCCGGGGTGGTGGCGTCCGGCGTTGTTCCGGGGCTGGTGGCCCGGCGGAAGGCTGAGGCGCCCGCGCTGCGGACCGCGATCCTGGCCGCCGGCGCCGGTTGTGCCCTGCTGGCGGTGGCCAGGACCGGCCTGCTGATCAGCTTCTTGGTGGTCGTGGTGATCGTCGCCCTGCTGGTTGCGCTGCCGATCCTGCTCGATCTGTGCGAGCGACGCAGTCAGGTGCCCGCGGCCACAGCGGCCAATCTGATCTGGCTGTCGGGCAACCTGGGTGGCTTGATCGTGGCGCTGGTGGTGAGCGCGCTGACCGGCCACCCGGTGCTCGCGTTCCTGGTCCTGACCCTGGTCGCCCTGCTCGCGCTGCCCCTGCTGCCCCGCGGCGTCTTCCTCGGCACCCCCCGGACCCGGTCGGTCCCCCATGCCAAGCTGACCGGGTGACCGTGTGGACCAACTGGGCCGGGCAGCAGCGGTGCGCTCCGGCCTTCTACGAACGCCCGGGCAGCGAGGACGAGCTGTGCGAACTGGTGGCCAAGCATGCGGCGGCCGGGCGGACCATCCGGGCAGCCGGAGCCGGGCACTCGTTCAGCGACATCGTCGCCACCGACGACGTGATGGTCGATCTGTCCGCCCTGCAGCGGCCGTTCGTGGTGGACGCGGACAGCGGGCGAGTCCGGGTCAGCGCCGGGATCACCCTGCACCGGCTGGCCCGGCAACTGCACGCCCACGGCCTGGCCCTGCCCAACCAGGGTGACATCGACGCCCAGACCCTGGGCGGATCCCTGGCCACCGGAACCCACGGCACCGGCGCCCGTTTCGGCAACATCTCGTCCCGGGTCACCGGAGGCCGCCTGGTCACCGCCACCGGGGACGTCGCCGAACTGGATCTCGACCCGGATCCTGACGTGCTGCGAGCGGGCCGGGTATCGCTGGGCGCACTCGGAATCCTGACCGAGGTCGAGCTGGAGGCGGTTCCAGCCTTCCGGCTCCACAAGATCGAGGCCGCGCTGCCGCTTCGCGACGTCCTGGACTCGCTGGAGCAGCGAGTCCAGAGCACAGACCACTTCGAGTTCTACGCCCTGCCCTGGTCAGGCCGGGCGCTGACCATGTCGAGCCACCGCACCGGCGAGCCGCCGCAGCCGATCAACCCGGCCAGGCGCTGGGTCACCGAAGAGCTGCTGGCCAATCACGGCCTCGGCCTGCTGCAGCGGATCAGCCGGCTGGTTCCGCCCGCCGTGCCCGCGGCCGGACGGCTGGCCGGGGCGCTGGCCAGCGGCTCGGAACGGCTGGACGACTCCTGGCGGGTGTACGCGTCGAGCCGGCGGGTCCGCTTCACTGAGATGGAGTATGCGCTGCCGCGCGATGCGGTTCGCGAGGTCCTGGAGCAGGTGCTGGACCTGATCGAACGGCGTCAGCTGCCGGTCAACTTTCCCATCGAGGTCCGGTTCACCGCGGCCGATGACGCACTGTTGTCGATGGCCCACGAACGGGAGAGCGGGTTCATCGCCGTCCACCAGTTCCCCGGCGTCGAGTACGAGACCTACTTCCGGGCGGTCGAATCCATCGCCAGCGAGTACGGCGGACGGCCCCACTGGGGTAAGCGGCACTATCTGCAGGCCGCCGACCTGGCCCCGCGCTACCCGGCCTGGCACCGATTCGCCGCCGTGCGCAACCGTTTCGACCCGGCTGGGGTGTTCACCAACCCCTACATCGCCCGGGTGCTCGGGCCCGCTGCGGCTGCGCAGACCCGGTGACCGCGCAGCAGCGATACCGCGACTACGAGCAGGCTTTCGCCGATCGCAGCGCGCCGTTCGCCTTCGTCGACCTGGACGCCCTGGATGCCAACGCCCGGCTGATGACCCGGCAGGCGGCGGGCCTGCCGATCCGGATCGCCTCCAAGTCCGTGCGCAGCGCAGGCGTGCTCAGCCACGTGCTGGCCAATCAGCCCGGCTTCCAGGGGCTTCTGGCGTTCACTCCGGCCGAGGCCCTGTGGCTGGCCGGCCGGGGCCTGCACGACTGCCTGGTCGGCTATCCCAGTGCCGACCGGACGGCTCTGACCGAAATAGCCCGGCGGGCGGCCGATTCCGGCGACGCCGGGATCGTGCTGCTGGCCGATTCGGCCCAGACGCTGGAGCCGATCGCCGCCGCCGCGCAGGCCTGCGGCGCCGAACTGCCGGTCTGCATCGACCTTGATGCCGGGTTCTGGACCATGAACGGCCGGGTCAGGATCGGCCCGAAACGCTCGCCGGTGCGTGAGCCGGGCCAGGCGGCCGCGTTCGCCCACCTGGTGGAGAAGACGCCGGGCGTCCGGGTCGAGGGCCTGATGGCCTACGACGGTCAGCTCGCCGGAGTGGGAGATCGCCCCCCTGGCAGGCCTTTTCGTGGCTTGGCCATCCGGGCGATGCAGAGGGCCTCCGTGCGTGAGCTCTCCGCCCGGCTGCCTGCGGTGGTAGCGGCGGTCCGGTCGGTGGTGGCGCGCGAGCTGCGATTCGTCAACGGCGGCGGGACCGGCTCGCTGGCCCGGATCGCGGCGATGGGTGTGGCCGACGAACTCAGCGCCGGATCCGGCCTGTACGCCCCGGCGCTCTTCGACAGCTATCGCGGCCTGCGGCTACGGCCGGCCGCGATGTTCGTCCTGCCGGTGGTGCGGCGTCCAGGGGCCGGGGTGGCCACCGCTCTGGGGGGTGGCTACATCGCCTCGGGACCGCCCGGGCCGGATCGGGTGCCGGTGCCGGTGCTGCCCGCCGGGCTGCGGCTGGATCGCGACGAGGGGGCGGGTGAGGTGCAGACGCCGCTGCTGGGAGCCGCGGCCGAGCGGTTGCGAGTGGGTGACCGGGTGTACTTCCGGCACGCCAAGGCCGGTGAGCTGGCCGAGCGCTTCGACCGGCTGCTGCTGGTCCGCGGCGATCAGATCGTCGACGAGGTGGCGACCTATCGAGGCGACGGCCAGACGTTCCTGTGACCCGTCGATGGTGGCGGGTTTGCGCCGTGATGGTGCTCGGCGGACGTTCTGCTCACCCGATCGCCGGTGCCGCCGCTTAGATTGGCGTCATGGCCGTGACGACTCCTGCAAGTGCCGGGACCTTGATCTGGTCGACCGTCGATTCGCCGGTCGGCGAGCTGCTGCTGACCAGCGACGGGGAGGCACTGAGCGGGCTCTACTTCGCTCCGCACCGGGGAACCAGCGGGCCGTGGGATCGCTGCCGGGCCCAGGGCACCCGGTTGGACGACGACCCGCTGCTGCGGGCCACCCGGCGGCAGCTGACCGAGTACTTCGCCCACCAGCGGCGGGACTTCGACCTCCCGCTGAACGCGGCGGGCAGCTCCTTCCAGCATCGGGTCTGGGACCAGCTGTGCCTGATCCCCTACGGCCAGACCGCGTCCTACGGCCAGATCGCCGACCGGCTCGGCCTGCCGCCAGGCGGCTCGCGCGCGGTCGGCGTGGCCAACGGCAGCAACCCGATCTCGATCATCGTGCCCTGCCATCGCGTGATCGGGGCCAACGGCTCGCTCACCGGCTACGGCGGCGGCCTGGATCGCAAGCGGGACCTGCTTGACCTCGAGGCGAACGGCTCGACCCTGTTCTAGGGGATGCCCCCGTCCTGGCGTTCGGGGAGCAGGCGGCCGGGGGACAGCAGACCAGCCGGATCCAGCGCCGCCTTGATCGCCCGCATCGTGGCCAGGTCGGCCGCGGACCGGGTCAGCGGCATCCACCGGCGTTTGGCCATGCCGATGCCGTGTTCGGCGCTGATGCTCCCGCCCAGCGAGGCCACCAGCCGCAGCACGGCGCCGGTCACCTCCCCGTCAGCGTCGTGATCGGTGGCGGACAGCAGGTTGACGTGCACGTTCCCCTCGTTGATGTGCCCGAACAGGATCGGGATCGCGCCCGGCGCGACCGGCCGGATCACCCCCGCCAGCTGCTGCTCGAAGCCAGCCAGCTGATCCAGGGGCAGGGCCACGTCCAACTTGACCGGCACGCCCGCGGCACTGATCGCCTCGGTATGCGATTCGCGCAGCTCCCAGAGCCGGCGCCGGTCGGACGGGGTCCCGGCCAGCACGGCGTCCCGGACCATCGGCAACTCGCCCAGCTCCTCGGCCAGCTGATCGACCGGGTCAGCACCGCGCGAGCCGCGCTGATCCTCGGCGGCCACTTCGACCAGCAGATAGATGGGATGCGGCCGGGCGAAGGGTGCGGTTGCGCCGGTGTGCCGGAGCACGAGTTGCAGCCCGTCGTCGTGGAAGTACTCAGCGGCGTCCAGCCCGGCGAACTTCTGCCGGACGGCGGCCAGGACCCTCAGCGCATCGGACACCGACCCCAGTGCCACCAGCGCGGTGGCGGCCGCGCTGGCCGGAGCGAACAGCTGCAGCTGCACCGCCGTGATCACCCCGAGGGTGCCCTCGCTGCCGGCCATCAGCTGGACCAGGTCGTACCCGGTGTTGTCCTTGGGCAGGCCGTTCATCCGCCGCACCACACCGCCACTGGCCAGCACCACTTCCAGCCCGCGCAGCTGCGAGCGAGTCACCCCGTTGCGCAGGACCCGCTCGCCTCCGGCATTGGTGGCCACGATCCCGCCGACGGTGGCTGAGTCCCGGGCGGCGAAATCCACCCCCGCCTCCAGCCCATGGGCCCGGGCTGCGGCCTGCACCTGCGCCAGGGTCGCGCCGGCCCCAGCGATCACCGTCCGGCTCAGCTCGTCCACCGGCTCGATCCGGGTCAGCCGGCGCAGGCTGAGCACCAGTTCGCCGTCCTGGGGAACGCCGCCGCCGACCAGGCCGGTGTTGCCACCCTGCGGCACCACCGGCACCCCAGCGGCGCTGGGCGCGGCCATCACCGCGGCCACCTCCTCGGTGCTGCCGGGCCGGACCACCGCGATCGGCTTACCGCTCCAGCGGCGGGTCCAGTCCTGGCTGTAGGGGGCGGCGACGTCCGGGTCGGTGATCACGTGGGCATCGCCCACGATGTCACGCAGCGCGGCGGGCAGATCCACAGTTCTCCGTCCGAATTCGGCTCAGGGCAGGGTCCTGCGCGCACTCCAGCCTAAGGCCGGGCGCCGAAGGTTCTCCGGCGCGATCAGTGATAGCCGGACTGGCGGGTGGAGCGGTTGTAGTTGGCCAGTTCCTGCGGAACCGGAATGTCGTAGGGCAGTTCGGGAGCAGGAAAGGCCGGGCCGTAAGCGGCTTTCACGCTCAGCACTCCGGCCCAGTGCGGCAGCGCCAGGTCCTGTTGGTCGTCCAGGGGCGGCCCGTTGCGGGCCTTCAGGGACGCCTCCACGATGGGTAGCCGGACCAAGGTGGTGGCGGCCAGCTCGCGCTTGTTGGGCGGGCGGGACTGCCGGGACCGGCCACTGGCCACGTGTTCGACCACCGCGGCCAGTCCGGCCCGCTTCTCCTCGGGGTCGGTGACGGTGGCCGCCGTGCCGCGCACCACCACCGAGCGGTAGTTCATCGAGTGGCTGAACTGGCTGCGTGCCAGCACCAGCCCGTCGATCAGGGTGGCGGTGACGCAGATCGCGGTTCCGCCGGATGCTCCGGCCAGACCGGCTAGCCGGGATCCGCTGGAGGTGTGGAGATAGAGCTGATCGCCGATCCGGGTGTGGATGGACGGGACGACGATCGGCCCGTCGTCCACGTAGCCGACGTGGCAGCTGATCGCCTCGTCCAGCAGCGCGTGGATCGCCTGTACGTCGTAGCGGACGCGGTCGTCGTGCCGCGTGGGCGTGGTGCGCTCGGTGGCGGGGTAGACGCCGGCGCCGGGATCGGTCGTCATACCGGGTGACGATGCCAGCCAAATCGGACTCCTGCCACTGGCGGGCGAGTGTTCACCCGTGTGCCCGGGGTGAGAATTCTCAATCGGCGTTCAGCCCGAGGGCCGGTGTGGTCGCGGCTGACCCAAGGCTTCGGCATGCCCGAAGTCTGACAGCTCGCAGCTGGCCTTCGGTGCGTTGGTCGGCGGGGGCTAGGCCAGGCCGGGCCGGGCCAGGCCGGGCCCGCCAGGCATGCTTGGGTTCATGACTGCGACTCAGCCGCTCGATCAGGCCGGAAAGCGCGCCGCCGGCCGGGAACGCACCTACCGTTGGCAGGATCCCGAGCCGGCCATACGGCGCCTGAGCACTGACCCCGGGATCGAGGTGTTGCAGGCCATGGCCGCCGGGAACCTACCGCTGCCGCCGATCATGCAGACCCTGGGCTTCGGTGAGGGTGTGCTCTTCGAGCCGGGACGGGCGCGATTCACGTTGCAGCCGGAGGAGTTTCACTACAATCCGCTGGGCTCGGTGCATGGTGGCGTGATCGCGACCCTGCTCGATTCGGCGGCCGGATGCGCGGTGCATTCGGTGCTGGCCGCGGGTGAGGGCTACACCTCACTGGACCTCACCACCAAGTATCTGCGGCCGATCACCACCGCCACCGGGATGGTCACGGCGCAGGGCTCCGTGCTCTCGCGGGGTGCCCGCACGGCGCTGGCTCAGGCTCAGCTCACCGATGAGCGGGGCCGGCTGCTGGCCCATGCGACGTCCAGCTGCCTGATCTTCCCCCTCGTCGCTCCTGAACCGGGTGCCTCCCGGTAACGGTTCCTAGACCAGACCGAGGTGGCGACGTTCTCGATCGGCCGTCCGGGCCTCTCGCCGGGCTTGCCGGGCGGCCAGCTCGAGCTCGCGGATCCGGTCCCGTTGCCGGCTCAGCTGCGCCGCCAGCTCCTCCAGCTGGTCGGCCGTCTCGTCGGCGTCGTGCCGGGCGTCGGCCAGTGCCTGATCCGCGACCCGAGCGGCCTGCGAGGCCTCCTCGGCGGCCCGGTCCGCGGCCGCCTGCTGTGCCTTCCGCTCCCGTTCCTGCTC
>CAXUFS010000140.1:0-7534 GCA_964250315.1 uncultured Kineosporia sp. | reverse complement strand
GTGGGACGCCCCGGCCGCGACCAGGGCGGCCACGGCGTCCCACTCCTGGCACTGATGCCGCACATCCGCGGTGAAGCCGGCCGAGGCGCAGACCGCCGCGGTGATCTGCGAGCACGGCTCGTCCTGCCGGGCATCGACCCACGGCTGGCCGGCCAGCCGGCTCAGCCGGATGCCGTCGCGCAGTGTCTCGTCGTCCAGCAGTTCATGTCCGGCCGGGAGCACCGCATCCAGCTGGTCGGTGAGCAGATCGACCCGGTGATAGCGCCGGTCGCCGTGCCGGGGGGCATCCCGGTAGTCCGCGCTGACCACGACATCCACCTCGCCGGAGTCCAGCTGCTCGAAGTTGAACCGGGGCTCCGACTCGATCACCCGCAGCTCCAGGCCCGGGCTGGCTTCACGCAGCCGGGCCAAGGCGGGCGCCACCACGGCCGAGATGCCGGTGGACAACGACTTCACCCGGACCGGGCCCAGTTCACCGGCCGACCAGGCGGACAGGTCGGCCCGGGCCCGGGCCAGCTGATCGGCCACGATGGTGGCATGCTCCAGCAGCACCTGGGCCTGGCCCGTCAGCCGGACTCCCCGGCCCTGCCGTTCCATCAGTGGAACGCCCAGGTCGCGAGCCAGGCCGGCCAGCTGCTGGGACACCGCTGAGGGAGTCAGGTGCAGGGCGCAGGCGGCCGCGGACACCGTGCCGCGCCGATCCACCTCCTGCAGGATCCGCAGCCGGCGCAGGTCCAGAGCATCCTCAATCATGTAGCCATACTGAACATTTCCGTGAAGAAAATCTAGATGGACTTACGGATTTCGGCGGGGGAGCATGGCAGACATGAGTCGCCGGGCCACCATCCTCTTCATCGCCCTGGGTATCGCCTGGGGCATCCCGTATCTGCTGATCAAGGTGTCGGTGGGCGAGCTGTCCCCATCGGCGCTGGTGCTGATCCGCACGGCGCTGGCCAGCGCCATGTTGCTGCCGATCGCGCTCTACCAGGGCGCGGTGATGCCGGTGCTGCGCCGCTGGCGCCCCCTGCTGATGTTCGCGCTGACCGAGATCGCCGTTCCCTGGCTGTTCCTCAACCACGCCGAGCAGACCCTGCCCAGTTCCACCACCGGTCTGCTGCTGGCTGCGATCCCGCTGGTCGGGGCTACCGTGGCCCTGATCACTGGACGCAGTGAAGGGCTGGGGCGGATCGGCTGGCTGGGCCTGTTCACCGGGCTGGCCGGGGTGGTGGCGCTGGTCGGCCTGGACGTCCAGGGGTCCGACCGGATGGCCGCGTTGTCGCTGGTCGTGGTCGCGCTGGGCTACGCGATCGGCCCGCGGGTACTGGCTGGCAGCCTGGCCGGTCTGCCCGGGGTCGGGATCATGTCGCTGAGCCTGACCCTGGTGGCGCTGATCTACCTGCCGGTCGTGCTGATCACGGGCCAGTTCCCCGCCGCCGTGCCGTCCGGCCCGGTGCTGGTCAGCCTGACCCTGCTGGCGGTGATCTGCACCGCGGCCGCGTTCTTGATGCTGTTCGAGCTGACCCGGCTGATCGGGCCGGTCCGGGTCACCGCGATCACGTATCTGAATCCGGCGGTGGCGGTGCTGGCCGGTGCGGTGGTGCTGAGCGAGCCGATCACCGCGTGGACCGTGCTCGGTTTCGTGCTGGTGCTGTCCGGCGCGTTTCTGATCACCCGCAAGCCGTCCACCGATCTGCCATCCCCGGAACCCGCGCTGGAGGTCGTCCCGGAGCCGGCCCGCGCCAGTGCCTGAGCACTGAGGCTCGGCGCCGATCCGGGAATGTCGGCGCGGCGCCGTAGGCTGCACGACACGATGAGCACCGTGTCCGACGACCTGACCCTGCCCGGCCTGGAGCGGCCGGCCGGCCAGCCGAACGAGCCCGATGGGCAGGCCGATGAACGGCCGAAACGGCATCGGATCGATGTCGGCGCGCTGCTGGAGGGGCTGAACGAGCACCAGCGAGCCGCCGTCCTGCACCAGGGTTCCCCCCTGCTGATCGTGGCCGGCGCGGGCTCGGGCAAGACCCGGGTGCTGACCCACCGGATCGCCTATCTGCTGGCCGAGCGCAACGCCAAGCCATGGGAAATCCTGGCCATCACCTTCACCAACAAGGCCGCGGCCGAGATGCGCGAACGGGTCCAGGACCTGGTCGGGCCCCGGGCATCGTCCATGTGGGTCAGCACATTCCACTCCTCCTGCGTCCGGATCCTGCGCCGGGAGGCGGGCCGGGTCGGGCTGCGGTCCAACTTCTCCATCTATGACGCCGCTGATTCGCAGCGCCTGATGAGCCTGGTCTGCCGCGACCTGGACCTCGACCCGAAGCGTTACCCACCGAGGGCTTTCAGCGCTCAGGTGTCGAACCTGAAGAACGAGCTGGTCGACGAGGACAGCTATCGCCAGCGGGTCAGCGAGACCAGCCACAACGAGCGGATGCTGGCTGAGGCGTACACGAACTACCAGCGGCGGCTGCGGGAGTCCAACGCGCTGGACTTCGACGATCTGATCATGACCACGGTCAACATCCTGCAGGCGTTCGGGGACGTCGCCGAGTTCTACCGGCGCCGGTTCCGGCACGTGCTGGTGGACGAGTACCAGGACACCAATCACGCGCAGTACATCCTGATCCGCGAGCTGGTCGGCGGCGAGGTGGCCGCGCAGCCGACCCCGGACGTGCCGATGGCCGAGCTGACCGTGGTGGGGGACGCCGATCAGTCGATCTACGCTTTCCGGGGCGCGTCAATCCGCAACATCGTCGAGTTCGAGACCGACTATCCGCAGGCCCAGGTGATCCTGCTGGAGCAGAACTACCGCTCCACCCAGACCATCCTGAACGCCGCCAACGCGGTGATCGAGCGCAACCCGGATCGCAAGCCGAAGCGGCTGTGGACGGCCGGGCGCACCGGCGAACAGATCATCGGCTACGTCGCCGACGACGAGCACGACGAGGCGTCGTTCGTCACCCTGGAGGTGCAGCGGCTTCGCCGGGAGGACGCCGTCCGGCCCGGCGACGTCGCCGTCTTCTACCGGACCAACGCTCAATCCCGGGCGCTGGAAGAGGTTTTCGTCCGGGCCGGGCTGCCCTACAAGGTGGTCGGTGGCACCCGGTTCTACGAGCGCCGCGAGGTCAAGGATGCGCTGGCCTACCTGCGGGTGCTGGTCAACCCGGACGACACGGTGAATCTGCGCCGGATCCTGAACACCCCCAAGCGCGGGATCGGTGACCGGGCCGAGGCGGTGATCGGCGCGCTGGGCGAGCGGGAGCGGATCACCTTCAGTGCCGCCCTGCGCCGGGCGGAGGAGGCACCGGGCATCGCCACCCGCTCGGTTTCCTGCGTGCGGGCCTTCGTCGATCTGATGGACGAGTTGCGAACCCTGGTCGAGGGGGGCAGCCCGCCCTCGATCGTGCTGGAGGCGGTGCTGGAGCAGACCGGCTATCTGGCCGAGCTGCGGGCCAGTCACGATCCGCAGGACGAGTCCCGGGTGGAGAACCTGGCCGAACTGGTCGCCGTCGCCCAGGAGTACACCGACGCCAACCCGGACGGATCGCTGCAGGACTTCCTGGAGCAGGTGTCCCTGGTCGCGGACGCCGACGAGATCCCCGACGAGGCGGTGGCCGACGGTGCGGCCGAGACGCAGCCCAAAGAGGATGAGGGCGTGGTCACCCTGATGACCCTGCACACGGCCAAGGGCCTGGAGTTCCCGGTGGTGTTCGTGACCGGGATGGAAGACGGCACGTTCCCGCACCTGCGATCGCTGTCCGACCCCAAGGAATTGGCCGAGGAACGACGGCTGGCCTATGTCGGCGTAACCCGGGCCCGGGAGCGGCTGTACATCTCCCGGGCCGGCGTCCGGAGCGCCTGGGGACAGCCGAACTACCAGCCGGCCAGCCGGTTCCTGGACGAGATCCCGGCCGTGCTGGTCGACTGGCGGCGCAGCGAGACCACGGCGATGCGGCCGTCGTCCACCCCGGCGGTGGCCCGGCTGGCCTACCAGCCGGGAGTGCGGTCGCCCGGCAATCGCGAGGTCGTGCATCTCGAACCGGGCGACCGGGTCACGCACGATGCGTTCGGCCTGGGCACGGTGATCCGGGTCGAAGGTGCCGGGGACCGCGCCGTCGCGCATGTCAGCTTCAGTGACGGAGCCGAGAAGCGGCTGCTGCTGCGCTACGCCCCGGTCACCAAACTCTGACCCAGCTCGGCAAGATCAGCCGCACGTCCGCCAGCGCGATGGCCGGAGTCATCATGGGCCCGCCTCGTCTTCCTATAATTCCGGCCCGGATAACGCCTGGTTAATCGTCAGGCGCGGACCAAACAGGCCTGGGGCAGGCGTTGGTACGCGCACGAGAAGGGCAAACATTGCTCATCTCACGCCGCTCTATTGTCCAGTCAAACATGCAACATTTAGCACTATGCAAGCAGCAATACAACCCCTGAAACAGCGTTGTATTCACTGTTATTTTTGTTGACAAATTGGTAACAAGCGTTACATGATGCTTATGCCGTCGACGGATCACCTCAACCGTTTTCCGAAAGGATTTGGGATGAAACGAATCATGACGTGCGCGGGAGTAGGCGTTCTTACTGGGGCGGCCCTTCTCGGTGGTACCAGTGGGGCTCAAGCCGCCTACACCGACTGCCCAAGCACATATTTCTGCGCTTGGACCGGAAATACCTACACCGGCACGCGGGTCCAGTGGGTCGGAAGCGTAAAGCCCGGGTGGCCGTCCAGCATTAATAACAAGGAAAACTCCGTGTACAACCACGGAACGACCGGCTACGCCGTTGTCGTCTACGACGGAGGCTTCTGGAACGATCCCCACTATTGTGTTAAGAAAGGGATCCACCTGACCTTGCCCACCAGTAAGGACAATGACGGGGAGAGTCATCAGTGGATGCCCGCGTCGTCCGTGCCCAGTGATGTTTCGTGTCTCTCTTAGACCTGCTCACTGTGGAATAGCGCTGATTGAGGAGGGGCCCATGAAATGTCGGCGATTGATGACGATCTTGCTAGGGACATCCATCTTTCTCTCCGCATGTGGACGCTTGGGCTCCTCCTCGATTCAGCACCATGAACATGGCGATGTGGCACCTTCGGCTGCCGTTGTGAAGCGTCACATCGATGAGGTCTGGAAGACCGAGGGTGTTGATCTTGATCGAGCGCATGAGCTGCTGGAGCGAGAATGCATGCGCAGTGAAGGCGCCGTTGTGCCGTCACTTCCGCCGAGCAAGCCGGCGGCGGCGCGCTTGGAGCCGGCCTCGATCCTGGACCGGTACACGGACAGTTCAATCGACTTGCGGGTGGCATCTCAGTTGAGAGTTCCTGGGCTGCGTCAATATCTGCGGAACCCTCCCAAGAATGTGCTCAAGGAAGTGCCCATCAAGAATTATGACAAGCTCGCGTATGGCGCAATTCCGCAGTACATAGAATTCTCCTACTCAGAATCGGGTGGCAAGATATCGTTTCCTATCTCGGGATGTGACGGCGAAGCAACCCACGATCTGTACGGTGTACCCGCCCGCGATTACTATCAAATATATTGGAATCTGCCTCGCGTGAGCGCGCTCGTTGACCAAGTCCTCAATAATTCCGGCATTGTGACCGGCATGAAGAGATACCAAGAATGTATGACAAGTCAAGGGTTCATCGTGGCCACACCGGCTGACATCTACGATCCGCTGGAGAGCATAACCAACGAATTCATTACAGGCAGGGCCAGCCTGGCGCAGGTTCAGCTGAAGGAAAGGGCCGTGGAGAACTCCGATGCCACGTGCAAGCGATCCACCGGCACAGCAATTGCTTTCACGCGGACATTCGCCGGGACTGGCCGCCAGGAACTCATTGCCAGTGAAGCGCTGATTTCACGCTATCGAGCCTTGGTGGCGCACGCATCCGACTTGGTGAAGAACCGTCCAGACCTGAGCGGCGCCATAACCTCAGGACCCAGTTAGGCTGGTCGGTGCAGCCGCCGGAGGTCCAGCCGCCGGCTGCGCTGAATTCTCCAGCGCAGACTCCTATGCTTACGAGCATGGTTGTTCAAGTTCGGTTGCTGCAGGATGGCGATCTGGGCGCCGTCTGCGGGATCGTGAACCACTACATCGAGCACACCTACATCAACTTCCGCACCCGGCTGCAGACCCCGGCCGAGTGGGAGCAGCAGTGGGCCGCCGGGCGCGAGCGCTATCCCTGGCTGGTGGCGGTGGTGGACGGCGAGGTGGCCGGGCTGGCCTACGCCGGCGCGTACAACCCTCGTGAGGCGTACGCCTGGACCGCCGAGTCCACCATCTACCTCCGGCCCGGCCTGAGCCGTCGCGGGGTCGGAAAAGCTTTGTACGGCAGGCTGTTCGAGCTGATGGACGCTCAGGGTTTCGTCAGCGTGACCGCAGGCGTCTCACTGCCCAACGAGGCCAGTGTCGGGATCCACCAGTTCTTCGGGTTCAGGCCGGCCGGGGTGCTCCGCAGTGCCGGGTTCAAGTTCGGTCAGTGGTGGGACGTCGGCTACTTCCAGCGGCTGAACGCCGTCCCGGATCCCCCGCCTGAGCTGCTGCCGGTCTCGGCCGTCGCCTGATCAGCAGACCAGCAGGCCAGCTCGCTGCTTGAGCGTCAGCACCCGGGTCACCGCGGCGTCCAGGGTGGCCCTGAAGCTGGCTGACGACCGGGCCTGCTTGATCAGGGCACTTCGCAACGTGTTCGCCTGCGAGGTGACCACGGTGAGCACGATGTCTCCGCCGGCCATGACGAATCGGACCGCCCGATCTCCGGTCGCCACCGCGGTCACCGCCTTGGCCTTGCCCAGATCATCGGAGATCACCACGCCCTGATAGCCGAGCTGCCCGCGCAGCAGCCCGGTGATGATCGGTTTCGAGAAGGCGGCCACCGAGCGGTTGTCCAGCCCGGGGTAGCGCGCGGACGAGATCATCACCGCTCCGGCCCCAGCCCTGATCCCGGCCTGGAACGGCCGCAGGTAGACGTCGCCCGGGCGGGTGATCGGATCGACCGCCCGGGACGAGGTGTCAGTGTTGTAGCCGACCCGGCCCAGCCCAGGAAAGTGCTTGACCGTGGCCACAATTCGCTCCGCGCGCAGTCCCTGTACCACCGTGGTGACCGCCGGTTCGACGTCTGCGGTGCTGTGTCCGTACTCCCGCTGGAACGCTCCGATCGGCGGATTGGCCGGGGCCCGGGCGGCGGTGACCGTGTCCGCGACCGGCGCCAGATCCATGGAGATGCCCGCCCGGGCCTTGCCCCGGCCCGCCCGGGCCAGCGCCGCTGCCCAGACCTTGGTCTGGGCGGCCAGCCTGATCCGGCTCCAGCCACCCTGGATGAGCGCGGGCGGGACGGCGGTGAAGCCGCGCCCGGCCAGCACCTGTACCGCCCCGCCCTCCTGATCGGTGGAGACCAGCAGCCCGGGCCCAGCCCCGGCCGCCTTGCGCAGCGCGTTGGTCCGGACCCGGATCGTGCTCACCGGCGACGAACTACGCCCGGACAGAAACATTCCGCCGACCCGATAGCGGCTGACCACGGCGGCCCCGCTCTGCGCGC
>CAXUFS010000139.1:5346-7564 GCA_964250315.1 uncultured Kineosporia sp. | reverse complement strand
GGCAGCAGCTGGGGAATCACCCCGGACCACAAGCGGGTTCCGGCCGCAGCCATCTCGGCGACCTGATCCCAGCGGGCGGTATCCAGCAACGACACGTCGACGGCGATCGCGCTGGCTCCGGTGCGGGCCAGCAGGGCCACTGGCACACCCCGGGCACAGCAGTGCACGACCGTGGTACTGGCTCCGTTCGCCTGGCCGGTCTTCAGCAACGCGGTCAGCCCCTCAGCCACCACCGGTCCCTCCACCGCCCGTAGACGGCCGAAACCGCTTGCGGTGGGCAGGGTTCCGTTAAGCACGGCCGGAAGCGACGGCTCGTCGATCTGCAGCACCAGATCGGCGCCCGGCACCAGCCGGGCCACCTCGGTCAGATGCTGGGCCACCCCTTCGGAAAGGGAGCCGATCAGATCCCGGCAGGCCCCGGGATCGATGACCGCCCGCTCCAGCCGGGGCAGGATCACCGACGCCGCCAGCGTCCACGGGCCAGTGATCTGGACCTTGAGCGGCCCGGCATAGCCGTCGGCCACCTCGGCCAGCACGTCCAGGTCCTGCCTGAGCCACGCCCGGGCCCGGCTCAGATCGCGGCCGGGATGATCGACCAGTCGCCACCCCGATGGCTGCAGATCGACCGGCAGGTCCACCAGCAGGCTGGCGCCGCGGCCGATCAGATCGGCACCCGGGCCCCGGCCGGGCAACTCCGGCAGGTACGGAATGTGCGGGGATCGGCCGAGCTCGTCGAACGAGACGCGGGCCGCGGCCAGTGGGTCCGTTCCGGGCCACGACCCGACCCCGCTGGCCGAATTACCGGGCCACTCGCCGGTCCAGTCGCTTCCCGGCTCACCGGCAGGGCCGGGCGAACCGGCCGGATCGCTGCCGCTCGGTTCCAGGCTCACGTCGTCCAGCGTACTGGCCTTGACCATTCGTATCCGTAAGTACAGGCTTACGGTTCGTGGGAACTTACGCACAGGCCGCTCTGGCCGCTCTGGGCGACCCGAGCCGGCGAGCCATCGTCGAACGCCTGGCCACCGGGCCGCTGCCGGTCGGGCAGCTGGCTGACCGGCTCCCGATCAGCAGGCCGGCGGTTTCCCAACATCTCAAGGTGCTGCGTGATGCCGGGGTCGTCAGCCAGCGAGCCAGCGGCACCCGGCGCATCTATTACCTCGATCCGGCCGGGATCGAGGCCATGCACAGTTACCTGGACAGCTTCTGGCGGATGGCGCTGGACAGCTTCGCCAGCCACATCGGCGCGGACGATCCGGCCGGCTCCAAGCAGGATGGATGAAGATGCAGTCCACGCGGCCGGTTCGCCAGGAGGTCACCGTCAATTGCACGCCCGAGCGGGCTTTCGACGTGTTCACCCATCAGTTCCAATCCTGGTGGCCAGCCAGCCATCACGTCGGCGAAGGCGAACTCGCAGAGGTCCGGATCGAGCCATGGGCAGGCGGGCGCTGGTACGAGCTGAACACCAGGGGAACCGAATGCGACTGGGGGTACGTGCTCGCCTGGGATCCCCCAGCTGGCTTGGATCTGGCCTGGCAACTCTCAGCCGAGTTCAGGTACGACCCGGATCTGCTCACCCGGGTGGCGATCCGGTTCACCGAGATTCAGCCCGGCCGGACCCGGGTCGTCGTTGAGCACGGTGATCTGGACCAGTACGGCCTGCGCAGCATGGAAATGCGCGAGACGTTCCTAAGCGAAGGCGGATGGCCGGGCCTGATCGCGTCCTTCGCTGAGGCGGCCCAGGCCTGAGCGGGCGCCTGGATCAGAGACGAGCCTTCACCGGCATCATCCCCGGCAGGACGCAGGCCTGGACACAGGTACGACGACGACGATTGGCTTCCGGCATGAGTATTCGATCCTCGCGCTGGCCGGCCGGGTTCCCGTGCTGGACCGATCTGCAGACCGCCGACGTCGCCGCGATCGAGCCGTTCTACGCGAGCGTGCTCGGCTGGGACTTCATCCGTGACGACGACAACGAGTTCGGCGGGTACGCCATAGCTCAGCGGTCGGCCGCCGCCGCCGCGGGCATCGGGCCGCTGGCATCGGCCGCGCTGCCGCCCATGTGGACGATGTATCTGGCCAGCGACGACGCCGACCAGACCGCCGCCGCGGTGACCGAGAACGGCGGCAGCATCCTGCTGCCGGTAGGCCGAGTCGGCGAGCTCGGCCGGCTTTTCATCGCCGCCGACCCGTCCGGGGCGGTATTCGGCGTCTGGGAGGC
>CAXUFS010000139.1:0-5336 GCA_964250315.1 uncultured Kineosporia sp. | reverse complement strand
ACCCATATCGGCGCCAGCATCCACAGCGAGCCAGGGGGAGGTGCCTGGGAGGATCTGCGCACCCCCGATCCGGACGCCGCTCGAGTCTTCTATTCGGCGGTCTTCGGCTTCGAGCATCAGCCGCTGGAGATGGCCGGACCCTCGTATCAGACCTTCCACCAGCCCGGCGACCCAGCACCGCTGGGCGGGATCGGCGACATGATGGGCGACGCCGGCGCGCCCCCGTACTGGCTGCTCTATTTCGGCGTGGACGACACCGGCACTGCGGCCGAGGCGGTCAAGGCCAACGGCGGAACTGTCGTCCAGGATCCGTTCTCGACGCCGTACGGCACGATGGCAGGCGTTCGCGATCCGGCCGGCGCCTCGTTCTGGCTGGTCCAGGTGGCGCCAGATCAACCTCAGCCTGACCGAGGGACGTGATCCCGGCGCGGCCGGCTAGCTGGCTTGTAGCAGCTGCAGGATCTGGGTCACGCCGTTCTTGGTCCCAGCCATATCCGCCGTGAGCTGAGTCAGCTGGAAACCGTGTTCGGCCAGCTGCCTGCCGTGATCGTTCAGTTGCTCGCCCTGGGCGTCAAGCCGGGCATCGATCGCGTCCAGACGGCCATCGATCCGGTCCAGGCGCGTGCCATGGTCTCGCAGCATGCGCGAGTGACTGCTCTGGACCAGTCCCAGCGCCTGCAACAGTTTGGTCGCTGAATCCACCTTCAGCTCGACAGGCGAAAGATCTCGATCCTGAGCTGCCCGCAGCTCGGACTGCCTGGCCAGCTCCCGCTCAATGCGCCCCACCCGAGCCCTGAGTTCCTCAATCCCCTCCATGCTGGTGATCCTGACACAGCCGGTCGTCGCCAGCATCGGCGGAACCCAAACCTGTGGATAACCCGGCCGTCGTTCGGGTTGTGGACGATACGAGGAAGGTGGATCCGGGGCAGATCAGGAGATCGTGGCCGCACCGAGAACCCGCGGCCCGGAGTACAGGGCCAGGGTCTGCCCGGCCGCCACGGCGGTCACCGGGCTGTCCAGATGCACGGTCACGGCGTCGGCCCGCAGCTCAGCCAACCGCCCGGGGACCGGCTCGCCGTGCGCGCGGACCTGAGCCAGCACCGGGTCCCCGGTCCGGGGCGGGGTTCCGCACCAGGATGGCGACGACGCCGAGATGGCCTTCCGGCTCAGCTCCGTCCGCGGGCCGACCACCACCGTGTTGGCTACCGGCTCGATCGACAGCACATAGCGGGGGCTGCCATCAGCCGCTGGCCTGCCGAGTGAGAGACCGCGGCGCTGGCCGACGGTGAACGCGTAGGCACCCTGGTGCTGACCCAGCACCTGCCCGGATGAATCCACCACCGGCCCAGGCCGCCGTCCCAGCCGGTCAGCCAGCCAGCCGCTGGTGTCACCGTCGGCGATGAAGCAGATGTCGTGGCTGTCCGGCTTGCTGGCCACCCGTAGCCCACGCCGCTGCGCCTCCGCCCGGATCTGCTCCTTGGGGCTGTCTCCCACCGGAAACATGGCGCGCGCCAGCCGGTCACGGCCCAGGACGGCCAGCACGTAGGACTGGTCCTTGCCCGGATCAACAGCCCGGTGCAGTTCCGGTCCCTCCGGCCCGGACAGAAGCCGGGCGTAGTGACCGGTGCAGACGGCGTCGAAACCCAGGGCCATCGCCTTGTCCAGCAGGGCCGAGAACTTGATCCGCTCGTTGCAGCGCACGCACGGATTCGGCGTCCGGCCCGCCTGGTATTCGGCCACGAAGTCATTGATCACATCGTTCTCGAACCGCTCGGCGAGATCCCAGACATAGAAGGGGATGTCGATCCGGTCAGCCACCCGGCGCGCATCGTCGGCGTCCTCGATCGTGCAGCAGCCCCGGGCGCCCGCCCGCAGAGTCCGTGGGTTGCGCGACAGCGCCAGATGTACCCCGACCACATCGTGCCCGGCATCGGCGGCTCGGGCCGCTGCCACCGCAGAGTCCACGCCACCGCTCATCGCGGCCAGAACCTTCACCAGACAACTCTTTTCACATCGTTCTCAGCCGGCGGCAGCAACCGTCAGGCCACTCCGGCGGTCATCCCGGCGGTCCGGGCCCGTTCGACCACCGGTCCGATCAGGCCAGCCAGAACCTCGACGTCGTCCGGGGTAGAACTCCAGCCAAGAGAGAAACGCAGCGCTCCGCGGGCCCGCAGTTCTGGAATCCCCATCGCCAGCAGTACATGACTCGGCTGCGGCACCCCGGCCTGACAGGCGGATCCGGTCGAGCACTCTACCCCGCGAGCGTCGAGCAGGTACAGCAGCGAGTCTCCCTCGCAACCGGGAAAGGTGAACAGTGCATGGCCCGGGAGCCGGTCATCCGAGACCGGATCGCCTTCCAGTACCGCGTCCGGGACGGCGCCGAACACGGCCTGCACTAGCCGGTCTCGTAACTGGGTCAGCCGCGGCTGGGACTCGCCCAGTTCCTTGGCCGCCTGGCTGGCCGCGGCCACGAACCCGGCGATCGCCGCCGCATCATGCGTCCCCGACCTCAGGCCCCGCTCCTGCCCGCCTCCGTGCACCAGCGGATCCAGTTCAAGCTCCCGGCGCACGAGCAGCGCGCCGGACCCGACCGGGCCACCGAGCTTGTGCCCGGTGACGCTCAGGCACGCAGCTCCGCTGCGCTCGAAGCTGACCGGGACGTGGCCGGCGGCCTGCACCGCATCGGTGTGCACCGGAATGCCGAATTCGCCGGCCAGCTGGACGATCTGCGTGATCGGCTGGATCGTGCCGACCTCGTTGTTGGCCCACATGACGCTGATCAGCGCGACCCGGTGATGCTCGCGCTCGAGCAAGGAGGCCAGCGCCTCCAGCTGAACCCGGCCCGCCGGATCCACCGGGATCTGGCACAGTTGCGCCCCCTCGTGCTGCTCCAGCCACCGGGCCGGGTCGAGGACGGCGTGGTGCTCGATCGAGCTGATCACGATCAGGGTCCGGGCCGGCTCGGCCCGGCGCCGGGCCCGGAACAGTCCCTGCACGGCCAGGTTGTTCGCCTCGGTGCCGCCAGAGGTGAAGATGATCTCGCTGGGGCGGGCGTCCAGGGCCTGAGCCAGTTCTTCGCGTGCCTCCTCGATCACCCGCTTGGTGGCCCGACCGGCCGAGTGCAGGGACGATGAGTTGCCGGTGTGGCCCAGGTACCGAGTAACGGCCGCGATCGCGGCCGGCGCCATGGGCGTGCTCGCGGCATGGTCCAGATAGACGGGTCGACGGGACACGAGCCGAGTCTAGGGCCGGCCCTCAGCAGATCCACCGGGGGCAGCGCGGCAGAGTCGCCGGGCAGGCACTCATCCACCCAGCCGGGAGAGCCAGCGGGTGAACCGGCGAACACCGCGGCGGAGCCGGCGCAACCACCAGCTCCAGCTGTCCGGACCAGCCGCCATCACCGTCTCACCCCAGACTCAGCCCTTGCGCTTGCGAACTTCCTCGGTGGCCTGGGGCAGCACAGTGAACAGGTCGCCGACCACGCCGAAGTCGGCCAGCTCGAAGATCGGCGCCTCGGCATCTTTGTTGATCGCGACGATGGTCTTGGAGGTCTGCATCCCAGCCCGGTGCTGGATCGCGCCGGAGATACCCGTGGCCACATAGAGCTGCGGAGAGACCTGTTTGCCGGTCTGCCCGACCTGGCTGCTGTGCGGATACCAGCCGGCATCGACCGCGGCCCGGGAAGCCCCGACCGCAGCACCCAGCGCGTCCGCGAAGGCCTCCACCGCGGAGAAGTCCCCGTTGGTGCCGCGGCCGCCGGACACCACGATCGCGGCTTCGGTCAGGTCAGGCCGGCCGGTCTTCTGCTTCGGTTTCCGCTCCTTCACCCGGGCGCCTTTGGCGGCGTCCGAGATCGACACCTCCACCGGGACCAGTTCGGGCTCGGCCGGGCCGCCGTCCACCGGTTCCGGCTGGGCAGAGTTGGGCTTGACCGTGATGATGGGCGTTCCCGTGGTCACTCTGGCGGTCACGCTGAAGCTGGCGGCGAACGCGGACTGGAGGGTCTGCGGCGAACCATCGGGTCCGGCCTGGACGTCGACCGCGTCGGTGATCAGCCCGGATCCGGTCTTCACGGCCAGCCGGGCAGCGATCTCCTTGTTCTCGGCCGAACTGGCCAGCAGCACCGCGCCCGGCCTGGCCTGCTGCACCACCTGGGCCAGCGCCTCGGCCTTGGGCACCACCAGGTAGTCGTCGATGCCGTCAGCCTGGATCTGATAGGTCTTGACGGCGCCATACTCGGCCAGCGGACCGGCCGCGTCTGGATACCCGTCGCCGATGAAGACGGCAGACGGCTCGCCCAACCGGCGGGCAATGGTCAGCAGCTCGCTGGTCGTCTTGCGGACGGTGCCGCCGGAGTGATCGACGAGGACCAGGATTTCAGGCATAACCTCAGTTCCTTGATCGGGGCCGCGCCGGTCACGGCCGGATTCGGGTCGAAGAGCTGATCAGACCAGCTTGGCAGTGGCCAGGAACTCCACCAGCCGGGTCCCGCCGTCGCCTTCGTCGCTGACTCTCTGCCCCGCCTCGCGAGGGGGCCGGGCGGTGACCTGCTCGACCTGGGTCCAGGCGGCGGACAGGCCATAGTCGGTGGCGGACAGCCCCAGGTCGTCCAGCGACCAGATCTGCACCGGCTTCTTCTTGGCCGCCATGATCCCCTTGAACGACGGGTAACGCGGCTCGTTGATCTGGTCGGTCACGCTGACCAGCGCGGGCAGGACGGCCTCGACGATCTCGGTGCTGGCGTCGTTGTCCCGGCGGATGGTCACGCCAGCGCCGTCGATGGCCAGCTCGCTGGCGAAGGTGACCTGAGGCAGGCCGAGCCGCTCGGCCAGCATGGCCGGCACCACACCCATCGTCCCGTCGGTGGAGGCCATCCCGGTCAGCACCAGGTCGTGATCGAGCTTGCCGATCGCGGCGGCCAGGATCGCCGAAGTGCCCAGGGCGTCAGTGCCGTGGATGGCGTCGTCCTGGACGTGATAACCCTCGTCAGCACCCATCTGCAGCGCCTTGCGCACCGCGGTGGCGGCCTGCTCAGGGCCTACGGTCAGCACCCGCACCGTGCTGTCGCCGGTGTTCTCGGCGATCTTCAGTGCCTCTTCGACCGCATACTCGTCGAGCTCCGAGAGCAGGCCGTCCACGCCGTCACGATCGGTGGTGTTGTCGCCGGCGAAACGCGGATCGGCCTGAGCGTCGGGCACGTACTTGACGCAGACAACGATGTTCATGAAGTCACGGTATCCCGGTCACTGGGACGGTGGCGGACCAGCCATCCAGATCTGGGCGTGCGCCGGTTGGAGCGCCGGGAGGGCGGCCGCGACCAGGTCATCGCCGGTGGT
>CAXUFS010000138.1:0-7614 GCA_964250315.1 uncultured Kineosporia sp. | reverse complement strand
GCCCTGGGCCACCCAGTCGTCCAGCCCGCACTCCGGCTCGTCGTGGGTGCAGCCGCGTGGGCACTCGCCGGTGCCGGCGGCCAGATCGGGGAAGGCGCGGAGCAGGTCGTCCGGGCTGACGTGGGCCAAGCCGAACGAGCGGACGCCCGGCGTGTCCACCACCCAGCCGCCGTCCGGCAGCTCCAGTGCGATCGCGGAGGTCGAGGTGTGCCGGCCGCGGCCGGTCACATCGTTCACCTCGCCGACCGCCCGGGCCGAGCCCGGCACCAGGGCGTTCACCAGCGTCGACTTGCCCACCCCGGAATGCCCCACGAACACCGTGACCCGGTCGTGCAGGTGCGCCCGCAGGTTGTCCAGCCCCTCGATCGGCTGGCCCCCGGCCGCGGTGATCAGCCAGGGCACCTCCAGAGCGCGGTACCCCTCCAGGAACGCGTCTGGCGAGGCCAGGTCCGCCTTGGTCAGCACCAGCAGCGGATCCAGCCCGGCGTCGTAGGCGGCGACCAGGCAGCGGTCCACCAGGCGGGGCCGCGGCACCGGATCGGCCAGCGCGGTGACGATGGCCAGCTGATCGGCGTTGGCCACGATCACCCGTTCAGAAGTGTCGTTCTCCTCGATGTCGTCGAAGCTGCGCCGCAGTACCGACGTCCTCGGCTCGACCCGCACGATCCGGGCCAGCGAACCCGGTGCACCGGTGACGTCACCGACCAGCGCCACCCGGTCTCCCACGACCACCCCGGCCCGGCCCAGCTCCCGGGCCTTCATCGCGGTCACCACCAGCGGGCCAGGCGGGTCGCCGGTGAATTCCGGTTCGGTGAAACGGCCCAGCAGACAGCCATATCGGCCCCGGTCCACGGTCACCACCTGGGCCGCGACGGCGTCCCGGTGCCCGGGCCGCTCCTTGGACCGCGGTCGCGATCCCCGTGGATTCGGCCGGATCCGGACCTGATCCTCGGCGTCCATCCGGCGGCGGGCAGGCATGGGTGCGGGCGAACTCAGCCGGCGTCGAGCATGTCGTGCCAGAGCCGGGTGAACTCGGGCAGCGTCTTGGCGGTGGTGCCGATGTTCTCGACCAGCACGCCGGCCACCTTCAGGCCCAGTACGGCCCCGGCCGTGGCCAGCCGATGGTCGTGGTAGGTGTGGAAGACGCCGCCGTGCAGCGGGGCCGGCTTGATCACCAGTCCATCGCCGGTCTCCTGCACGTTGCCGCCGAGCGCGTTCAGCTCGGTAGCCAGTGCGGCCAGCCGGTCGGTCTCGTGTCCGCGCAGGTGCGCGATGCCGTGCAGGTGGGACGGCGAGTCGGCCAGCGCCGCCAGCGCCGCCACCACCGGAGCCAGTTCACCGGCCGCGTGCAGATCGGCCTCTAGCCCGTACAGCTCACCGGATCCGGTCACGGTCAGCCCAGTCCGATCCAGGCTTACTTCGGCACCCATGGAGTCGAGCAGATCCCGCAGGGCATCCCCGGCCTGGGTGGTGTACTGCGGCCAGCCGGGCACGGTGACGCAGCCGCCGGTGACCGCGGCCGCGGCCAGGAACGGCGCCGCATTGGACAGATCCGGCTCGACCATCACGTCCAGGCCGCCCACCCGGCCGGGGTCGACCCGCCAGGTCTGCGGCTGGCTGTCGTCCACCACTACGCCCACATCGCGTAGCGCCTCCACCGTCATCGTGACGTGCGGCTCGCTCGGAATCGGCGGGCCGACGTGCTGAACGGTGAGGCCCTCGTGGTAGCGCGGGCCGGCCAGCAGCAGGGCGGAGACGAACTGGGAGGAGGCTGAGGCGTCCAGCTGGACCGTGCCGCCGCGAACCTGGCCCTGGCCGTGCACGGTCAGCGGCAGGTTCGATCCGCCGGCGGCGTCCACCGCGATGCCCAGGTCCTTCAGCGCGGTGACGATGGGCGCCATCGGCCGCTGCCGGGCTCGCGGGTCACCGTCGAAGACCACGTCGCCGCGGGCCAGCGCGCTGACCGGCGGCAGGAAGCGCATCACCGTCCCAGCCAGGCCGCAGTCGATCGAGACACCGCCCCGCAGCGGACCCGGCCGGATCATCCAGTCCGCCCCGAACGAGCCGGTCCCAGAGGCGTCCTCGATGCTCACGCCGAGGTGGCGCAGCGCGGCCGCCATCAGCAGGGTGTCGCGGGAACGCAGAGGCGATCGCAACCGGGAGGGCTCGTCGGCGAGCGCAGCCAGCACCAGATACCGGTTGGTCAGCGACTTGGAGCCAGGCAGGGCGATGGTGGCCTGCACCGGCCGGGTCCGCTCCGGCGCGGGCCACGGGTCCTCAGTCATGGTCGGATGAGCCTACGCCCGCAGGCCCCGGGCCAGGTTCAGTCAGTCAGTCAGACCGGCAGCTTGTCCCGGGTCCTCTTGACCTGCTTGCGCGCGGATTTCCGCGCCGACTTGGCCGTCTTCTTCGCCTGCGCCGCCTGCTGCTTGGCCGCCTTGCGAGCCGACCGCACCGAGCCGGTCACAGTGTCCCTGGCGCTCTCGGTGGTGTGGCTGGCCACATCGGCGGCCGCCTGGGTGGCGTTCTGGGCAGCCTTCTTCGCCTGCTTGGCCGCCCGGCGGCTGCGCCAGGCCAAGTCGGGTGAGCCGGCAGTATCCACGCTGGCCAGCAGGGTGCCGCCGAGCAGCCCCATGTTCTTCAGGAACTCGGTGCGCTTGGCCCGGCGCAGCTCGGGATCCTTCTCCACCCAGAACGGCGGGTCGGGTTGCACCACCGGGTAGGTGACGGCGATGGCGACGGAGGCCAGCCGGGGCAGCTTGCCGATGGCCAGCAACGCACCGGCACCGGCGGTGATGGCTCCGGCGGCGCGGATCACCGTTACCCGGTCGCTGGGGAGCTTGACCGGGCCAGGAACCCGCTCCAGCAGCGGGGTGACCTTGTCCAGGACCGGCCCGGCCGTCTCCAGCCGGGGAGTGGGATGGCGGGCGGCGTCCAGGCCGTTCTGAATCATGGGAGCGGCCAGCAGAGGCCGGGCGACGCGGCGGATGATCGTCATAGCACTGTGGTACCGCTAACCGGCCTCGCGCGCGAGCCCGTGGGCCCGTGTCCCGGCACCTCACCCCGTCTAGGGTGAAATGCATGTGCGGCCGATATGCCTCCAGCCGGAATCCGGATCAACTGGTCGAGGTCTTCGAGATCGAGCAGAACGAGCTCGAGCCGGGTGGCCCGGAAGCTCAGCCCAGCTGGAACGTGGCTCCGACCACGGACCAGCCGGTGGTCATCGAGAGGGCGGCTCGCCCGGTGGCGGGCGACACCACCAAGAACGACATCGGGCAGGACGCCGCCGACGAGCCGGAGCGACAGGCCGACGTCGCCGAACCCCAGCCGTTGCGCCGGCTGAAGGCCATGCACTGGGGCCTGATTCCGTCCTGGGCCAAGGATGCCAGCATCGGCAACCGGATGATCAACGCGCGGGCCGAGGGGGTGTTCGAGACCGCCGCCTACCGCCGGGCGATCCGGCACCGGCGCTGCCTGGTCCCGGCCGACGGCTGGTACGAGTGGCAGAAGAGCCCGATCGAGAAGGATGCCAAGGGCAAGCCACGCAAGCAGCCCTTCTACACCACCCTGGCCAGCGGCGGCCCGCTGGCCTTCGGTGGCCTCTACGAGCTGTGGCGGGACCGATCGGTCCACGACGACGACCCCGCGGCCTGGGTGTTCAGTTACACCATTCTCACCACCGCGGCCGAACCGGGGCTGGACGTGATCCATGACCGGATGCCGTTCGTGATCGATGCCGCGCACTGGGCTGAGTGGCTGTCGCCGCAGCTGACCGACCCGGACGGGATCCGGGCGCTGATGCAGCCGCACGAGCCAGGCCGGTTCGCGGCGGTGCCGATCACGAGCCGGGTGAACTCGGTGCGCAACAACGGGCCGGAGCTGATCGAGCCGGCCGGCCTGGCGGACCTGCACGGCGTGGTCGACCCGGCCACCGGCGAACTGATCGGCTCGGCCGATCAGCCGCTGTTCTGATGCCTGCTGCGCCGCCCGCCGCCGAAACCTTTGAGCCGGCGACGCCGCTGGGGCCGGCCCGGCTGCACGTCAGCGACCCAGGCCGGGCGCCGATCGGCCGGCTGGTGCTGGGTCACGGGGCCGGTGGCGGAGTGGGGGCGCCCGATCTGGTCGCCGTCTTCGCAGCCGCCACTGCTCGCGGATGGCAGGTGGTGCTGGTGGAGCAGCCGTGGAAGGTGGCCGGTGGGCGGGTGGCGCCGCGCCCGGATCGGCTGGACATCGGCTGGCTGGCCGCGCTGCGGGGTCTGGATGGACTGGACGCTTCCCGGTCGGTTCGCCGGCTGCGCCGGGGCCGGCCTTTGATCGTGGGTGGCCGCAGTGCCGGTGCCCGGGTGGCCTGCCGGACTGCCGCCCAGCTGGGCGCGGCCGGGATCTGTTGCCTGGCCTTCCCGCTGCACCTGCCGGGCCAGCCGGAGAGATCCAGGGCCGGTGAGCTGCTGGGGCCGGTCGTGCCAGCCCTGGTGGTACAGGGTGATCGTGATCCGTTCGGCCGCCCGGAGGAGTTCGCCGCCCTCGGCCTGCCTGATCGGGTCGAGCTCGCCGTCGTCCCCGCTGACCATGCCCTTTCCCGGCCGGTCGCGGTGCCTCGCGCTATCGCCGAGATCGCGGTTCGCTGGCTGGGCAGGTTCGCCCCAGGGGTCCAGGACCTCGCCACGCGGGTGGAATGAGTCTTCGTGTTCTCGCGTTGTGTGCTGCGTTGCAGATCACAGAGGAGAGCAACGTGCGATTCGTGAGCACGGTGGGTGACACCATCGGCACCGCCACTGGCGACAGCGGCAGATACGGCGGCACCGCCAGCGGGACAGCTTGGGCGGGTGCCACGACCAGTGGCCGGATAGGCTCATTGCTGATGGACGATGAGGCTGGTCGCAATTCGGCGACTGAGACAGCGGGCGCCACTGAGGTCGCTTCGCAGAGCGCGGCGTCGAACGGGCGGGCGCCTGCGGGTGAGACCACGCGGCAACGCTCTGACCGGTTCGAGCGCGACGCCCTGCAGTATCTCGACCAGTTGTACTCAGCGGCGCTGCGAATGACCCGCAACCCGGCGGACGCCGAGGACCTGGTGCAGGAGACCTTCACCAAGGCGTTCGCGTCGTTCCACCAGTACCAGCCGGGAACCAACCTGAAGGCCTGGCTGTACCGGATCCTCACCAACGCCTACATCAACACCTATCGGAAGAAGCAGCGCGAGCCGCAGCAGACCCAGACCGACGAGATCGAGGACTGGCAGATCGCGCGAGCTGAATCGCACACCTCGAGTGGCCTGCGTTCGGCCGAGGCGGAGGCGCTGGACCGGCTGCCCGACTCCGACGTCAAGCAGGCGCTGCAGGAGATCCCGGAAGAATTTCGGATCGCGGTGTATCTAGCCGACGTCGAGGGCTTCGCATATCGCGAGATCGCGGACATTATGGGAACGCCGATAGGCACCGTGATGTCGCGGTTGCACCGCGGCCGCCGTCAGTTGCGGGGCCTGCTGGAGCAATACGCCAAGGAGCGCGGCATGGTGACCACACAGCAGGATGGTGCGGCGTGAACTGCGGACCCGACGATCCCGATTGCACAGAAGTCCTGGCCCGGGTCTACGAGTATCTGGACGGCGAGATGGGGCCGCTGGATCTGCAGAAGATCCGCGAGCATCTGGATGACTGCGGCCGCTGCCTGGAGCAGTACGACATCGACATCGCGCTGAAGGCGCTGATCCGCCGCAGCTGCATGTGCGAATCGGCTCCGATCGAGCTGCGCGAGCGGATCCGGGTCACCATCAGCCAGGGCCGCGCGCAGCTCTGAGCGCTGCGGCTCAGCTGTTGGGGCGGTGACCGTGGTTCGACGCACTGTTCTTGCGGCTGCGGCGCTTGCGTGAGCGCTTGCTCATTCGATGGCTCCTCTGTGGGCGGTTCGATGGTCTGCGGTCATCTTTCCATGACCTGAAGGTGTGCCCGACCGGGAGGACCAATCGCCGGAAGATGCCTGATCCGGCGCTGCTACGGGCTTCGGTCCTCCCCGTCGGCCCGCTCTGACCCGGGGACGGCGGTCTCGCTACCCTCAGCGCATGGCTGAGCAGGTGCACGCGGAACTGGTGGGGAATGTGCTCCGGGTCGAAGTCAGCGCGGGCGACGTGGTCACTCCGGACGACGTGCTCGTGATCATGGAATCCATGAAGATGGAGATTCCAGTCCACGCTGAGCGCGGCGGAACCGTCACCGTCGTGGCGGTAACTCCTGGCGACGTGGTCTCCGAAGGGGATCTGCTGGTCGAACTCAGTTGATCTTGGAAGTTCCGGGCTCAAGAATTCCCGGCGCCCGGCCGAACCTGCTCAGGTGAGCGAACCCGTATCGGTTGTCCCCTTCCTCCGCGCGCTCACTGAGCTATACGGGTCCGATCTGCATTGCAAGGTCGGATCCCCGCCCCGGGTCCGGATCGACGGTCACCTGCGTCGGCTGGATGTGCCGCCGCTGACCGCCGAGGACACCGAGGCGATGGTGGCTCAGGTCCTGCGCGCCGATCTGGCGCTGGAGTTCGCCCAGACCAACGAGGCCGACTTCGCCTACTCGGTGCCTGGGGTCGGCCGATTCCGGGTGAATGCCTTCCGCGCCCGGGGTGCGGTCGGGCTGGTGTTCCGCCGGGTGTCGGTGGGTGCCATCCCGCTCGGTGATCTGGGTTTGCCGGAGGTGATCGGGCGGCTGGCGATGGAACGGCGCGGGCTGGTGCTGGTCACCGGGCCGACGGGGTCGGGCAAGACCACGACGCTGGCGGGCATGGTCGACAAGATCAACAGTGAGCGGGAGGCTCACGTCGTCACGATCGAGGATCCGATCGAGGTGCTGCACGAGGACAAGCTGGCGATGATCAACCAGCGCGAAGTCCGGGTGGACACCGGCGATTTCGCCATCGCTCTGCGGGCGGCCATGCGACAGGACCCCGACGTGATCCTGATCGGCGAGATGCGGGACGCCGAGACCGTGCAGGCCGCCCTGGCCGCGGCCGAGACCGGGCACTTCGTGATGTCGACCCTGCACACCCAGGACGCTCAGGAGACCATCGCCCGGATCATCGACTTCTTCCCCCCGCATGAGCAGAAGCAAGTGCGGCAGGCCATGTCCGGATCGCTGCGTGGGATCATCTGCCAGCGGCTGGTCTCCCGCTCCGACGGCCAGGGCCGGTGCCTGGCGGTGGAGATCTGCGTGAACACGGGCCGCATCGCCGAGGCGATCGCCGACCCGCAGAAGACTTCCTCGCTGACCGACCTGATCAGCGAGGGCAACTTCTACGGCATGCAGACCTTCGACCAGCACCTGGTGATGCTGATCCGGGACGGCGTGGTGTCGATGGACGACGCGATGGCCGCCGCCAGCAATCCGCATGACCTGACCGTCGAGCTGCGCCGGCTCGGCATCGTCGCCTAGTTCTCTGCCGTGTGCGGCGCTGGTGAGGGCGCCGCTCGCGCAGTGTGACGCGATTCACTGCCCGGCAGCCTGCGCGAGTCGGCCGGATTGACGAGATGACACACAGCGGCCGCCGGCTGCCTGGGGGAGGGCCCGCACACCCGCGGGGGGGGGGGGTGGAGGGGGGGCGCCCCCACCGGGGGGGGGGGGGTGGGGGGGC
>CAXUFS010000137.1:0-7658 GCA_964250315.1 uncultured Kineosporia sp. | reverse complement strand
CCCGGGCCACGGCCAGGTCGGCCACCTTGGCCAGCGCCGAGATCTTGGCCGCCCCGCCGGGATCTATACCCAGCCGGTTCCCGCGGTAGTACTCCAGCACGGCGATCACGCCGTCGCTCTCCAGGATCGGATGGAACATGCCGGCCATGATCCCGGCACCGGCCAGCTTGCGGGTGCGGTCGTCGACCACGTGCGCGGGCAGGTTGTCCACCATCACGAATTCGTGGCTGCGCAGAGCCTGGCCGATGTACCCGGAGTTGTCCGGGATCCGGTCGGCGGACAGCAGGGCGCTGATCCGCCCGGCCAGCGGCCCGGACTCGTGATGGCGCACCAGGGTGCCGGCGTCGCCCGGCATCCAGAGCGCGCCGTAGGCCAGCCCGGCCGAGACCACGAACGAGTCCACCCCCTGACGCAGCGCCTGAGTGAGATCGCTGGTGCCGTCCATCGCGCTGATCAGCTGGGTGAAATTCTCCACGTCCCGGGGAACCACGCTCGGCTCGATGCTCTCGGACGTCGCCTGGCCGCGCCCGGCTCGCGGCAGCGCCCTGCGAAAGAACCCGCTCATGCCTCTCCCCTGAACAGCAAACGACGGACAGCCTGCTCGGTCGCCCCCGGCTTCATCGGCAGCTTGGCGCGGCGGCTGAACGCCGGAGATCAGAGCAGGCCGTGCCGGGAGAGATACTCCTTGGCCACCTGGTCTGGGCTGAGCTGGGCCACGTTGACCTGGTCGTTCATCTGGGCCAGGTCGGCCGAGGTGAGCACCGAGGCCAGCGGTTCCAGGGCCGCGGCCACCCGGGGGCTGCCCGCGGTGGCCGCATTGACCACCGGCACCAGGTTCTCGGCCAGCTGCAGCTTCTTGTCGTCAGCGAGCACATACAGGCCCAGGGCGGCCAGGCTGCCGTCGGTGGTCCCGACCAGCCCCATCGTCGCCTGGCCGGACAGCACCGCCTGCTTGGTCTGGGCCGAGCCGAACCCGGTCGGCAGCACCTTGGAGATCTTCATCCCGTACACCTTCTGCAGGCCGCCCTGGCAGAACGGGCCGGTCGGGCAGGAACTGGTCGCCGCCAGCACCACCGGCCGGCCCAGGGCGGCGAACTGGGAGAGGGTGGCGATGCCCATCTTCTGGGCGAAGCCGGCCTCGACCGCGAAGCCGTTCTGATCGGCGGCGGCCGACGGCGTCAGCACCTTCAGCCCGCGCCACTTCGCCAGCGGGCGCATCGCGGCGAGGGTGGCGTCCAGGTCGGAGCTGGCCAGCACAGCTGCGTCCGGGCCGTTCAGCTCCCGGTTCAGGAACTCGGTCATCGTCGCCGCGTACTCCGGGACGACGTCGATCTGGCCGGACCGCAGCATCGGCTCGTAGATCGTCCGGTCGTTCACCGACCGGTAGGTCACCTTGTAGCCGGCCTTGGTCAGGAGGTTGCCGTACAGCGCCTGCATCACCAGCATCTCGGTGAAGCTGGCGCCGCCCACGGTGAGGGTGCCCCCGACCGGCACCGGATCCAGCGCGGCCCCCCCGGCCTTCTCATGGCCACCCGCCCGCAGCTGCGAACAGGCGGTGAGCAGGAGCAGGCTGAGGACGCAGAGCAGTCCGCCGATCACCCGGAACATCCCGCTTCGCAATGGCTTTCGGCTTCTCATGGAACCTGATCATGTTGGGCGCCCTCGTCCCGGCCGGGCCGGTCATCATCACCGGGCGGCACCCGGCACCAGTACTGGACCACGAATCCGGCCGCCGAAAGAGCCACCGCGGACGCGGTCGCGACCAGCGCGACGAAGAACCGGCCCCGCCGGGCGCCGACCAGGTCGGGATAGATCTCCAGCGCCTGGCTCAGGTACCAGCCGACCAGCAGCGCCCCACCGTAGGCCTTGGCCTTGGCCAGCACCGCCACCCGGGCGGCCATCAATGGCTCCACCCGGCCGTTACGGCCCCTGATCCACTGCCGCACCTGCAGGCCAGCCGCCAGCAGAATCGCGATCAGGGCCAGGATGCCGGCCACCGCGGCCCAGCCGAGCGGCAGCGGGTTGTGCCCAGAACCGGTCCACGTGTCCAGCGCGACCCAGCCGATCGCGGTGGTCAGCACCGCGATCAGTACCGCGTTGACGATCTTGGCGGGGGTCATTGGCCCGGCCCCTGAAGGGTGTGCCGGCCGCCGGTCCCGGGCAGGCCCGGGTCGGCCTGCGGCCTTAGGTCGATCTCGGGGCGCTCCCGCACGTCATCCCGATCCGGTGCCTGAGCCAGCAGTTCGGCCACCGGCACCTCCCGGACCGCGTGCAGTCCGTCGGCCCAGGGCAGGGTCGCCTCCGGGTCGATGCTCAGCCAGGGCGCCAGCACGAAGGCCCGCTGAGCCGCACGCGGATGCGGCAGAGACAGGTCCGGCATCGAGCTGATCAGCCCGCCGTACCGGATCATGTCGATGTCCAGGGTCCGCGGGCCCCAGTGCACACCGCGCTGCCGGTCATGGGCGGCCTCAACCCGATGGCAGGTGTCCAGCAGGTCCTGGGCCGACAGCTCGGTGCTGACCATCACCACGGCGTTCAGGTAGTCGGGCTGGGCCGGGCCACCGACTGGGGCGGTTTCGAACACCGCCGACACCGCGGTGACCTCGACTCCGGGCATGGCCTCGAGCGCGGACACCGCCGAGCGCAGCATGTTCGCCCGGTCACCCAGATTGCTGCCCAGGGCCAGCACCGCCTCGACCGCGATGACCGGGTGCCGGTCCAGCGGCCCCGATTCCACCGGGGGGTGCTCGCGCTGGCGCCGGATCGACACCTGGACATCGCTGAACGCCTCGCTGATCGGCGCGGACGGCTTGTGCACGGTGACGTCGACCGCATGCACCGCATCCGGCTTCAGGCACACCTGCGCCACCCGCTCGGCCAGAGTCTCGATCAGCCGGGCCGGTTCGCCCCGGACCACGTCGGCGATCTGGATCGCCAGTTCGCCGTAGTTCACGGTCAGGCCGAGATCGTCCCCGGCCGCGGCCGGTGAGGTGTCCAGGTGCAGGACGGCGTCCACGGTGAAGTCCTGGCCGTTCCGGCGTTCGTCATCGAGCACGCCGTGATGGCCGCGGGCGGTCACGCCGAGCAGCCGGATCCGGTCGAGGGGGCGTCCGTGCAGCCCGAGGATCATGTCGCTGGCCTGATTCACCGGCTCATCCCTCCAGCGCTGAGACCGGCCGGACGCCGGGCCTGCCGTACGGCCCCGGCCACCCGGACGGCATCCGCGCAGAGTTTGACCGCGTGCACCCGGACGCACCAGACGCCAGCCGCGACCGCCAGGGCACACACCGCCGCGGTGGCCGGATCCCGCTGCTCGACCCCGGCCGGCGCTTCCGGCGTCCCCAGCAGCGAGCCGAGAAAACGCTTGCGCGACGGCCCGATCAGCACCGGCAGGCCCAGCGCCACCAGCCGGTCCAGCCCCGCCAGCAGTTCCCAGTTGCCGGCTGCGTCCTTGGCGAATCCCAGGCCCGGCTCGAGCACGATCCCGCCCGGATCGACCCCGGCCGCGACCAAGCCGTCCAAACTGCGCAGCAGGTCCTGCTCCACCTCGCCGACAATGTCGGTGTAGGGCTCGAACGTACCCGTGTGCAGCGCAACGTCGCCCAGGCCGGGCGGATGTCGCCAGTGCATGGCCACGAAGGGCACCTGGGCCTGCGCCACCAGCCGGGGCATCCGCGGATCCGAGTGCCCGGCGCTGACGTCGTTCACCATCACCGCTCCGGCGTCCAGCGCCGCCTCAGCAACCTGCGCCCGCAGGGTGTCGATGCTGACCGGGACGCCGTGACCGGCCAGCTCCTTGATTACCGGGATCACCCGGCGCAGTTCCTCGTCAGCCGCAACCCGCTGCGCGGCGGGGCGGGTCGACTCGCCGCCGACGTCCACCAGGGTGGCCCCTTCGGCCATCATGGCCAGCCCTCGCGCGATCGCGGCGCCCGGGTCGAGCCAGCGGCCGCCGTCGCTGAAGGAGTCCGGGGTGACGTTGAGGACGCCCATCACCACCGCAGCGCCGGTGCTGGCCTCCGGAGGCAGGCCCTCGGGTCCGGTCACGTTGGCCACTTTAGAGGCTCTAGTTCCGGCGCCCGGCCATCATCAGGGCCATCGCCTCAGCCCGGGTGGCCGGGTTCAGCAGCTGACCCCGCACGGCCGATGTGACGGTGCGCGAGCCGGGCTTGCGCACCCCGCGCATCGACATGCACAGATGCTCGCACTCGATCACCACCATCACTCCACGCGGCTCCAGCTGTTCGACCAGCGCGTCGGCGATCTGGGTGGTCAGCCGTTCCTGCACCTGCGGACGACGGGCGTACACGTCGACCAGCCGGGCCAGCTTGCTCAGTCCGGTGATCCGCCCATCCACCGCCGGGATATAGGCCACATGCGCCACTCCATGGAACGGCACCAGGTGATGCTCGCAGCAGGAGTAGACCTCGATGTCCTTGACCAGCACCATCTCGTCGTGGCCGAGATCGAAGGTGGTGGTCAGCACCTCGGCCGGGTCCTGCCGCAGGCCGGCGAACATCTCGGCGTAGGCCCGGGCCACCCGGGCCGGGGTGTTGGTCAGGCCCTCGCGCTCGGGATCCTCACCGATCGCCTCCAGAAGCTCGCGCACCGCCCGTTCCACCCGGACAGCGTCATAGGGGCGGCCGGTGATGCCGCCGAGCGCGGCGTTGTCCAGTGCGGTCAGCGTGGGTCACCAGATTCGGGGTGGGCACCGCCGATCGAGGCCGGAGCATGACCGTTGGCTGATCCGTTGGACGAGCCATTGGCTGATCCGTTGGACGAGCCGTTGGCCGATCCGTTGGCTGATCCGTTGGCCTTGGCCCGCTCCGATGGGCTGAGCACCGGCGGGATGTCGGAGACGAACCGCCGCTCACTGGACAGCCAGACCGGGCGTTCGGGCCGCTGGACGATTGCACCGAAGATCTCGGCGATCTCCTCCTTGTTCAGCGTCTCCTTCTCCAGCAGGGCCAGCACCAGGTCGTCCAGCACCTCGCGGTTCTCGACCAGGGCCTCGTAGGCCTCGTCGTGCGCGGCCTCGATCAGGCGGCGCACTTCGTCGTCCACCACCCCGGCGACCTCTTCGGAGTAGTCCCGCTCGTGACCCATGTCCCGGCCGAGGAACACCTCGCCGCTGCTGCGGCCCAGCTTGATCGCGCCCACCCGCTCGGACATCCCGTACTGGGTGACCATCGCCCGGGCGATGCCGGTGGCCTTCTCGATGTCGTTGCTGGCCCCGGTGGTCGGGTCGTGGAAGACCAGCTCCTCGGCCACCCGCCCGCCCAGGGCGTAGGCCAGCTGGTCGAGCATCTCGTTGCGGGTGGTGGAGACCTTGTCGTCCTCCGGCAGCACCATGGTGTAGCCCAGCGCCCGGCCCCGCGGCAGGATCGTGATCTTGGTGACCGGCTCCGTGTTTCGCATCGCCGCCGCCACCAGGGCGTGGCCGCCCTCGTGGTAGGCGGTGATCTTCTTCTCCCGGTCGCGCATCACCCGGGTGCGCTTCTGCGGGCCGGCGATCACCCGGTCGATCGCCTCGTCCAGGGCCCGGTTGTCGATGATCCGGGCTCCGGCCCGGGCGGTCAGCAATGCGGCCTCGTTCAGCACGTTGGCCAGGTCGGCGCCGGTGAAGCCGGGCGTGCGCCGGGCCACCGCGGTCAGGTCGACGTCGGGGGCCATCGGCTTGCCCTTGGCGTGCACCTGAAGGATCCGGTCCCGGCCACGCATGTCCGGCGGGTCGACCGCGATCTGCCGGTCGAACCGGCCGGGTCGCAGCAGAGCCGGGTCGAGGATGTCGGGCCGGTTGGTGGCCGCGATCAGGATCACATTGGTCTTGACGTCGAACCCGTCCATCTCGACCAGCAGCTGGTTGAGGGTCTGTTCGCGCTCGTCGTGCCCGCCGCCCAGCCCAGCGCCCCGGTGACGGCCGACGGCGTCGATCTCGTCCACGAAGATGATGGCCGGGGCATTGGTCTTGGCCTGCTCGAACAGGTCGCGGACCCGGCTGGCGCCGACGCCGACGAACATCTCGACGAAGTCCGAACCGGAGATGGAGTAGAACGGCACGCCCGCCTCACCGGCCACCGCCCGGGCCAGCAGGGTCTTACCGGTTCCGGGCTGGCCGTACAGCAGCACGCCCTTGGGGATCTTGGCCCCGACCGCCTGGAACTTGGCCGGCTCGGACAGGAACTCCTTGATCTCGTGCAGTTCCTCGATCGCCTCGTCGGCCCCGGCCACGTCCTCGAAGGTGACCTTGGGAGTGTCCTTGCTGACCAGCCGGGCCCGGGACTTGCCGAAGTTCATCACGCGCGAGCCGCCGCCCTGCATCTGGCCCATCATGAACCAGAACACGCCCAGGATGAGTAGCAGCGGCAGCACGCCGATCAGGATCGATCCCCACCACGAGCCGGTCGGCACCTTGTCGTTGAATCCGTTCGGGGGCTTGTGCTGATTGAGCAGGGTGATCAGCTCACTGCCCCGCTGCGACACGTAGTAGGCCTGGACCCGGGTATAACCGGGGACGACGCTGTCGTTCTTGAGCGTCAGCTCGATCCGCTGGTCCCGGTCGACGATCTTGGCGCTGTCCACCTGGGAGGTCTCGATCAGATCGATCGCCTTGTAGGTGTCGATCTCCTTGTACTGGTTCGGCGCGAAGATGCGGGCACCCACCAGGAGCAGGACCACGAAGACGACCACCCAGATCGCTGGCCCGCGCGTCAGTTTTTTGACGTCCATGCCCTGTGTACACCTGGGGCGGCAACCGCCCCGACCCTCCTGCTAGCGCCCAATGAAAAGACGGTACAACTGCCTGCTTGAACGGCGGGTACGGGCGCACTGTTCCATCCGCGACCGCCAGTGAGACGTCTCCACCCAAATGTCCGCTTCAAGCGTAGACATGCGGCGCGAGTGTGCCCACTACTCGCAGGTTGCGGTATCGCTCTGCGTAATCCAGTCCGTACCCGACGACGAACTCATTCGGAATGTCGAACCCGATGTAGCGGAGCTTGAGCTCCACCTTGAGCGCCTCTGGTTTGCGCAGCAGCGTGCACACCTCGACCGAGGCCGGCCCGCGCGAACTCAGATTGGTGATCAGCCAGGACAGGGTCAGCCCGGAGTCGACGATGTCCTCCACGATCACCACGTGACGTCCGCTGATGTCCTTGTCCAGGTCCTTCAGGATCCGGACAACTCCGGACGACTTGGTACCTGAGCCGTAGGACGACACCGCCATCCAGTCCACCTCGGCCGTCCGGCTCATCGCCCGGGTCAGATCCGCCATCACCATCAGTGCGCCCTTGAGCACTCCGACAAAGACGACGTCCTGGCCCTCGTAATCGGTCTCGATCTGATCGGCGAGTTCGCCCAGCCGCCGGAGGATCTGGTCCTGGGTCAGCAGCACCCGTTCCAGATCGGCGCCCATGTCGTCGGCTTCCAACCAGACTCCCGTCGGTTCAGGGCGTGCGCTGATCGTTTGGCCAGCTGCCGAACTGAAGCCTGCCACAAGCTCGCAGGGCGATCACACCGAACGGCAGGCTGGCGGTGGCCCCCTCGGCGGCGACCAGCAGCTGATCCAGGGCCAGCGCATGCGCCCGGGTCAGCGCCCCGCTTCCGGTCGCGTGCTTGGCGGCGGCCAGCAGGGCCCGGCGGCGGACGGCGGCCGGTGC
>CAXUFS010000136.1:0-7658 GCA_964250315.1 uncultured Kineosporia sp. | reverse complement strand
AATGCTGGCCGAGCTGCCGGCGGCCCAGGTCCGGGCCCTGTTCGCCGACCGCCCGGCGTTCGTACGGCGGCACGGCGCTGGCCCGCAGACGCTGTCCCAGTTGCGGGCACTGCTGCGGCCGGTCAGGGCGACCGGCACCGCGATCGAGGACGGCGAGGTCACGCCCGGCTTCGCCTCGGTGGCCGCCGCCGTCCATGATCACACCGGCCACCCCGCGGCAGCGGTGGCGATCACCTTCGAGGCCGAACGGGTCACCGGCGCCAGCCGCGACCTTCTGGCTGCCGCGGCACACCGCACCGCCGAACAGCTGGCAGTCCGCCTCGGCGGCCGCAGACCCAGCACCGGCTCCGCTCACGCTCCCTGAAACCACCGCGCAAGACCCTTGAACCCGGCTCAGACGGTGGCTCTCAGAAGCAGGACCCTCAACCGGGAAATGCAGAACGGCCTGTTCCTGCCTGGGATATCCAGCAGGAACAGGCCGTGCTCGCCTTATCGACCGGATCAACCCAGCTGATCAGCCCAGGCTGTTGCTGCTCAGGAAGTCCTTGGCCACGGTCTGAGGGTCCATCTTGTCGAGCACCACCTTCTTCATCATCTGGCTCAACGTATCGGTGGTGAGCTTGGCCGACACTGCGTTCAGCGCATCAGTCACCGTCTGACTGGCCTTGGACTTGGTGATCACCGGAATCACGTTCGCCGACAGGAACAGGCTCTTCGGGTCCTGCAGGGTCACCCAGCCGTTCTTGGCGATGTTCGGGTCGGTGGTGAAGATGTTGGCCGCGTCCACCTGGCCCTTGGTCAGAGCGTTCACGCTCAGCGGGCCTCCGGCGTCCAGCGACTTGAAGGTGCCGAACGTGACGCCGTAGATCTTCTTCAGCCCCGGGACGCCGGTGGCCCGGGTCTTCCACTCCGGAGGGCCACCCAGCTTCAGCTTCTTCGCCACCGGCGCGAGGTCGGCGATCGACGTCAGGTGGTACTTGGTCGCGGTCGCCTGGGTGACGACCACCGCGTCCTTGTCCTCAGCGGTCGACTGGTCGGTCACGGTCAGAGTGGCCGGCAGCTTGGCCTTGAGTGCGGCAAGCACCTCTTCCGGACTGGACTGGGTGGCCTTCGGGTCGTAGAAGCCGAGCAGGTACCCGTTGTACTCGGGAACCATGTCGATCGAGCCGTCCTCCAGCGCCTTGAGGTACACCTCGCGGGCGCCGATGTTCAGCTTGGTGCTGACCTTGACGCCCTTGGCGCCGAGCGCCCCCGCGTAGATGTCGGCGAGCAATGCGTTCTCGGGGAAGTTGGCCGAACCGACGACGATCGTGTCGGAAGCCGCCTTGGTCTGGCTGGGCGCTGCCAGCGGATCGCTGCCGCCGCCGCACGCCGCTACGGCCAGCGCGGAGGTGGCGATTGCCGCTGCGGCCATCACCAGTCTGGTGCGCTTCATCATCGGTTCTCTCCTGTTGTCCGCCCGGCCGCCGGACAGCGGCCGGTTACGTCGATGCACATCCTCACCCATGGGTGTGACAGTTCCGTTCGCCCGGAGGTCTCGCATCGGCAACGTTTCAACCCCGTAATCCAGGCCCGCCGCGACCAGCAGGGCGGGCGGCGGCCAGCAAGCAGCATTACCCGGTACCGGCCGGGGCGTGCTCGGGCAGGTCCACCGTCAGCACCGGGTCGATCTGTGGCTTGCTCCGGTAGCGTCCGGTCAGGCCGGGCGACACCACCAGTCGCTGCGCCGCCGCCATGATCAGGTCGAGGACGACGGCGAGCACCGCTACCAGCACCGCACCCGCGGCCATCTGCGAATAGTCGCGCTGCGACTGACCGTCCAGGATGAACCGGCCCAGGCCGCCGAGCGAGACCGACGCCGCGATGGTCGCGGTGGCCACGATCTGCAGGGTGGCGTTGCGGATCCCGGACAGGATCAACGGCAGCGCGTTGGGCACCTCCACCCGCCAGAGCACCTGCGAGCCGGTCATCCCCATCCCGCGGGCGGCGTCGCGGGCAGCGGGATCCACGCTCTGCACCCCGGCATAGGTGTTGGACAGCACGGCCGGGATACCGAGCACCACCAGCACCGCGATCGAGGGCACCAGGTAGGAGACGCCGGCCGGGAGATAGCCGGAGAATGCGATCACTACGAAGATCAGCAGGCCCAGGGTGGGGATGGCGCGCAGCGCGTTCGCGGTCCCAGCGATCGCCACCGCCCCCCGGCCGGTGTGACCGATGTACAGCCCCAGCGGAAGGCCGATCAGCACCACCAGCAACAGCGCCCCGAACGAGTAGCCCAGGTGCTGCAGCAGCCGGTGCGGGATCCCGTCGTCCCCCGACCAGTGTTCGCTGGTGCTCAGGTAGTCGATCATGCCGCTCACGGCTCGGCCCTCGCCGCGAGCCACGGACTCCGCCTGATGGTTCGCTCGCTGCGCTCGCTCATCGCTTGGCCACCGCTCGCTGCCAGGGGGTCAGCCAGCGCAGCCCGAGCAGGATCAGGCCGTCCAGCACCAGGGCCAGCAGCACACAGAGGATGATCCCGAGCAGGACCACGCTGTTCACGTAGCGGGTGAAGCCGTCGGTGAACAGCGAACCTAGCTGGGCCACCCCGATCAGCGCGGCCACCGAGACCAGGCTGACATTGGACACGGTGGCTACCCGGACCCCGGCCGCGATCACCGGGACCGCGATCGGCAACTCGACCCGCAGGAACCGGCCGATCCCCTTGAACCCCATCGCGGTCGCCGCCTGCCGGACCTCGTTCGGCACCGCACCCAGCGCATCGGCCACCACCCGGGTCAGCAACGCGATCGAGTACACGGTCAGCGCCACCACCACGTTGACCGGAGACAGGATCTGGGTGTGCAGGATTGAAGGCATGATCACGAACAGGGCGATCGACGGGATGGTGTAGAGCAGCCCGGCCAGGTTGGTGATCCCGGGATAGGTCCAGCGATAGTGGGCGGCGACCCAGCCGATCGGCAGCGCGATCAGCAGGCCGATCACCACCGGCAGCACGGAGAGCCAGACGTGGGCGATGAAGTCGGTGGCGATGTCGGCGTGGTGATCCTTGATGTACTGGATCATGATGCCGTCCCGGGGGTGACCGGTTGCGGGTCCGTCTCGCTCTGCCGCCGGGCGGCCAGCTGGGCATCGATCCGCTTGATCACTTCGTCGGCCCGGACGGTGCCGGCCAGCGCGTTCTGGTCGTCCACCAGGACACCGCGGCCGGACGGCGATGAGAGCGCGGCATCCAGCACCGCCCGGAGCGAGCCACTGACGGACGCCGTGGTGCCACCCCGCTGCAGCAGATCCGGCCCGACGCGGCGGCTGTCGGAGACCGCAGCGGCGTTCACCCAGCCGATCGGGCTGCGCTGATCGTCCACCGCCAGCACCCAGCCATCGGTGGCGGCGGCCCGGATGGTGGCGGCGTCGTCCCCGATCCTGACCGTCTTCTCCTCCTGGAGAATCAGGTCGGTCGCGTTCTGGAAACCGAGCGCCCGGTATCCCCGGTCGCGGCCGACGAACCCAGCCACGAAGTCGTCGAGCGGATCCGTCAGCAGCGTCTCCGGAGCCGCGATCTGGGCCAGCTTGCCGCCGACCTGCAGCACCGCGACCTGGTCGCCGAGCTTGACCGCCTCATCGATGTCGTGGGTGACGAAGATGATGGTCTTGCCCAGCTCCGACTGCAGCCGGAGGAACTCGTCCTGCAGTTCGGCCCGAACCACCGGGTCGACCGCGCTGAACGGCTCGTCCATCAGCATCACCGGCGGATCCCCGGCCAGCGCCCGGGCCACCCCGACCCGCTGCTGCTGGCCACCGGACAGCTGGGCCGGATAGCGCCGCGCGAACGAGGTGGAGAGCCCGACCCGCTCCATCAGTTCCAGTGCCCGGGTCCGGGCCTTGGCCTTGTCCCAGCCGAGCAGGTACGGCACGGTCGCGATGTTGTCCACGATCGTGCGGTGCGGGAACAGGCCGGCGTGCTGGATCACGTATCCGATCCCGCGACGCAGGGTGGCCTCGTCCACGGCGGCGGTGTCCTGGTCATCCAGCCAGATGGTGCCGGAGGTCAGCGGGATCATCCGGTTGATCATTCGCAGGGACGTCGTCTTGCCACAGCCGGACGGGCCCACGAACACGGTGATCTGGCCCGACGGCGCGGTCAGGCTGAGCCCGTCGACGGCCATGGTGCCATCGGGGTAGCGCTTGGTCACTGAATCGAATCGAATCACCGGTTCATCACCCTCATCTGCGAGATCGGGTCCGGGGCGTGCGTCTGCTGTTGAGCATGGCGGGCACTCTGCGTCTGCGCCTGCGCGTAGGCCGAGCCGAGTGCGGCCGACACCCGGCTGGCTTCGTCCACCAGCAGCCGGCCATACGCCGCGGCCGTGTGATCGTCGATCCGGTAGGCGGGGCCGACCACACTCAGGGCGGCGATCACCCCGCCCGGATGCCGGACCGGAGCCGCGATCGCGGTCACGTCCGGTTCGATCGCCGATCGCTTGGTCACGAACCCATGGGACGGCACTTGGCCGGTCAGGGCGGCTCCGGCGGCACTACCCTCCAGCGGTCCGGTGCGGCCCACCCAGTTGGTGTGCCGGATCGAGTGGGTGCCCTCCAGCCCGGCGACGTACAGCGCGCTCGAGCCGGGGCCAGGCAGGCACAGGTAGGTGGACTCACCGGTGGCCTCGACCAGCCGGGCCATCGCCGGGCGGCAGGCCTCAACCACGGGCTGCTGGGCCAGCGCGCGGGCTCCCAGCTGCACCAGCCGCGACCCGGCCCGGTAGATCCCCTCGTCGTCCCTGGCCACGAAGCCGGCCGATTCAAGGGTCCGGAGCAGCCGGAGCGCGGTGCTGGCGGGCAGGTCGGTGGTCCGGGCGCATTCGGTCAGCGATGGCGACGCGCCATCACACACGCTGGCCAGCAGGGCGAGCGCGCGTTCCACCGTCCGGGTGGGAGTGGCGCCGTTCATCGGGCACCCGTTCCCGTCATCGGCCTGGTCCTCCGCTGGGCTGATCATGATCTGCGGCTCAGGCCAGCCTGCCTGTTCGCCGGACAGAACGCATCCCTATGTTGCAGGTTTCACGGATCAGAAACACTTTGCCATTGAGTGATACACGGCTCCTGAGCCGGGAAGGGGTGACCCGTGCAGCAGCCCAGTGTTGCCGTCCTGATCGACGGCCGCAGCTTGACCTGTTGCGACGTCGCCGAGGTGGCCGTCGCACCCATTCAGGCCAAGGTGAGTGATCCGGCCTGGCGCGCGGTCGAGGCATCCCATCGGGCAGCCGTGACAGCGGTGACGAGCCGGCCGATCTACGGCCGGACCACGGGGGTCGGAGCCAACCGGGCTGTGCCGGTCGAGCCGTGGCCGGATCACGCGCTCGGCCTGTTGCGCAGCCACGCCACCAGTGCGGGTCAGTTGCGCGAGGCCAGCCGGGTCCGGGCCATGCTGCTGATCCGGCTGAATCAGCTCGCTTCGGGTGGTTCTGGACTCTCCGTGGAGGCCGCCCGGGCCCTGGAGGCGATGATCAACGCCGATGCCCTGCCCCCGATCCGCGAGTTCGCCGGGATCGGCACCGGCGACCTGTCCGCGCTGGCCACCACCGCGCTCGGCCTGCTGGGCGAGATCCCGCTGACCGCTGCGTGGCGGCCCGAACCACCGGTGGCGTTCGGCATCCATGACGCCCTGCCGTTCCTCAGCTCCAACGCCGCCACCCTCGGCGACGTCGCTCTGGCCGCGCACCAGTTGCAGAATCTGGCCCGGTCGGCGCTGACCATCGCCGCGCTGTCAATGGTGGCGGTCCGCGGAAATCTGGAGGCGTTCGCGCCAGCGGTGGCCCGGGCCACACCCGGCGCGGGCAGTGACGAAGTCTGCCGGACGGTCCGCGGCCTGACCGCTTCGGCTCCGCCGGTGGCCGCCCGGATCCAGGACCCGTTCGCGATCCGCTGCCTGCCGCAGGTGAACGGCTCGATGCTGGACGCGCTGCAGCACCTGGAGGCCACCGGCGACGAACTGCTGAACGTCGCCGCCGAGAATCCGATCATCCTGCCCGGCGGCCAGCCCGGTGAGGAGCTGGTGATCCATCACGGCGGATTCCACCTCACCGGCCTGGCCCTGGCCTGCGACAGCGCGGCGATCGCGGTAGCTCAGTCCGGGCCGCTGCTGCTGAGCCGGCTGGCGATGCTGATCGATCCAGCGTTCACCGGTTTGCCGCCCTTCCTGGGCGAGGGCCGTCCCGGGGCATCCGGGATGATGTTGCTGGAGTATGTGGCCAGCTCGGCCTTGGCCGTTCTACGCTCAGCGGCTGTGCCTGCGTCGCTGGGCACGGTGACGATCTCCCGTGGCGCCGAAGAGGACGCCAGCTTCGCTTCGCACGCCGCGGTTCAGCTGTTCGAGGTGGCCCGGGCCTACCCGATCGCGCTGGCCGCCGAACTGGTGGCGGCGGTTCGCGCGGTGCGGATGACTGGAATGCCGATCCCCGACCAGGGCTGGGGAGCGGCGATGCGGCTGTGCGCCGATCTGCCGGCCGATCTGGGCGACCGGGACCTGACCAGCGACGTCGCCCGGGCTCAGGAGCTGCTGCCGGCCCTGGCTGACGTGGCCGTGGAAGCCGGTCGCGCCGGGCAGGCGGGCAAGATGCTGACCGCGTGACTCCGCCGTTAACACGCAGGCCTTACATTTCTCCGACGGAGGTTCCATCTGACGGCAACACCTAACCACTGGGTGGAAGCGAATGACAGAGGAGGCGATCAGCGTGGACGGCGAGACCGGCAGCTCGTCCGGCGTCCTGGACCTGCTGGTCATCGGTGGCGGCGTGATGGGCCTGTTCACGGCCTATCAGGCCTCCGTTCATCACGACCGGGTGGCCGTGCTGGAACGCGGGCAGATCGGCGACCCGGCCACCGCTTCCTTCGGCTGGACCCGCTCGTTCCGGCGGGACTACCTGGACCCGGTCTACGCCCGGCTGGCCGATGAGGCCATCGGGCTGTGGACCCAGTTCGAGGCCGACACCGGCAGCCAGGTGCTGGTCCGCTGCGGGTGCATGAACATCGCCGCCTCGGCGGTGACGCCCGATCTGAGCGGCACCTACGCCCAGCTCAGCACCGATGTGATGCGGCGGCTCGGACTACCGGTCGAGCGCCGCAACGGCGGCGAGCTGGCGGACAGGTACCCCTATCTGCAGGCCGATCTGGGTGACCTGGACCTGGCTGGAGGACTGGTCAACGTGCCCGCGGTGACCCGGGCGCTGAGCGAAGCCCTGGGCGCCGCCGGAGCGCAGGTGCACGAGCACAGTCCCCCGGCCGAGATCCAGCCGGACGGCGACCTGATCAGGGTCAGCACCGCCGACGGCACGCTGCTGCTCACCCGGTCACTGGTGATCACAGCCGGGCATGGCACCAATGACGTGCTCCGGCTGCTGCCGGGATGTGCGCTGCAGGTGCCCATCACCAAGGACCGGCCCAGCGACGCAAAGTACTTCGTCCCGCCCGCTCGCCGGCGCCACCTGTTCACCTCCGATGTGATGCCCGTGATCGCCTATCTCGACACCGGCATCTACCTGCACCCGATCGTCGAGGGCCTGGTGGACGCCGTGAAGATCGGCTACTACAACCCGCCCGATCTGCCCGCCCATCAGCGCGGGAGCAGCACGATCGACAGCATCGCCGCCTTCGTC
>CAXUFS010000135.1:0-7675 GCA_964250315.1 uncultured Kineosporia sp. | reverse complement strand
CTTGGGGGCCTGGACCGGTCTGGGGCTGACAGCCGGACTGTGCCTGGCCGCAGGACTGAGCGCTGCTCCCTATCTGGCTGGGGCGGCCGCGTTCTGCCTGGCCGGGGTGGTGGCCGGACACGTCCGCCGGCAACGGGCCCTGCTGGCCGGTCAGCCGGAGGGCGGATCGCCCGCTCCGCCGCCGCTGCGGGTGGCCGGCTGGTTGCTGGTCAGCATGCTGCTCACCGTGCTGACCTGGGTTCTGCTGTCACCGGCCCTGTGGGGCTGGCTGCCGCAACGGCTACAGGCACGCCACGATGACCGGTCGTGGCTGATCGCCCGCGGGCTGGTGGACGATCCCGGTGACCGGGGGCTGACCGGAAGACTGCACGCACTGCCCCGGCTGCTGGACGGCCCGCACGCCAGCCTGCTGCTGTACGCCGGGGCGATCGCGGGGCTGCTGGTGCTGCTCGGAGCGGCCTGGTCGCAGCGGCTGGCCAACCTGAGTCACCGGGTCGCCGCCGGGCTGCTGCTGTGGGCGCTGGGCACCGTGCTCTGGTTCGTGGCGTGGCCCTCGGTGGCGCCCGAACACGAGGTTCCACTGCTGGTGGTGGCCAGCCTGATGGCCGCTTCGCTGGTGGCCTGGGTGCAGAACTCCGGCGTGATCCGGTGGGGCTCGGCGGTTCGTACGGCCGGGTCAGGCCGGTCCGATCAGTTCGGCGACGATCGCGGCTGACAAGCCAGCCAGCGGCAGGCCACCGCCGGGATGCGCTGACCCTCCGGCCAGGAAGAGCCCGCCGATATGGCTCCGGTTGGCCGGGCGCAGGAAGGCGGCTGCGGCACCGTTGCTGCTGGTGCCGTAGATGGAGCCGCCCGGGCTCCGGGTCCGGCGCTCGAGTTCGGCCGGGGTCTGGACCTCACTCCAGATCACCCGGTCCCGCACGTCCAGGCCACGTTCGGCCATGATCCTCAAGATGGTGGCGGCATAGCGTTCAGCTAGTCCCGGGCGGTTCCAGTCGACCCCCGCCCGGCCCGTGCGGGCGGCCGCCCGGCCGTCCGCCCGGCCGTCCGCCCGGCCGTCCGCTGAGTCGCCGGACGGCTAGTGCCGGGGGGCGTTGATCAGTACGAACCAGGCTTCGTGCTGATCACTGGGCCGCATCGACGGATCGTCCGGAGCGCTGATGTACACCGTCGGGTCGGTGCAGGGGACTGGCGCGAACTGGGTTCCGGTGCCGAAGATCTGGTCGAATTCCAGGTCGTAGTCAGCCGGGAACAACACGGTGTGATGGCGCAGCCCCGGTGTCCGGCCCCGCAGAGCCAGCAGCAGAACTACCCCGGACAGAGAAGGCTGCATCCGGCGCAGCCGCCGCCGTCCCGCCGCTCCGGCCGGGCCGGGAATCAGGTCGTGATAGAGGTGCGCGGCGTCGGCATTGGCCACCACGACGTCCGCCGCGACCCGCTCGCCAGTCGAAAGTCTCACCCCAGCAACGTTCTTGCCGTCGACCAGCACTTCGGTCACGTCGGCCCCGAGCCGGATCTTGGCGCCGGTCTGCTCGGCCCGTTCGGCCACCGCGACGCCCAGCCGTGCCAGGCCGCCCGGGATGTACCAGGCCCCGAAGGTCTGCTCGACGTAGGGGATGGTGGCCAGGGCGCCCGGAGCCAGCCGCGGGTCGGAGCCGGTGTAGGTGGCGTAGCGGTCGAGAACCATGCGCTGATAGGGATTGTGCAGGTACCGCTGCCCCAGACTCCGCAGCGAGGCCCACGGGGCCACCGTCTGGACGGCGCTGGGGCTGCGGGCCAGCCCCAGCAGGGTCGTCATACCGCGCAATGGTGACTCCAGGAACGGCTCGCGGGTCAGTTCCCAGATCTTCCCGGCCCGGCGGGAGAACCGGGCCCAGTCGTCACCAGCGCCATGACCGGCCGCCTGATCCCAGGCCTGGGCGATTCGAAAAGCATTGGCGTTAGGGATGTCCAGTTCCAGTCCATCGGCGAACCGGTAGTGGCAGACCGGGTCGACCGGCACCAGATCCAGGTGTTTCTCCAGAGCGCCACCGGTCTTCAGGAACAGGTCCCGGTAGACGGCGGGCAACGTCAGCAGGCTGGGGCCGGTGTCGAACCGGAACCCGTCGTGCTCCAGAACGCCCAGCTTGCCGCCGATCTCGCTGGCCTGCTCGCACACCGTGACAGCGTGCCCGGCGGCTGCCAGCCGGGCCGCCGCCGACAGCCCGGCGATCCCGGCCCCGATCACCACGATCGACGCCATCTCAGGCTCCGTTCCGGCGCACTGGCCGGCCGCGCCAGCTGAGCTCGCCCCGGCGCAGGCCCCAGTAGGAGTCTGCGGTCATCGCGGCCAGCGCGGCGATGCTCAGCGGATGCGCCAGAACATCGGGCAGAGAACGACTCTGGGTCCGGCGGGCGATCAGGAACCGGCCCAGCACGGCAGCCAGGTAGCCGGTCAGTCCCGTCCGGGAGCCAGTCAGCGCGGCCACCGGCGGCACCACATACAGCACCACCAGCCCGGTCATCACCCCAGCTGCCCGGCCCGGTGAGCCGAACGCCGACCACAGCGACTTGCGATAGCCGCAGCGCAGTTCCGCGGCGTCGCGGTACATCCGGCAACGGGCGATCGTGGTGCCGTCGATCATCCCGCCGCGGCCACCGGCCGCGGTGATCCGGCGGAGCAGGGCCACGTCGTCCAAGACCTGGTCCCGGATCGCGGCGTGTCCTCCGGCCCGCCAGTAGGCCGCTGTGTCAGCCACCAGGAACTGGCCGTTGGCCGCAGCCATCGAGGGCCGGCCCGAGTGCTCGGCGGCCCGCAACGGCAGGGTGGTCAGCCAGGACCATTGCAACAGCGGCTGAATCAGTCGTTCGGCCATGCTTTTGGCGATCTGCCGGGGATACGGCGAGACCAGATCCAGCTTGTGATCGCGGGCCACCTCGATGGCCGCTGCGATCGCGTGCGGTTCGAACCGGACGTCGGCGTCGGCGAACACCAGCATGGAACCGGTTGCGGCCAGCGCCAATTGGTGGCATGCGTGCGGCTTCCCCAGCCAGCCGGAGGGCAAGGGGGCGCCGATCAGCAGGCTGGCCCGGGGATGATCGGTGATCAGCCGTTCCACCAGGCTGGCGGTCTGGTCACTGCTGCCGTCGTCCAGGATCAGGATCTCGGCCTCGGGCAGGCCCTGCTGGGCCAGCAGCGAACGCAGGCAGGGCTCCACCCGATCGGCCTCATTCCGGACCGGCACCAGGATGCTGACGAACTCTTCGGCCGGCGCCGGGCGATCACTGGGAGTCCGCAGCAGCCGCAGGTTCAGCGCGGTGTGCAGGGTGAGCGCGGCGGCACCGCCCGAAGCGGCCAGCACCAGCGCTGCGGCCAGCTGTCCCGCCCGCCTCGGCTCATCCTTCACCGGCTGATCACAGCGCCCACCGTTTCAGTCGTATGCCGTCCCTGCCACAGCAGCCGCAGGTAGGGCAGGGTGAGCGCGCCCATCGCGATCCCCGCGTAGAGCGCGACCGCGGGCCGATCGAAGAACACCAGATTGCCGGTCAACGACCCCAGCCAGGTCCAGGCCAGGACGGCGGCGGGCACCTGCTGCTGAGCTGGTGTTAGCAACCGCAACCGCTTGCTGCTGCGGGCGGGTGGGCCGGTCTCGGCGGCATCCATCGCCCGGTCGGCCACCGCGATCAGAATCACCGACACGATCAGCCAGCCCGCGTAGTTGGTCAGCGGGACGCCGGTGACGCCGGGCAGGCCGGGCCGGGGGTGCTGCCAGGTCCAGGCGCCGAGCGCGACCATCTGCGGATCCAGGAACAGGTCCCAGCTGGCCAGCGCCAGCCCGCCGAGCACCGCCGTGCGCCAGCGGGGCGGTAGCCGCTGTGCCGAGCCCGGCGCCTGCTGTGCCGAGCCGGACAATTGGCGGCCGAGCAGGAGGCATGGGTAGGCCAGCATGGTCCAAGCCAGGGGCACCAGCACCGGGACGCCGAGCACCGGCGGACCCAGCAGTGAGGTGTACCGGTAGGAGCCGAACGGCACACCGGTGTGGATCCCGATCACCTCGGCCAGCCAGCCGGTGCCCGCGGTGACGCCTAGCAGAACGCCTGCCATCGCGGCCGATCCGGTCAGAGCCAGCACATGAGTGCAGGCCGCCGCCGACAGCAGCAGCACACTGATCACCGTGACCACCACCGAACCGGTACCGGTGGTGAGGGGATAACTGATCTGTGTCAGCACGCCGGCCAGCACCAGCCAGCCGGCCAGTCCTCCCAGTGGGCGCTGCGGTGGCTGATGTGCTGGCCGGTCAGGGTTCATGCACGGGGTCCGGGACGATGCTGAACTGCTGGCCCCGATAGCTGCCCTGCACACTGCGGACCGCGAATCGGGCGAACAGTTCCTCCGCGAACCATCCTTCCACCCCGGTCCGCTGCATCGCCGACCGGTGGGCGGGGGACCGGTAGGCGAACTGGGTCATTGCCTGCTGGCCGGACCACATGCTGAAGGTGACCGGAAAACCGATCGGCGACTCGCCCAGGCTGAGCGCGATCATCAGGCCGGGAGAGGAGTTCAGGTCGGCCGCGACCGGCGGCACGGCTTGCCAGAACCGGATCATCCGCAACGGCCGCAGCCGGGCCCGGGTGAGCACCGCCACCGGCGTACCGGCCGGGCTGGCCGATCGCTCCGGCGGCTGGAATGGGGTGACCCCGGACCAGTGGCCACGGGCTCGAAGGGTGACCATCTGCACGGTCAGCTGTTCGCGGGCGATCCGCTGCCAGGCGGCGTGAACGGCGCCCCGCTGGAACTGGGCGGCGTGCTCGGGATCGTCCCAGACGCTCAGCAGGGCCCAATGCCGCAGGTCCACATCCCGCATCGAGAAGGTCTGGCTGGAGCCGGTGCCGAGCAGCTTCGCGAACCGCAGGCCGGGAGCCCGGCGGATTGGGCGCCGATGCAGCGCCATCCGGTGCAGGGCGGACGGTATCCGAGTGCCCGGCACCCCCCAGACGGTGAGATCGATCCAGCCCGGCATGTCCGGGCCGGGCGGATCGTCACTCATCTGTCCAGCCTAAACGTCGCTGTGTACCGGTGACGGACCCGATTGACGGGCCGGGCTGCTGACGGTAACGTCATCTGTGTTCGAACAGGTGTTCGAACATCACGGATCCGGATCTTCCCCCTGGGTCGTGCGGCAACTGGAGAAACGTTATCGGCCCTGGTGGGGAGAGGTGGGTTACTGATGGCTCATCGGATCGGTGAACCCGTGGTGGTGCGAGCGGAGCAGAACGGCGCGCCGGGCTCCTTTCTGTGGCGCGACCGCATCTACGTCGTGCGTGAAGTGCTCGGACACTGGCAGGAGCGTCGCTCGTGGTGGGCGAGTGCGGCTGCTCGTGCCGTGCACGGTGATACCGCGCGCCGCCACCCGGATCACCAGCCCGGTCATGATCAGCACACCGGTCAGCACACCGGTCAGCACGCCGGTCAGCCCGCCGGTCAGCACGGCTTGTCGCACGAACGGGAGATCTGGCGGGTCGAGGCCACCGCTGGGCGCACGTTCGGAATCGGGGTGTATGACCTGGCCCTGGAAGGCCCATCTCCGGTGCTGGCCGAACGGCCCGCTCATCGGCGCACGGACGACGCTCGCAGCTCGGCCGGTGTATCGGCCGGTGTATCAGCTGCTGGCGCGGATGGCTCTGAGACGGGTGCGGTGACTCCAGTCGCACCACCGGATCAGAGATGGCGCTTGCTGCGCGTCGCCGACTGATGCCTGGACTGGACATATGTGTTCCGGCGGTCCAGGCCCGGAGGAGCCTCACAGCATGTCCATGGAGGACTCGAAGGAACCACCCATCAGCCCGCGTATGCGGGAACAGCAACCCTCCGCAGAAGCTCCCGCTCAATCAGCCCGTTCCGAAGAGGAGGAGGCCGACATGTCGGCAACCGCACTGGCCAGCACCTTGGACCGCCCACCCGTCTCCACCGCGGCCCGCATGTTGCTCGAGCGGTCTCGAGGCGGGCTGCTACAGGCCTGTGCCGCGCGCACAGCAGCAGAGCGCTATGTCACCGCGCATCTGGCCGCGCTGCGATCCGCCGCGGCAATACTGGCGGTGCGGAGCAAGCCGGGCCGGCGCACCGGCCCGCGCAGCGTGTGGGATGTGCTGCCGCGGGTAGCTCCCGAAATGGCCGACTGGGCGGCCTTCTTCGCCTCTACAGCGGCCCGGCGCGGAGCGATCGAAGCTGGTCGTACCGACGTCATCAGTGCCCGGGACGCCGATGATCTGCTGCGCGACGCCGAGGCCTTCCATCACCTGGTCGAGTCGGCGCTCGGCCTGCCCTACCAGCAGGTGCTGCCGCTCAACCTGCCCTCGCTCGACTAGGGCATGTCTGATCTGTCCCCTCCGGCTGATCGATCGGGTCGGCCGGGCCGGTCGTCCGTGCGCTCGGATCACTCGTTCACGCATCTGCACGTAGCCTCCGGGTACTCACTGCGGTACGGCGCGTCCTCGCCGGCCGCGCTGGTCGCGGCGGCCGCCGAACAGGGCATGCAGGCGCTCGCGCTGACCGACCGCGACGGGCTCTACGGCGCGGTGAAGTTCGCTCAGGCGTGCGATGTCGCGAAGATCATGCCGATCATCGGTGCGGACCTGGCGGTCGAGCCGAGCGGGATGACCGGAGGCCTGCCGGGCTGGGCCAATCCGGGAGCCGGGCCAGCTGCCCGGTACTCCTCACGGTCCCTGGTCGCGGCGACTGGGTCGTCTCGTCCGCGGACGCCGGTCCGGGGTGGTGCCAGTGTCGATCCCCGGTATCCCCGGGTGACCGTGCTGGCGCTCGGCCGTAATGCCGGGCTGGAGCCGGGGGCAGGCTGGGCGCAGCTCTGCCGGCTGATCACCGCCACCCACCTGCGGGGTGAACGCGGGCGGCCGGTCAGCACTTTCGAGTTGATCACCGAGCATGCGGTTCAGGATGGGCGGCCGGCTCTGGTGGTGATGCTCGGCCCAGACTCCGAATTCGGCCGGGCGGCGCTGGCCCGCCGTCCCGATCTCGCGCGCGCCATCCTCTCGGCCTGGCAGAGGGCACTGCCGGTGCAGAGCCTGGCGGTGGAGATCGTCTGTCATCGAGGCCCGGAGGGCACCCCGGGCAGCCTCGGCCATGCCGCCCGGATGCTGCAAGCCGCTCGTGAGGCCAAGGCCGGCGTCGTCCTGGCCAATGCCGTCCGGCATGTCGCCCGGGACGACGCGATCACCGCCGACGTCCTCGATTCGGCCCGTCGCCTGGTCGTGCTCGACTCCCGTCATCTCGACCGGACCACTGCCGAGGGGTACCTGGCCAGCACCGCTGAGATGGCGGCCAGGGCGGGCGACATCGCTGAGGCCGCGGGCGGCGGCGAGACCGCGCACCAGTTGCTGCGCGACACCCACCAGCTGGCCGAGCGCTGCTTCCTCTCCTCCGCCGCTGATCTCGGCCTGGGCTCCATCCATCTGCCCGAGGACCACCTGCTCGGCCTGCAGCCGGGTCAGGACGCGCTGGCCACCCTGCGAACCATGTGCCAGGACCAGATCCAGGTCAGATACCCGGGCGCCCGCGGAGAACAATTGCGCGACATCACGAACCGGCTTGACGACGAACTGGTACCGATCCAGGCCCAGGTCATCCCGGGCTACTTCCTCACCGTGGCCAAGGTGTGCGACCTGATCCGGGGGATGGGGG
>CAXUFS010000134.1:0-7677 GCA_964250315.1 uncultured Kineosporia sp. | reverse complement strand
GAGCCACGGCCGGTCCCGCCGGTCCCGCTCATCCCGCCGGTCCGCGCCGGGGACGACCGGATGCGGCCGACCCGGCCCGGCTGGCCGCCTTCGAGACCCTGCGCGCGGTGCGTGAGCGGGACGCCTACGCGAACCTGGTGCTGCCCGGCCTGCTGCGCCGGGCTGGGCTGCACGGCCGCGATGCCGGGTTCGCCACTGAGCTGGCCTATGGAACCCTGCGCGGGCAGGGCGGTTACGACGCCGTGCTGGCGGCCTGCTCGGACCGGCCACTGGCGGCGCTGGACGACGACGTCCGGGATGCGCTCCGGCTCGGCCTGCACCAGCTGATCGGGATGGAAATGCCCGCGCACGCCGCGGTGGCCACCACGGTCAGCCTGGTCCGGGCGACCAGCGGGCCTGGGGCGGCCCGGTTCGCCAACGCGGTGCTCCGGCGGGTCACCGAACGAGATCCGGCGAGCTGGATCCCCAGCGTCGCGCCGGACCAAGCGGCCGACCCGGATGGCCACCTGGCCATTACCTACTCCCACCCGGAATGGGTCGTGCGGGCGCTGCGGGACGCCCTGACCGCGATGGGCCGCCCAGCCGATGAGCTGCCCTCGGTCCTGGCCGCTGACAACGATCGGCCGCCGGTGACCGCGGTGCTGCTGCCCGGACTGGCTGACCCGGACGAGATCGAAATCACTGCCCCCGGCCGATTCTCGCCCCTGGCCGCGACCATCACCGGCGACCCGGGGCGGATTCCGGCGATCCGGGAGGGGCGGGCCCGGGTGCAGGACGAGGGCAGTCAGCTGGCCGCGCTGGCGTTGGCGGCCGCCCCCGTGACCGCTGATCGCGGGCGCTGGCTGGACCTGTGCGCCGGTCCGGGGGGTAAGGCGGCGCTGCTGGGCGCTCTGCTGGCTCAGCGGCATTCAGCCGGTGCGGTCGGTGACGACGCCGAACTGGTGGCGGCCGAGATCAGTGAGCACCGGGCCGACCTGGTCGCGCGGGCGCTGGCACCGGTGCCGGTGGCCTACTCGATCCGGACCGGCGACGGCCGGATGGTCGCGCAGGACGAGCCGGGCCGCTACGACCGGGTGCTGGTGGATGCGCCCTGACCCGGACTGGGGGCCCTGCGCCGGCGGCCGGAAGCCCGCTGGCGCCGGACTCCGGGTGATCTGAGCGCGCTGGCACCGATCCAGCGCGGCCTGCTGGACGCCGCGCTGGACGCCGTCCGCCCCGGCGGTGTGGTGGCCTACGTGACCTGCTCACCGCATCCGGCCGAGACCCGGGCCGTGGTGGACGACGTGCTGAAGACCCGGGCCCGGGCTGGCAAGCCGGGCGCGGAACGGCTCGACACAGCGGCCATACTGGCCGAGATCACCGGCGCTGAGAGGGTTTTCGGGCCGGGGCCCGACGTCCAGCTCTGGACCGACGTGCACGGCACCGATGCCATGTTCATGAGTCTGATTGTCCGGCCCGCGGAGTGACGTGAGCGCCGAGGATCAGGGCGCACCGGCGGGGAGGATCAATGGCGGTGTTCTGCCGTCCCCGGGCCCCCTGGAGCTGATTGATCCTCCCCGCCGGATCGCCTTCGGGCGAGGAGTTTCTGTGCGTGTGCTGGGGGCGGCAGGGAGCGCGACGGCCCGGTCCACAGTGCTGCAGGACGCCGGCCCCATACGCTCAGCTGGTGGTTATCCAGATCTCGCCGAGCATTCTGTCCGCCGACTTCGCGCACCTGGGGGACGAGCTGCACCGGATCAGCAACGCGGACTGGGCGCATGTCGATGTGATGGACAACCACTTCGTCCCCAATCTCACCCTTGGGCTGCCGGTGGTCGAGGCGCTGATCAAGGTCTCGCCGATTCCGATCGACTGCCATCTGATGATCGAGGACCCGGACCGCTGGGCTCCGGAGTACGCCGAGGCCGGAGCGCAGAGCGTCACCTTCCACGCCGAGGCCGCCAGGGCGCCGATCCGGCTGGCCCGGGAGATCCGCGGCCACGGCGCCCGGGCCGGGCTGGCGCTGAGACCAGCCACCCCGATCGAGCCCTATGCCGACCTGCTCACCGAAGTGGACATGGTGCTGATCATGACCGTTGAGCCGGGATTCGGTGGTCAGCAGTTCCTGGACCTCTGCCTGCCCAAGATCCGCCGTACCCGGGAGGCGATCCGGGACTGCGGCCGGGAATTGTGGCTCCAGGTGGACGGCGGGGTATCGGCCAGCACGATCGAGCGCTGCGCTCAGGCCGGGGCGGACGTCTTCGTGGCCGGCTCGGCCGTCTATGGGGCCGATGACGCGGCGGCTCAGATCGATCAGCTACGGGCGATGGCGGCTGCGGCGGCACAATGACCTGGCCAGGACGGGAATCCGGCCGGGTGGCACACTGTTTCCAGCAAACGCACCAGGTGCTCAGAGCAGGCTGAGCACTCAGACGAACAGCAAGCACAAGCGTGCTCCGGGGTCGGTGTAATTCCGAACCGGCGGTGACAGTCCGCGACCCGCTCGCTGACGGCGCAAGCCTGAGGCGATCGGTTGATCTGGTGGAATTCCAGGACCGACGGTGAAAGTCCGGATGGGAGGCAGCACGCGGCGTGATCTGGGTATGCGGTATCGGTTTGCCTGGATTCGCGCCGGGATCAGCGCGGGATGACTGCGACTGATCGATCACCCGGGGCCCGCCGTGAACGGCGAGAGCAGGAGGGTGATCGATGTTCACCGGAATCATCGAGGAGCTGGGGCAGGTCGCTGCCCTGGATCATGGGGCGGATTCGGCCCGGATCAGGATCAACGGGCCGCTGGTGACCTCGGATGCCCAGCTCGGAGCCTCGATAGCGGTGAATGGCGTCTGCCTGACGGTCACGTCGGTCGACGGCGAGACCTTCACCGCCGACGTGATGGCCGAGACCCTGGCCCGGACCTCGCTGGCCCACGCGGCGCCGGGCACAGCGGTCAACCTGGAACGAGCCCTTCCGGCGTCCGGCCGGCTCGGAGGCCACATCGTGCAGGGACACGTCGACGGCACGGGAACTGTGCTCGACCGGACCCCCGGAGATCGCTGGGAGCTGGTCCGGGTCGCGGTGCCGCCGTCCCTGGCCCGGTATCTGGCCGAGAAGGGGTCGCTGGCGATGGACGGCGTCTCGCTCACCATCGCCCGGCTGGAGGATCAGCCGGACGGCTCGGCCGCGGTCACGGTGTCGCTGATCCCAGAGACCCTGGCCCGCACCACCCTGGGCCGGCGCGCCGCGGGTGAACGGGTGAACCTGGAGGTGGACGTGCTGGCCAAGTACGTCGAACGGCTCACCTCGGCGGCCCTGGCCGGTGCCCGATGAGCACGCATCAGCGGATGCAAGCGCAGACCGGCCAGGACGCCGGCTCCTGCGCGGGCGCGGTGATCGCGCTGGACGCCGTACCAGCCGCGATCGACGCGATCCGCCGCGGCCTGCCAGTGATCGTGGTGGACGACGCCGACCGGGAGAACGAGGGTGACGTCATCATGGCGGCGGTACACGCCACCCCGGAGTGGCTGGGCTGGATGATCCGGCACACCTCCGGGATGCTCTGCGCGCCGATGCCAGAACAGCTGGCCGACCGGCTGGAGCTGCCGCACATGGTGGCCCGCAACGAGGACTCGATGCGGACGGCCTACACCGTCTCGGTGGATGCCCGGCACGGCGTGCACACCGGGATCAGCGCCGCCGACCGGTCCACCACCCTGCGCGCGCTGGCGGCTCCGGATGCGGTGGCCGGCGACCTGACCCGGCCCGGCCATGTGTTCCCGTTGCGGGCTCGGCCGGGCGGGGTGCTGGTCCGGCGCGGCCACACCGAAGCGGCGGTCGACCTCTGCCAGCTGGCCGGGTTGCCGCCGGTGGGGGTGCTGGCCGAGGTGGTGGACGACGCCGGTCCCACCACCCGGCTGCCCGGCCAGCGGGCGCAGGCCGCCGCGCCCCCGCAGCCCCGAGCGCGTGACTTCGTCGAGCGTCGCGGCCGGCGGGCGCTGGCCGACGCGCACCAGCTGCCGCTGATCAGCATTGCCGACCTGGCCCGCCATCTGCGGCGTGAGGGCCCCGATGCCCCGGCTGAACTGGGCCCGCGACGATTGTCTGGTGGCGGTATCGAGGACCGTCCTCAGCGGCCGGGCAACCAGCGGGTGCAGCGGGTGACGGAGAGCCGGCTGCCCACCCGGCACGGCGACTTCCGCGCGCTGGCCTACCGCGACCTGCAGACCGGGCAGGAGCACGTGGCTCTGATCGCCGGGCGCCCGGCCGGTTCGGCCGCCCTGGTCCGGGTGCATTCGGAGTGTCTGACCGGTGACGTGTTCGGCTCCAGCCGGTGCGACTGTGGCCCGCAGCTGGACGCCGCGATGGATCTGATCGGCCGGGAAGGTGGAGCGATCATCTATCTGCGCGGCCACGAGGGCCGGGGGATCGGGTTGCTGGCCAAGCTGACCGCCTACCGGCTGCAGGACGCCGGCCTGGACACCGTGGCCGCCAACACCGCGCAGGGCCTGCCGGTGGATGCCCGTGAGTATGGCGCCGCTGCCGCCATCCTGCGCGATCTCGAGCTGGACCAGATCCGGCTGCTCACCAACAATCCGGCCAAGCTGGCTGGGCTGACCCAGCACGGCATCCGGATCAGGCAGCGCATGGCGCTGCAGGCGGGGGTGAATCCGCACAATCATCGTTACCTGCGGACCAAGCGCGACCTGATGGGTCACCAGCTGGACGGAGCTGAGATCGACACCGAGATCGGCTCCGGCCCGCAGAGCGGCGTTCCGGGCAGCGAAGTGGCGGCGTCATGAGAGAGCCAATCGAGCCCGCCATGAGGCTGGGCGCACGACCCGCCGAGCGCAGGGCCTGGCTCACTACGAGGGACGAGCGGTGAGCGGATCGGGAGCTCCGGCGCCCACGCCGGTGGAGGGCAGCGGGTTGCGGGCCGGCCTGATCGCGGCGGCCTGGCATCCTCCGGTGATGGCCGGGCTGGTCGGTGGCGCCCGGCGGGGACTGGAGGCCTGCGGCGTCCGCGATCTGGTGGAGATCGAGGTGCCGGGCAGCTTCGAGCTGCCGGTGGCCGCGTCGCGGCTGGCGATGGCCGGAGTGGATGCGATCGTGGCCCTGGGGGTCGTGGTCCGGGGTGGCACACCGCACTTCGACTACGTGTGCGCCGGGGCGACGACGGGGCTGACCGAGGTCAGCACCCGGACCGGTATCCCGATCGGCTTCGGCCTGCTCCCCTGCGACACGCGCGAGCAGGCCCTGGCGCGGGCCGGGCTGCCCGGATCGAGCGAGGACAAGGGTTTCGAGGCCGCCGTCGCCGCGATCAGCACAGCCGTCGCGTTGAGCCCGTTCCCGTCCCCGATCACGGCGCACTGGACCTGACCCAGGCTGAGTGCGGGCACTCTCAGGGTGGGTGAGGCCGCCGCATAGGGTGAGGCAGCGTGAAGACGTTCGATGCGCTGTTCGCCGAACTCAGCGCCCGGGCCCAGACCCGGCCCGAGGGCTCCGGCACGGTCGCGGCCCTGGACGCCGGGGTGCACGCCATCGGCAAGAAGGTGGTCGAGGAGGCGGCCGAGGTTTGGATGGCCGCCGAGCACGAGGGCAGGCAGCGGACGGCGGAGGAGATCTCTCAGCTGCTCTATCACCTGCAGGTGCTGATGCTGGCCACCGGTCTTACCCTCGCCGACGTCTATGAACACCTGTGACCGCTCATGCTCGCCGGTCAGCCGATGAGCCAGCGCCGATGACCGGTCCCAGCCGGGAGCAGGCCTGGGCCGATCTGCACCAGCCGTTCCGGCCCCGCCGGGCCCGACGGGTGGCGGCGGTGATCGCCGTCATGCAGTTCGCCGTGCTGTTCGTGATCGCCCTGATCCTGCCCGGCACCGGGCCGCTGGCCTTCCACTGGTACGACCGGGGCGGTGTGATCGGCGTGGCCGCCGTGGTCGCCTGGTTCCTCTCGCGCTACGTCCGGCTGCGGGCGATGCCGGACCAGGAGGGCCTGGCCGTGCGCAATCTGCTGCTGGGACGGACGGTCAGCTGGGCGCAGATCATCGCCGTCCGGATGGGCAACGGTGAACCCTGGGTCACCCTCGACATCTCGGACGGCGATGTGCTCGCGGTAATGGCGATCCAGCGGGCGGACGGCGCCTTCGGCCGGGCCGAAGCGAGCCGGCTGGCCACCCTGGTCGCCGCCCACTCGCCCCGCGACCCCCGCTGACCATCTCTCGGGCTTGAGGATCATGGCTGATCACGGCTGATCACGGCTGACTGGGTTCTGGCACTCAGCCCTTCGCGGCCGCCTCCACCGCCTTCTTCACCGTCGCCGGGGAGTGATCCTTCAGCTTCTGGCCGTTCACGATCAAGGTCGGAGTCTCCACCACTCCGGCCTTCGACGCCGCATCGGTGGTCTTGGCCGCCCAGGCCTTGTACGTGCCGTTCTTGGCCGCCTGCTCCAGCGCGGCCCGCGGTCCGCCGGCATCCACCGCGTACTGGATCAGCTGAGCATCAGTCAGGCCAGCGCTGCCCTCCTTGGGCTGGTGGGTGTAGAGCGAGGCGTGGAAGGCGGCGAAAGCGGCCGGATCCGAATTGACCAGTGCCGCCGCGATGTTCAGCGCCCGGGTGGAGTAGCCGGTGCTGGACATCCGGTCCAGGAAGGCGATCGGCCGGTACTCCACCTTCACCGTTCCGTCGCTCACCCACTGCTGAATCTGGCCCGCGCTGCCCTGCTCGAAGTCCTCGCAGGCTGGGCACTGGAAATCCTCGTAGGCGACCAGGGTGACCGGAGCCGTCGGCTGGCCGACCACGATCGAGCCGTTGGAGCTGAGATTGGCCGGTGCGATCGCCGACTCGGTCTTGCTGGTCTTCGAGGCATGGATCAGCACGAAGGTGGCGGCGATCACCAGCACGACCAGGGTGACCACGCTGAGGGCGATCACCGATCGGCGGCGGGCCTCCCGGCGAGCAGCCTCAGCGCGCAGCTGGGCGGCCTTGTCCCGGGCAGACTTGGCGGTACGGGCATTGGTCATGACCAGAGTTCCTTCGAAGAGTGGGGGCGGCCCAGAGGATCAGGGGACAGCCGCAGCGCGGCGTCCAAGGAGAACGGGCTGGCCGGATGCCGGATCAGCCAACCGCAGGCGGCGATGATGACCGCGTTGATCGCCAGTTCGCGCAGATATCCCGGCACTGGGTTACGGCTGTATCCGCCGTTGCCGAAGCAGCCGCACTCGATGTGCAGGCCGCGGGCCCAGGCGCTGCCGATGCCGGCTATGAACACGCCGCTGAGCAGTGCGGCCGCCGTCGCCACAGGGCGGATCAGCAGCCCGGTCAGCAGCAGCACCCCCAGAGCGATCTCGGCCACCGGCAGCACCGTGCCGAAGGCCGGAACCAGGGCTTCGGGCAGGATCCGGTAGGCGCGGACCGATCGGATCGTCTGATCGATGTCGGTGATCTTGGCGAAGCCGAATCCGGTGTAGATGCCGCCAGTGATCAGCCGCGCGCCGAGGGCGTACGAGGACGGCAGGAACTGAGGCAGTGCCATGGGGTTCTCCAGGGGTGCGGCCGGATGCTGGCCGGCTCAGACGCTGGCCGTGGTCAGATGCTGACCGGAACCGGCGGGCCGCGTCTGCGTACGACCTGCAGGACGCCCGCGGGGCGGGCCGGCCGCGGCCGCTGGGGGTCCGGGCGCTGGCCACGCCGGGCCAGGAC
>CAXUFS010000133.1:0-7812 GCA_964250315.1 uncultured Kineosporia sp. | reverse complement strand
TGGCCATCGCGTGCACGCAGGTCCAGCCGCCCAGGGCGGCCGAGCGGGTGCCGGAATCGACCGTCTCGGCGTCCTCACGGCCCGGTTCGCGCAGGTGGGTGTGCAGGTCGACCAGGCCGGGCAGCAGCACCAGGCCGGTCCCGTCGACGGTGCCCGCCCCGCTCGCCTCCAGGCTGGAGCCGACCTCGGCGATCACGCCGTCCCGGATCAGCACATCGGCGGCCTCCCCGCCCACCGGCCGGGCCCCCTTGATCAGATACGTCCGGCTGGTGGTCACGACTCGTCCTTTCCAGACAGCAGGAGATAGAGCACGGCCATTCGTACGGCCACTCCATTGGCCACCTGCTCGACGATGGTGGAGCGCGCCGAGTCCGCGGCCTCGGCCGAGATCTCCAGACCCCGGTTCATCGGGCCGGGGTGCATCACCAGGGCATCCGCGGGCAGCGTGGCTATCCGGGCGCTGTCCAGTCCGTAACGCCGGGAGTACTCCCGCGCGCTGGGGAAGTAGGCCGCGTTCATTCGTTCCCGCTGAACTCGCAGCATCATCACCGCGTCCAGCGGGCCGTAGTCACCACCGATCACGGCGTCCAGGTCGTAGGACGTGGTGCAGGGCCAGGACTCGACCCCGACCGGCAGCAGAGTCGGCGGAGCGACCAGGACCACCTGAGCGCCGAGGGTGGTCAGCAACAGCACGTTGGATCGGGCCACCCGGCTGTGCAGGACGTCGCCGACGATCGCGACCCGCCGTCCGGCCAGGTCCTCCCCCCGCCCCGCACCCTCGGCATCGCTCTTGGTCAGCCGCCGGCGCAGGGTGTAGGCGTCCAGCAGCGCCTGGGTCGGATGCTCATGGGTGCCGTCACCAGCATTCAACACCGCACCCCGGATCCAGCCGGCGTGAGCCAGCCGGTGCGGGGCGCCCGAATCGGGATGCCGGACGACGACGGCATCCGCGCCCATCGCCTCCAGGGTGAGGGCGGTGTCCTTCAGGCTCTCGCCCTTGGACACGCTCGATCCCTTGGCCGAGAAGTTGATCACATCGGCGGAGAGCCGCTTGGCCGCCGCCTCGAACGAGATCCGGGTCCGGGTCGAGTCCTCGAAGAACAGGTTGACCACCGTGCGCCCGCGCAGCGTGGGCAGCTTCTTGATCTCCCGGTGCTGGGTCTCGGCCATCGATTCGGCGATGTCGAGCACGCCGATGGCGGCGTCCCGGTCCAGGTCACCGGCGGACAGCAGGTGCTTCATCGCGCGCCTCCGGCCGCCGTCTGGCCGGACCTGGCTGAGCCCGGGGCCGGGCCACCTTCGATCCAGACCGAATCGTCGCCGTCCACCTCGGCCAGGTGCACCCGGACCCGCTCGGACTGGGCGGTGGGCAGATTCTTGCCCACGTGATCGGCCCGGATCGGCAGTTCGCGGTGGCCGCGGTCGACCAGCACCGCCAGCCGCACCGCCCGGGGCCGGCCCAGATCCGAGAGCGCATCCAGTGCCGCCCGGATGGTCCGGCCGGAGAAGAGCACGTCGTCCACCAGGACCACGACCCGTTCGTCGATGCCGCCGTCCGGCACGTCGGTCGCTTCCAGGGCCCGCACCGGCTGGCGGCGAAGATCATCGCGATACATGGTCACGTCCAGCGACCCCACCGGGACGATGGCGCCCTCGATCTGCTCGAGCCGGCGTGACAGTCGGTGGGCAAGATGGACGCCCCGGGTGGGAATCCCCATCAGCACCAGACCGGCCGCACCCTTGTTGTGCTCCAGCACCTCGTGCGCGATCCGGGACAACGCCCGGCCGATCTCCGACGGCTCCAGCACGGAGCGGCCATTCGGGCGTGCAGAGTGCACGATTCCGACCTCCTTCTCCGCCTCACGGGACGGATCGTTAAAGGACCGGTCGCCGGGAAGGAGCGCGCCAGCACAAGCAGCGGGCAAGCCACGGCCGGACAACGCCTTGGAGGCTATCAACCGGTGAGCAATGCCCGGGTGGGGGGTCGCCCTCTACGCCGAGTGACGACTTCTGCCGGCGGATTTGGCGATCTGGCTTGACGAACCCTGTAACTCTCCGTGACCATCAGGCCATGGCATCTGATTACGCCAGGGCGCTGGGCGCCCGGCTGCGCGGGATTCGCACCCAGCAGGGGCTCTCCCTCCATGGGGTCGAGGAGAAGTCCGAAGGTCGCTGGAAGGCGGTGGTCGTCGGCTCGTATGAGCGCGGCGACCGTGCGGTTACCGTGCAACGTCTGGCCGAACTGGCCGACTTCTATGGCGTCCCGGTTCAGGCGCTGCTGCCGGACGCCGCGCCCACGGGTAGTAGCGAGCCTCCGCCGAAGCTGGTTCTGGACCTGGAGCGGCTGCAGTCGGTGCCCGCCGAGAAGGCCGGCCCACTGGCTCGCTACGCCGCCACCATTCAGGGCCAGCGCGGGGACTACAACGGCAAGGTGTTGTCCATCCGCACCGATGACCTGCGCACCCTGGCCGTGATCTACGACGTTCCCCCGGCCGTGCTGGCCGAACAGCTGATCAACTGGGGGGTGCTGAACGCGGACGCCCGCCGGGCCGTCGCCGCTGAGGACTAGGGCTGGAGCTCGAGCAGGCGCGCAAGCAGGCCATTGACGAAGCCCGGCGAATCGTCGGTCGACAGGGTCCGGGCCAGGAGCACGGCCTCATCGATAGCGACCGCGCCGGGCACATCGTCGTTGTAGAGCAGTTCCCAGGCGGCCATCCGCAGCAGGGCCCGGTCGACTGCGGGCATCCGGTCCAGCGTCCAGCCGTGCGCGTACGTGCTCAGCAGCTCGTCGATCCGGATGCCGTGTTGGGCCACTCCTTGGACGATCTGGCTCGCGTACTCGCGCACGATCAGATCAGGGTCGGTGATCCGCTGGCGGAGCAGGGTGACCAGGTCGACCCGGCGTTGATCGGCCTCGAAGAGGATGTCCAGGGCCTGTTTGCGGGCCTTGGTGCGGGCCCCGGTGAGCGCCCCGGCCGGCTCGGAGTGCCCGGCCCGGGCAGCTGTCAGTCCGGCCTGCTCATCGCTCAATCGTTCACGCGGCCCAGATAGTCGCCGCTGCGGGTGTCCACCTTGACCCGGGTGCCCTTCTCCACGAACAGGGGCACCTGGATGTCGTAGCCGGTCTCCAGGGTGGCGGGCTTGGTGCCACCGGTGGAGCGATCACCCTGCAGTCCGGGCTCCGTGTAGGTGATCTCCAGCACCACCGAGGCGGGCAGGTCGATGTAGAGCGGTGACCCTTCGTGCGTGGCCACGGTCACGACCTGGTTCTCCAGCAGGAAGTTGGCCGCATCACCCACGGTGGTGTCGGCCACCGGCAGCTGGTCGTAGGTGCTGGTGTCCATGAACACGAAGTCACTGCCGTCCTTGTACAGGTACTGCATGTCCCGGCGGTCCACGGTCGCGGTGTCCACCTTGGTGCCCGCATTGAAGGTCTTGTCGACCACCTTGCCGGACAGGACGTGCTTCAGCTTGGTGCGCACGAAGGCCGGTCCCTTGCCCGGCTTGACGTGCTGGAACTCGACCACTGACCAGAGCTGGCCGTCCAGGTTGAGCACGATTCCGTTCTTCAGGTCATTGGTTGATGCCACGTCTGTTCTGCCTGTCCGTTCGCGTGCGGGCGGACGCCCGCCCTCAAGATTTGGGGATTGCGGCCAGTGTAGTGCGCACTATCCGGCTGCGGCGGCCTCCAGCCGCGCGAGCAGCTGGGCCGGGATCGGCGTGCGGACGGCCTCCAGCGCCTCGTCGACCTGTTCAGGCCGGGAGACACCGGCCAGCGGCAGCACCTGCGGCTCGCGGTTCACCATCCAGGCCATCACGGTCTGCCCGGCGTCCAGGCCCACAGCCGACGCCACCTGGCCGAGCACGGCCAGCCGGTCCTCCACCCCGGCCCGCTCACCGTAGGCGGGCGGCAGCGGCTTCTCCGGGCGGGTGTAGGCACCTTCCAGCAACAGGCTGTAGGCGATCATGGTCACACCGGCGGACGCCGCTACTTCCTGTACGCCGGGGCTGAGCAGAACCTGGACGCCGAAGTCCGTTCCGGTCCGGGGTGGCAGGAAGCTGAACCGGTTCTGTACCGCGCAGTAACCCGGCCCATCGCCGGCCAGGTCCAGCGCCAGTCTCAGCCGGTCGGCGGTCAGGTTGCTGCCGGCGATCGCCTTGGTCTTGCCCTGCTTCACCAGGTCCTGAAGCGCCTGCACGGTCTCGGCGAGATCGGTGTCCCGGTCGTCGAGGTGGGCGTAGAGCAGGTCCACGTGGTCGACCCGGAGCCGGCGCAGGCTGCCCTCCATCTGCTCCGTTATGGCGTCCGCCGTCAGGCCGAGCCTTTCGCCCGGGGCTCCGGGCCGGGGCCGGGCGCCGATCTTGGTGGCCAGCACGATCCGGTCCCGGACGGCGCTGCCGCGCCGGGTCAGCCAGTCGCCGATCACGTTTTCGGACTCGTCGCCGGTCCGGCCGGGCTGATCCCAGAACGCGTAGTTGTTGGCGGTGTCGATGAAGGTCGCCCCGGCGTCGATGGCGTGGTCGAGGATCTGCTGGGCCCGATCGGGTGGCACCCGGGTGCCGAACCACATCGTTCCCAGGCCGAGCCGGGGAACGGTCATTCCGCCCAGCTGGACCATCTCGTCGTCGTTCGGCATCGAACTACCCTATTGCGGGGTCACCCTGGCGGCGATGGCTCGCAGGCCGAGCAGGTAGGAATCGACGCCGAATCCGGAGATGGTGCCGGTGGCGACGGCCGTGATCACGCTGACGGCGCGAAAGTCCTCTCGGGCGCCTGGATTGGACAGGTGTACCTCGATCAGCAGGCATCCGGCCTCAGTGGCGATCGAGCAGGCGTCCCGGACCGCGATCGAGTAGTGGGTGAAGGCGGCGGCGTTCAGCAGCACGGGAATCTGGGCGTCGGCGGCGTCATGCAGCCAGTGCACGATGTCAGCCTCGGCGTCGCTCTGCCGGACCTCGACGTCGAGGCCGAGCTCGTCTCCCAGAGTGATGCAGGCCTTGGCCAGGTCGTCGTGGGTCGCCTGGCCGTAGATGCTGGTCTGCCGGGTTCCGAGCCGGCCCAGATTCGGGCCGTTGACGATCAGCACACGCGCCATGAGCCAGAATCCTAGTGGCCGCTCACGCGCTGATCATGAAATTAACTTCATGATCAGCGCCGGATGGGGCGCCGAGGGCAAGTTCCGTCCTGATCAGCGCACGACCTGGAGGAGTTCGAATGGGCGCCGTATGGACCATGACCTTCGACTGCGCCGATGCCCGTAGCCAAGCGGACTTCTGGAAACTGGCGCTGGACTACGTCGACGCCCGCCCGCCGGCCGGCTGGAGCAGCTGGGAGGAATGGGCCGGCCACTTCGGGATACCGGAGGACGAGTGGGACGACGGTGCCTACATCGAGGACCCGGACGGCGTCCGGCCCCGGATCTCGTTCCTGAAGGTGCCGGAAGGCAAGACGGCCAAGAACCGGTTGCACATCGACATCCAGGCGGCCGGTGGACGGCATCAGCCACAGGAACTGCGCGAGGCCCGGATCGGCGAGGTGACCCAGCGCCTGCTGGCGGCCGGCGCCAGCATTGCCCACAAAGACTGCCCAGCAGGCGTTTTGGACCACTACGTGTTGCAGGATCCAGAGGGCAACGAGTTCTGCGTGGTCTGAGCCGTGTCCCGCCAGACTCATGCGCTGATCAGGCGATAGGCCTCTTCCATCAACGCTGGCGCGGGCCCCTCCAGCCGTACCGGCTCAGCCAGTCCGGCCAGCACCACGAACCGGGCCAGGTCCCCGCGATTCTTCTTGTCCCGGCCCATCGCCGCCAGCAGCGCCGGCCAGCGATCACCCCGATATGACACTGGGAGCCCGAGCCCAGCCAGCAACGACCGGTGCCGGGCCACCAGGCCCGGATCGGTGATCCCGGCCAGCCGGGCCAGCTCGGCCACATACACCATCCCGGCCGACACCGCCTCGCCGTGCCGCCAGCCGAAACCCTCCACCTGCTCGATCGCGTGCCCGAACGTGTGCCCGTAGTTGAGGATCTCTCTTAGCCCGGCCTCGCGCAGATCGTCGGTCACCACCCGAGCCTTGATCGCGACGCTGCGCTCGACCAGTTCGCGCAGGACGGGCGAGTCCCAGCTGGCCGCCGCCCCGGGATCACTCTCGATCAGCTCCAGAATCACCGGGTCCGCGATGAAGCCGCACTTCACCACCTCGGCCAGCCCAGCCACCAGATCGGCCTGCGGCAGCGTCCGCAGCGCGGACAGGTCACAGATCACCGCCCGCGGCGGATAGAACGCGCCGACCAGGTTCTTGCCTTCGGCCGTGTTGATGCCGGTCTTGCCGCCCACGGCGGCGTCCACCATGCCCAGCAGCGTGGTCGGAACCTGGATCAGCGGGACGCCGCGCAGCCAGGTGGCCGCCGCGAATCCGGCCAGATCGGTGACCGCGCCCCCGCCGAGCCCCACGATGGCATCGGTGCGGGTGAAGCCGGCCTGCCCGAGCACGGACCAGAGCATGGCCAGCACCTGCACCGTCTTGGCCGCTTCGGCGTCCGGCACCTGGGCCAGCTGCGGCCTCAAACCAGCGGCGGTGAGGGTTTCCCGCACGCTCTCGGCGGTCCGCTTCAGTGCGCGGGGGTGCACTACCAGCACCCGGACCGGCTCCGGCCCGAGCGCCTCGCGCAGCTGGGACAGCACCCCTGAGCCGATCACCACCTGATAGTGGCCCGTTTCATCGGCCTGGCCGACCGGGATGGTGGTGGCCGCCGAAGTGGGGCTCACGGCGTCACCGGCTGCTCGGACGACTGCCCGGCGATCACGGCCAGGACGGCCGCGGTCACCTCGTCGACGTCCCGTCCAGCGGTGTCGACCCGGGCGCCGGCCAGCCGCTCATAGATCGGACGGCGGACATCCATCAGCATGGTCCACTGCGCCCGGGGGTTGCCCAGCAGCAGCGGCCGATCCCGGTTGAAACCGATCCGCCGGGCAGCGTCCGCGATCCGGACATCGAGGAAGATCACCAGGTGGCCGGCCAGCGCCGCCTCGGTGCGCGGATCGAGAACCGCGCCGCCGCCGACTGACAACACCCCGTCGTGCTCGGCCAATGCCTGCAGCACCGCCTGGTGCTCGAGTTCACGGAAGGCGCTCTCGCCGTCCTCCACGAAGATGTCGGAAATTCTTCTGCCGCACGCCTTCTCGACGTCGGAATCGGTGTCCCGGACGCTGATCCGGAGCCGCGCCCCGACTGCGCGGGCGACGGTGCTCTTGCCCGAACCAGGCGGCCCGATCAGCACTGCGACTGGACCGCTCACGACGAATCCTCTTGCGGGAAAGCACTGTTCGAGCGCATCAATACGGGAATCGATTCCAGGTAGCCGCGAACGTTCCGGGCCGTCTCGGAAACGCTGTCGCCGCCGAACTTCTCCAGCATGGCCTCGGCCAGTACCAGCGCGACCATCGCCTCCGCAACCACGCCGGCCGCCGGCACGGCACAGACGTCAGACCGCTGATTGATCGCCACCGCGGACTCGCCGCTGGCCACGTCGATCGTGTCCAGAGCCCGCGGCACGGTGGAGATCGGCTTCATCGCCGCCCGCACCCGGAGCACGGCGCCGTTGGTCATCCCGCCCTCAGTTCCCCCCGCCCGGCCAGTGCGGCGCCGGATCATCCCATCGGCGTCCCGCTCGATCTCGTCGTGGGCCTGCGCCCCCCGCCCGGCCGCAGTGGCGAACCCGTCGCCGCCCTCGACCCCCATGATGGCTTGGATCCCCCTCAACGCGGCCGCCAGTTTCGCGTCGATCCGCCGGTCCCAGTGCACATGGGAGC
>CAXUFS010000132.1:1491-7887 GCA_964250315.1 uncultured Kineosporia sp. | reverse complement strand
GTATCGCCGGCCCGGACCAGCCGGGTGGCCGGATCGAGGCTGAGCCGGCCGACGGGGAGCGGCCGGGCGACCTGATGCTGAATGGCCCCTCCGCCGGGCTCGCGGCGGCGCAGCACCGCCCGGACCCGGGCCACCACCTCGCGCGGGCTGAACGGCTTGGTCACATAGTCGTCGGCGCCCAGCTCCAGACCCAGCACCCGATCGACCTCGTCGTCCCGCGCGGTGGCGAACAACACCGGCGTCCAGTCGCCGTCATCGCGCAGCTGCCGGCAGACCTGGGTACCGTCCATGCCGGGCAAGCCGCCGTCCAGGATGATCGCGGCCGGACGGCGGCGGCGCACGGTGGCCAGCGCGCCCGGCCCGTCACCGCTGACCGCGACCTCGAAGCCGTCGCGCTGCAGGTAACCGCGCAGCAGATCGGCGATCGCCGGCTCGTCCTCCACCACCAGCACGAGAGCCGGAACTGGGCTGATCACAGGGCCATAGTGACACTGGTAGCTGGCCCGCCCGCCGGTCAGGGCTGGAGATGAGGAGGGAAGCCCTGATAGAGCCGGGCGACCATCCCGATCCAGTGATGGACGGCGCTCTCGCCCGGCGCCAGCGGGCCGGGCCGGTAGTGGGGGGAGACCAGCCCGCGCTGCACCGATTCGCAGGCCTGCCAGTCCTCGAGGTTGGTCACATCCCAGAACGTGGAGGCGTAACCCGGATCGAAGCCGGGCCGCTCGAACGCGCCAGGCGGGAACAGCCAGGAGCACTCGATCCGGGTCTGATCCTCGGCGATCGGAATCAGGCGATGCGCCATCACATAGTCCGGGTGCAGCGAGAGCAGCAGGTTCGGGAACAGTCCGTAATAGGCGACCTGACGCTGAGCAGCCCCGGCGATGGGGACGCCGAGGCTGCGCCCGTCCAGCGACATGGTTTCGGCGTCGTCCCGCAGATCCATGGTCCCGCCGCACCATGCCCCAGGCAGGTCGGCATTGTCGCCGGAGTCCGGCAGGGTGACCATGCACAGCTCCGGGTGGATCAGCGAGCAGTGGTAGCACTCGTGGTAGTTCTCGATGATCACTTTCCAGTTGGCCTGCAGCAGGTACTCCCGCCGCGCGCCCACCCGCAACCGGTCCGCCCGATAGGGCGCAACCCGCGCCTCCAATGCCCCGGCGTGGTCGGCGAACGGGGCGGCATCGCCCGTGGCATTCACCATGATCCAGCCGTGCCAGTTCACCAGGGGCAGCTGAGCCAGGCCGAGTTCACCCGGCTCGAATCGGGTCACCTCGTGCATCCGCGGCGCCCCGGCCAGCTCTCCATCGAGGGTGAAACGCCAGGCGTGGTAGGGACACACCAGCGACTGAGCCCGGCCGCTGGAGCCGTCGGCGATCAATTCGTGGGCCCGATGCGAACACGTGTTGGCCAGCGCGCGCAGCTCGCCGTCCACCCGGGTGAGTAGCACCGGGACGTCGCCGATGGTCACCCCGGTCTGAGTCAGGCCGCTCGGTACCAGTTCCTCGTCGCGGCCCAGGCAGAACCAGGAGCCGGCGAACGCGCGCCGTTGCTCCCACCGGAAGATCAGCGGATCGGTGTACGCCGCAACGGGAAGCACACTCGACTGGCCGAACGGCAGCAGGGCTCGCTCGACCTGGGCCTGATCGATCGGGGCGGCCGGTCGAGCGAACACCGCACTCATCGCCGACCCTGGCATGAGCGCGAAGGACGCGGCGCCCCAGCCAATGACGGCGCAGCGGAGCAGGACGCGAACTGGGTAGGGTCGTCCTCATGGACAGGCGCCAGGCCGACGTACGCCGTGAAGAGATCCTGCGGGCGACTGCGCGGGTGGTGGCCCAGAAGGGCTTCGCCCGAACCAGGGTGGCCGACATAGCCAGCGTCCTGGGGATCAGTTCCGGCCTGATCTTCTATCACTTCGACACCAAGGAACGTCTTCTCTCGGAAGCATATTCGGCTGGCAACCAGCGGGATCTGCAGGTTCTGAGAGAGATCGTGTCCAGCTCGGAGCCGGCCATCAGCCGCCTGGCCGCGGTGATGCGGATGTACCTGCCGACCGGCTCGGGCGAAGCCTGGGTGCGGGATGTGGATGCCTGGTCCGAAGGTCTTCACACCGACGAGATCCGGCAAGCCTGCAGGCGCAATGACGGTTGGTGGCGCGATGCCCTGCGCACCCTGATCGTGCAGGCGGTGGCAGCCGGCCAGTGTCGCGCGGACGATCCGGACCAGGCCGCGCTGCGGATCACCGTGATGCTGGACGGACTGGCGGTGGCTTCGGATGTGCGCGGCACACTGTCGCGGGAACGGGCGCTCAGCTGGGCCGCCGGATACACCGCAACCGTGCTGGGCATATCCACCGAGGTACTTGAGGCGGCCGAGGATGAAGCGACTGGCGGCTCCGGGCCGGTCGATCGCCCGGAGCTCATCGGCCCGCACCGGGTGGGTGCTGTGCAGTAGCGCGGAGGGCGGCCCGGGTTGTTCTGCGGCCGGAAGCTGGGGCGGCTGGAGCCGGTCGGCTGAGTTACGACGAGGGCGGCCCAGGGTTTGACTGGTGTTCGATCTCATCTCCGACGTCCGATCCTTGCGGCAGTCCCCAAGGAGTTTTCTCCGGCTGGCGACCGGCCGCCGCATGCAGTCAGAGTACCGGCGCGCTAGCCATCCAATCGGTACAAAAAGGGTGAAGTGCCTCATATCCCTCAAGCTCCGCGGATCCCCCCATGGCGATGCTCAACCGCGAGCCGCGCCCAGTGGCGCTCAGTGGCGGTCAGCGGCGGTCAGCGGCGCTGGGGGAGCTGAGCGGGTTGAGCGGCGTACTCGCCACTGGACCCCGCTCACGGCAAGATGCAACCGTGACCTCGGAGCCTGGGCCGGATGACACCACGGCTGCGGCGCGCGGATCGGGGGCCCGGCGGGACGGCGCGGGGCAGGGACTGATCGCCGGTCTGGCCACCACCGCCCGGGCGCTGTTGCGACCCTCGCACACCGCTGAGTACCCCGACGTGGAACCGGCTCTGCCGCCGCGCAGCCGTGGTGTGATCGCCCTGCTGGCCGAGAACTGCACCAGCTGCATGCTGTGCGCCCGGGAGTGCCCGGACTGGTGCATCTACATCGAGTCGCACAAGGAGGAGATCCCAGCGACCGAGCCCGGTGGACGGGCCCGGCAGCGGAACATGCTGGACCGCTTCGCCATCGACTTCTCGCTGTGCATGTATTGCGGCATCTGCATCGAGGTCTGCCCGTTCGACGCATTGTTCTGGAGCCCGGAGTTCGAATACGCCGAGTTCGACATCCGCAACCTCACCCACGAGCAGGATCGGCTGGCCGGTTGGCTGGGTGGCGTGCCCCCGCCTCCGCTGCCCGATCCGCACGCGCCCGAGGCCAAGGAGGTCGAGGTGGCCCAGGCCGCTGCCGCCAAAGCCCTTGCGGCATATCAGAGTGCCGAAGTGGAAACACCGGATGGCGACGCCTCCCGGCCGGCCGGTGAGAACCCGGATGCGGGTGAGCCGGAGACCACCGGGTGAGCGGCCAGGAGATCGTCTTCGCCGCGGCGGCGATCCTTTCCGGAGCGTCGGCGCTGCTGGCCGTGACCAGTCCGCGAGTCGTGCACTGTGCGCTCTGGCTGGTGGTCTGCCTGGGCAGCCTGGCCGGGGTCTATCTGGTACTGGGAGCCGAGGTGGTCGCCCTGGTGCAGCTACTGGTCTACGTCGGCGCCGTGGTCGTGCTGGTGCTCTTCGCGCTGATGCTGACCCGCGCCCCGATCGAACCCAGCCGGGGACTGGATGCCAGCCTGGCCCAGCGGGCGGCCGCCGCGGCCGCCGGGATCTGCGTGGCCGCGATGCTGGCCGGCACTGTGCTGTTCGCGACCGGCGACCGGCGCATTCCGATCGAGGCGGGGCGTGGCAATCCGCAACGACTGGGCCTGGCCCTGTTCGGCGGCTGGGTGCTGCCGTTCGAACTGCTCTCGGTGCTGTTGCTGGCTGCTCTGATCGGAGCCATCGCGGTCAGCCGTAAGCCCGAAGACCCCGTACCGGCAACGGAATCCAGTCCGGACCAGGTCCCGGAGTGATCCATCTGAGCGGACCGGCCCTGCTCGCCGCCGTGCTGGCCGGAGCCGGGATATACGGGCTGCTGGCCCGGCGCAACGCCGTCCTGGTGCTGATCGGCGCCGAACTTCTGCTCAACGCCGCCAATGTGCTGCTGGTGATGGCGTCGGCCCTGCCGGGCGGAGGACTGGCCGCGCTCAGTGCCGCGAAGAAAGGCGCGGGTGGGCCGCCGATCATCGATCCGCTGCTGCCGGGCCAGGTGATGGCCGTCTTTGTGATCACCATCGCCGCCGCTGAGATCGGGGTCGCCCTGGCCGTCGTCCTGCTGCTGTTCCGGTCCCGGGCCACCGCCGACCTCAGCGCCGTCCGCGAACTGGGCGAAGGATCGGCCAGCTACGACGAGACCCCCGGTGGGCCAGCGCCTGGCCTGGCCCCGGCTTCGGCCCGTGAGGACCCTACGGCGTCCCCGGCGGAGGTGCCGTGACAGCGGCCGCGGCCCTGCTGAGCGTGATCCTGCCTGCCGTCGCCGCCGGGCTGGGGCTGCCGTTCGGGCGCCGATACCGGCATCTGGCTCAGGAGCGGGCCGTCTTCTTCGCCCTGGGCACGGCCGCGGCGGCGATCGTGGAGGCGATCGGGGTGGGCCGCAACGGCACGGTGGACAGCATCGCCCTGCTCGGCCGGGCCGACATCGGCCTGTTCACCCTCGGCCTGGACCTGCGCGCCGACGGCCTGTCGGCGGCGGTGGCGATCGCGGCCGGGGTGGTGGCCGCCTGCGTGCAGATCTACTCCACGGCTTATCTGGCCGGGGAGGGCCCACCGGGCGAACCCACGCGGTACCCGAGCTTCGCTGCCACCGTCTCCATGTTCACCGCCGCGATGATGCTGGTGGTGCACGCGGGCGACATCGTGCTGCTGCTGGTCGGCTGGGAAGTGATGGGCCTGGCGTCCTATCTGCTGATCGGGCATCACTCCGAACGCCCGGCCGCCCGGGCCGCCGCCCTCAAAGCGTTCTTGGTCACCCGGGCCGGCGACATCGGCGTCCTGCTGGCGGTGATCCTCCTCATCGCCAGCGCACGCACGACGTCCATCCAGATCCTGATCCGGGACGTCGCCGCGAACGGGATCCCCCACACCACCCTGCTGGCCGCCGCGCTCCTCTTCCTGGCCGGGGTGGCGGGCAAGTCGGCCCAGTTCCCGCTGCACACCTGGTTGCCGGACGCGATGGAGGGCCCGACCCCGATCTCGGCTCTGATCCACGCCGCGACCATGGTGGCGGCCGGGGTGTTCCTGGTCGCCCGCCTGCTGCCGCTGTACCTGGCGGTGCCGGGGGCGCTGGAGGTCGCCGCGGTGATCGCGTCGATCAGCATGACCGGGGCCGCTGTGGCCGCGTTCGCCCAGGACGACCTGAAGCGGCTGCTGGCCTGGTCGACCATCAGCCAGGTCGCGTACATGCTCGCCGGAGTAGCGGTTTCGGCTGGGAGTGCCGCGCCCGGCATCCTGCACCTGCTCTCGCACGCCGCATTCAAGGCGCTGCTGTTCCTGGCCGCCGGCTGCATCATCCATCTGGCCGGCTCCACCCTGATGACCGACATGGGCGGGCTGTGGCGCAGTCACCGGCGACTGGCGGTGCTGTTCGGGATCGGGTTGTGCGCGCTGGCCGGGATACCACCGTTCAGTGGCTTCTGGTCCAAGGAGGCGGTGCTGACGTCGGCCAGCGACGCCGCCGGGAACGGAGCCTGGAGCGGATGGCTGGTGCTGCTGTGCGGGCTGGGCACCTCACTGGTCACCGGGCTGTACGCCGGGCGGGCCTGGTCGATGGTCGCCCTGGGCCAGCTGCCGCCGCCGCCCGCGCAGGGCGACGCGGAGACCGAGGAGCCGCACATCACCCTCGATCCGGGTGAGGATCGGGGACGCCCGCATCAGGTTCCGGCCGCGATGATGACTCCGCTGTACGTGCTGGCGGTGCCGGCTGTGCTGCTCGGGCTGGTGCTGATTCGCCCGCCGGGGGTGCTGACCGGAATCCACGTCGGCCTGATCACCGGCGTGACCGGTTCGATGCTCAGCCTGGCTGGAGTGGGCTGGGCGGTATCGGCGCCCCGGCTGGGTGCGGCGGACATCGCCGCCGTTCTGCCGGCCCCGGCCCGGGCGTTCATCCGCGACGGCTACCGGCTGGACGACCTGCAGGACGCCCTGGTGGTCCGCCCGGTGCTGGTGCTGGCGGCGGTGATCCGGCGCGGAGACGGCGGTGTGGTCGACGGCGCGGTGCGCGGGGTGGCGACGGTAGCCCGGGTGGCCGGGCAGCAGCTGCGCCGGGCCCAGACCGGCCTGGCCACCAGCTATCTGAGCTGGCTGATGG
>CAXUFS010000132.1:0-1478 GCA_964250315.1 uncultured Kineosporia sp. | reverse complement strand
CGCGGCTGTTCGTCGCCCGCTCGCTGGCCGTACTGGCGGCGCTGGTGCTGGTGCCGCTGCTGGCTGCCCTGGCGCTGTTCGCGGTGCGCCGGCTCACCGCGACCCAGTCGGCCTGGCTGGGCCTGCTGGCCTGCGCCGTCACCCTGGCGCTGGGGATCACCGCGACCGCGCTCAGTGTGGGTCAGGGCCGGGGCCGGGTCCGGCTGCAGACCGACCTGCCCTGGGTGCCCGCGCTGGGCCTGCGGCTGCACCTGGGCATCGACGGCATCTCGGCCCCGCTGGTGCTGCTGACCGCCGTCCTGGGGGTGCTGGTCTGCGGGCACCTGATCCGGGTCCGGCCGGTGACCGGTGGTGTCCGGCGGCTGACCGGCCTGGTGCTGGCCGTCATCGGGGGCGCCGAACTCACCTTCACCTCCTTCGACCTGCTGCTGTTCTTCGTCGCCTTCGAGACCGTGCTGATCCCGATGTGGTTCGTGATCGGATTCTGGGGCGACGACACCCAGCCGGAGAACGAGCTGTATCCCGGTGGCCCGATGCTGGGTGGGGAGGCCGCCCGCCGGGACGCGGCGACCCGGTTCGTGCTCTACACCGCGGCCGGGTCGGCGGTCATGCTGCTCGGGATCATCCTGGTCGCGGTCCGGGCCGGGACCACCGATCTGGTCGAGCTGACCGCCCAGCACGGTGCGTCGATGTCCCGCGGGGTCCAGGTGACGGCGGCGGTGCTGATCGGGCTCGGGCTGGCGGTCAAGGTGCCGATGTGGCCGTTCCACACCTGGCTGCCGCCCGCGCACACGATCGCCCCGACCGGGGGTTCGGTGCTGCTGGCCGGGGTGCTGCTGAAGCTGGGTAGTTACGGGCTGATCCGGATCGCGCTGCCGGTGGTGCCGGACGGAATGCGCGTGCTGGCGCCCTATCTCGGCGTCTGCGCGGTGATCGGCATCCTCTGGGCGGGACTGGCCTGCCTGCTCGAACGCGACCTGAAGCGGCTGGTGGCCCTGTCGTCGGTGGCGCACATGGGGTTCGTCCTGCTGGGTATCGCCTCGATGACGCCGACCGGCCTGCAGGGAGCGCTGTTCGCAAACATCGCGCACGGCGTCGTCAGTCCGCTGTTGTTCTTCGTGGCCGGAGCGCTGAAGGACCGGCATCACACCAGCGATCTGCTCCAGCTCGGCTCCGGCCTGCGGGACCGGTTGCCCCGGCTGGGGTGGCTGCTGGCGCTGGGGGCGATCGCCGGGCTCGGGCTGCCCGGGCTGGCGGTGTTCTGGGGTGAGCTGACGGCGATGGCGGGGGCCTGGCAGTCGGGGGAGCAGTCAGGTGGTGCCGGTGCGCTCGGCGCGCTGGCCCGGCCGCTGACCGTGCTGGCCGCGGCCGGAACGCTGGTGGCGGCGATGTACTGGCTGCGGGTGCTGCGGGTGTTCTGGATGGGTGAGCCGTCGCCGCGCTGGACCGGCAGCGCCGGCGCCCTGATCGGCGATGCC
>CAXUFS010000131.1:0-7924 GCA_964250315.1 uncultured Kineosporia sp. | reverse complement strand
GATCTCGGTCAGCCGCTGCCGCAGCGCCTCACCACCGCCATCCACCCGGTACAGGCCGCGGACCCGGACAGTCGCGTAACCGGGCAGGTCGCCGTCCTCATTGACGTGCACGATCTTGGCCAGCTGGTCGTTGTCGATCACCGGGAACGGCAGCACCAGCTTGCGGCAGTGGGCCGGGGTGGCGGCCAGCAGATTGCGGTCGGGGCCCAGCACCGACGTCATGGCAGTGACCAGTTCCTCCCGGATCGCGTCCAGCGGCGGGTTGGTCACCTGGGCGAACAGCTGGGAGAAGTAGTCGAACAGCAGCCGGGGACGCTTCGACAACACCGCCACCGGCGTGTCGGTGCCCATCGACCCGATCGGCTCGGCGCCGGTCCGGGCCATCGGCGCCACCAGCACCCGCAGTTCCTCCTCGGTGTAGCCGAACGCCTGCTGGCGGCGGGTCACCGACCTGTGCGTGTGCACGATGTGCTCGCGCTCGGGCAGATCCTCCAGGTGGATCCGGCCCGCATGCAGCCACTCGTCGTAAGGGTGCTGCCCGGCCAGGTAGGTCTTGACCTCGTCGTCCTCCACGATCCGGCCGTGGTCGGTGTCGATCAGGAACATCCGGCCCGGTTGCAGCCGGCCCTTGCGGACCACCGAGGCGGGGTCGATGTCCAGCACCCCGGCCTCGCTGGCCAGCACGACCAGGCCGTCGTCGGTGACCCAGTAGCGGCCCGGGCGCAGGCCGTTGCGGTCGAGCACGGCGCCGATCAGGGTGCCGTCGGTGAAGGCCACGCAGGCCGGGCCGTCCCACGGCTCCATGAACATGGAGTGGAACTCGTAGAAGGCCCGGCGAGCGGGGTCCATCTCGGCGTGGTTCTCCCATGCTTCGGGGATCATCATCAGCACCGCATGCGGCAGCGAGCGGCCGCCCAGATGGAGCAGTTCGAGCACCTCGTCGAAGGATGCGGTGTCACTGGCGCCCGGCGTGCAGACCGGGAACAGCCGGTCCAGGTCACCGGGGATCAGGTCGCTGACCAGCTGGCTCTCCCGGGCCCGCATCCAGTTCCGGTTGCCCTTCACGGTATTGATCTCACCGTTGTGGGCCATCAGCCGGAACGGGTGGGCCAGCGGCCAGGACGGAAAGGTGTTGGTGGAGAACCGGGAGTGCACGATCGCCAGCTCGGTGGCGAACCGGCGGTCGGACAGGTCGGGGAAGAACGGCTCGAGCTGCCCGGTGGTGAGCATCCCCTTGTAGACCAGGGTCCGGCAGGACAGGGAGGGGAAGTACACCCCGGCCTCGCGCTCGGCCCGCTTGCGCAGGCAGAAGGCCCGCCGCTCCAGCGCCATGCCGACCACCCGGCCGGGCCGGGAGGCGACGAACAACTGCCGGAACACCGGCTGGCAGGCGGCGGCGCTGTCACCGACCAGACCACTGGTGATGGGCACGTCCCGCCAGCACAGCACAGTCAGGCCTTCTTCACTGGCCAGGCGCTCCAGGGTGGCCTCGGCTTCGGCCCGTTCGGCATCGTCGATCGGCAGGAAGGCGGTCCCGGCCGCGTAACTTCCGGCCGGGGGCAGCTCCACTCCGTGCTCCTCAGCCAGCACATCGCGCAGAAAGGCGTCGGGGATCTGGGTGATGATCCCCGCCCCGTCACCGGTGTCGACCTCAGCACCGACCGCCCCGCGATGATCAAGGTTGCGCAACGCGGTCAGGGCCAGGTCGACGATGTCGTGGCCAGGTTCACCACGCATGGTGGCGACGAAGGCGACTCCGCACGCGTCATGCTCGTGCTGACCGTCGTACAGGCCGGTGGGGGCGGGTGCGGCGGAGAACCGCCGGAACGGGGAGACCATGGGGCATACCTCGTGGTCGCAGGGTCCGGGAGGATGACGAAACCCGCACACGAGGCGAGTCGCCGGCGGATGTCGCTCAGAGGTCCAAGTGGGACGCCGCTGGCCCTCGTGGTTCTTGGTCACTGTAACTGGTGCGATTCATGTTTCGAAACCTTTCCGAAACGATCGCGTTGCGCCCAGTTTCCGCCGAAGCTATCCGAGCGGGAAGTCAGGCGCGGTGCCCGGCCGGGCGTTACCCCGGTTGACGGCGGGCGGCTTCGTCCAGTTGAAGATTCTGCACACCGTCACTGCTGATCTGGGAACCGCTGAGCTGCGGGTGGCCGGCCGGGGGGACGGTGGCCGACGGGCCGCCAGCTGCCAGTCCACGCTGCAGCACCACCTCGCGTCCGGGGCGCAGCAGCTGGGACGCAACGAGGTAGATCAGGCCTGCGAGGAAGACCACGATCGAGGTCCAGACGTTCAGCCGCAGGCCCAGAATGTGCTCGGCCGGGTCGATCCTGAGGGCTTCGATCCAGACCCGTCCGGCCGTGTAGACGCAGCAGTAGAGGGCGAACACCCGGCCGTGACCGAGCTTGTAGCGGCGATCGGCCCAGACCAGCACGAAGAAACCGGCCAGATCCCAGATCGACTCGTAGAGAAAGGTCGGCTGGAACGTTCCGAGCACGATCGGGTGTCCGTGTGAGTCCTGGACCGCGTGGCCACGCGCGGAATCCCATTCGTGGATCTGCAGGCCCCAGGGCTGACTGGTGGGTCTGCCGTAGAGCTCGTTGTTGAACCAGTTGCCCCACCGGCCCATCGCCTGAGCGGCGATGATGCCGGGAGCGACCGCGTCGGCGAACGGTGGGAAAAGGAGACCGGCGCGGCGGCATCCGATGTAGGCGCCGACCCCGCCGAGCAGGACGGCACCCCAGATGCCGAGACCGCCCTCCCAGATGTAGAGCGCCTTGATCGGCTTGCCTCCGGAACCGAAGTAAGCCTCCGGCGAGGTGATCACGTGGTAGACCCGGCCTCCGATCACTCCGAACGGCACCGCCCAGGTGGCCACGTCCAGCACTGCTGAGGGATCTCCGCCTCGCGCCCTCCAGCGCCGCTGGGAGATCGCCACCGCGATCACGATCCCGGTCAGAATGCACAGCGCATAGCCCCGCAGCGGGAACGGCCCCAGGTGCCACACTCCCTGGGACGGGCTGGGAATGCTCGCGCGCATCACGTCCAACATCATCACCCGTCCTGCTGGCTGCTGTCGTGGGTACTGTCCAGGTTTCGCTCGCGGACGCCGGAGGCGAGTTCCTGAGCCAGTTCGCGGACAGCCTCGATTCCGGCTGTGGTCGTCGGCGCCTCCGCCAGCGCCCGGACGAACGCCGAGCCGACGATCACGCCGTCCGCGAACCCCGCCACCTGCGCAGCCTGATCCCCATTGGAGACGCCGATGCCGACGCAGATCGGCAACCGGGTCACCTGGCGGGTGCGTTCGACCAGACCGGCAGCGGCATCTCCGAGCGTGCTGCGGACGCCGGTGACCCCCATCGTCGACGCGGCGTAGACGAAGCCCCGGCAGGCGGCGGCAGTATCGGCCAGCCGCTGGCCGGTCGAGCTGGGCGCCACCAGGAAGACCCGGTCCAGGTCATGCTCTTCAGCGGCCGCCAGCCATCCGGCCGCCTCGTCCGGGATCAGATCCGGAGTGATCAGCCCGGCTCCCCCAGCCGTGCTCAGATCGGCCGCGAACCGCTCGACGCCGTACCGGTCGACCAGGTTCCAGTAGGTCATCAGCAGCGCGGGGGTGCCGGTCGCGGCGATCTCGCCGGCCGCGGTGATCGCGTCGCGCGGCGTCGTCCCGCCCGCCAGGGCAGCTTGCGCCGCACTCTGGATCAACGGGCCGTCCATCAGCGGATCTGAGTAGGGAACACCGACCTCGACGATGTCGGCCCCGCCCTCGACCATCGCCTGCATGGCGGCGATCGACGTGGCCAGGTCGGGAAAGCCGGTCGGAAGGTAGCCGATCAGCGCGGCCCGGTTCTCGGCTTTGGCCCGGGCCAGGACCGGGCCACTTCCGGAGCGGGTGCTCAGCGCCGTCATGATGCGCCGTGTGGCTGGTCGATCTCTTCGATCTGATCGACCGTGCGCATCCGCTCCGCCTCGGACTCGACCAGCGCAGCGGCGGGCATCACGCCGAACCAGCGCGCGGCGGTGTCGACGTCCTTGTCGCCGCGACCGGACAGATTGACCAGGATCACGCCGTCTGGGCCGAGCCGGCGCCCCTCCCGGATCGCCCCAGCCAGCGCGTGCGCGCTCTCGATCGCTGGGATGATCCCCTCGGTCCGGCAGAGCAGCCGGAACGCCTGCATCGCCTCGTCATCGTTCACCGGTTCGTACCGGGCCCGGCCGATCTCGTGCAGCCAGGAATGCTCCGGGCCTACCCCCGGGTAGTCCAGGCCCGCCGAAATGGAATGACTCTCGACGGTTTGGCCGTACTGGTCCTGGAGTACGAAGGTCCGGTTCCCGTGCAGCACGCCGGGCAGCCCGCCGGTGATGCTGGCCGCGTGGCGTCCGGTCAGCACGCCGTCCCCGCCGGCCTCGAAACCGACCAGTTTGACTCCGGCGTCGTCCAGGAAAGCGTGGAAGATCCCAATCGCGTTCGAGCCCCCGCCGACGCACGCGGCCACCACATCGGGCAGCCGGCCGGTCAGGTCGAGCACCTGGGCTCTCGCCTCCTGGCCGATCACCTGGTGGAACTGGCGCACCATGGTCGGAAAGGGATGCGGGCCAGCGACCGTGCCGAGCAGGTAGTGGGTGCTGGCGACGTTGGTCACCCAGTCGCGCATGGCCTCGTTGATCGCGTCCTTGAGGGTGCGCGACCCCGCCTTCACCGGGATCACCTCGGCGCCGAGCAGGTTCATCCGGGAGACGTTCAGCGCCTGCCGGCGCGTGTCCTCCTCGCCCATGTAGACCGTGCACTCCAGGCCCATCAGCGCGGCGGCGGTGGCGGCGGCAACCCCGTGCTGTCCCGCTCCGGTCTCGGCGATCACCCGCGGCTTGCCCATCCGCTTGGTCAGCAGGGCCTGGCCCAGCACATTATTGATCTTGTGCGAGCCGGTGTGATTGAGATCCTCGCGCTTGAGCAGGATCGTGGCCCCACCGGCGTGCTCGGCGAACCGGGGGGCCGGGGTCAGGATGCTGGGCCGGCCACTGTAGGTGCGGTTCAGGTGATCCAGTTCGGCGACGAAGGCGGGGTCGGCCTGAGCTTCGGTGAAGGCCTGTTCGAGTTCGTCCAGGGCAGCCACCAGCGCCTCCGGCACGAAGCGGCCGCCGAAGCGGCCGAAGTACGGCCCGTGCGCCGCCCGCAACCCCGGTGCGGGGCTGCTGCTGACGGCGCCGGTCACGACCGGCCTGCTCGTAGGGCGGGATGGGAACCGGCCGCGACCAGGTCGGCCACCGCCGCGCGCGGGTCGTTGCCCATCACCAGGCTCTCCCCGACCAGGACGGCATGGGCACCGGACCGGGCGTACTCCAGCACGTCGTGCGGGCCGCGCACGCCGGACTCGGCGATCCGGAAGATTCCACTGGGCACCTTGGGGGCGACCTTGGCGAAGGTGCCCCGGTCGACCTCGAGGGTCTTCAGGTCGCGGGAGTTGATCCCGATCACCCGGGCTCCGGCGTCCAGGGCGCGCTCAAGCTCGTCGCCGTCGTGCACCTCCACCAGCGGCGTCATGCCCAGCGAATGCACCCGTTCGACCAGGGAGACCAGAGCTTGCTGCTCGAGCGCCGCGACGATCAGCAGGACAGCGTCGGCGCCGTAGGCCCGCGCCTCCCAGACCTGATAGCTGGTGACCACGAAATCCTTGCGCAGTACCGGAATGTCGACGCTGGCCCGGACCGCGGCCAGGTCGGCCAGGCTGCCACCGAACCGGCGCGGCTCGGTCAGCACGCTGATCCAGCTGGCGCCGCCGGACTCGTAGTCGCCGGCCAGCGCGGCTGGATCGGCGATCGCAGCCAGCGCGCCCTTGCTCGGACTGGATCGCTTGACCTCGGCGATCACCTTGACCGTCTCGCCGTCCCGCAACACCGCTTCGGCCGGGCGGGCCGAGGGCCGGGCGGCCGCCAGGGCCTGCAGGTCGTCCAGCGATGTGCTCTGCTGCCGTTCGGCGAGATCCTCACGGACCCCGGCGACGATGTCATCGAGCACAGTCACACGACTCTCCTTCGGCTCCCCGTCGGCAGGGCACTCAGACCTGTCGATGGTACCCAGGCCGAAGGGATGCTTCAGACCGCCCATTCGTGGTAAAGAGGCTGGCCGCCCGGATCCCGAACAGCCGTCGTTATCAGGGCCGGGGAGGTGATCCGAGCTGGATCAGCCCTGACCGTAAGGGTATTGGCCTCCCGGCGGTGGGTAGCCCTGAACTGGGCCCTGCGCCGGTCCTTGACCCGGGCCCGTCGCTGGACCGTAACCAGTACCAGGCCCGTAACCAGGGCCGGAGCCAGGAGGCGGCCCGTAACCAGGGCCGGAGCCAGGAGGCGGCCCGTAACCAGGGCCGGAGCCAGGAGGCGGCCCGTAACCGCCGGTCGCAGGCGAGGCGCCTTGAGCGGAGCTGAGGTGCGCTTGGAGCAGCTGCGACGCCCGCCCGGTGTTCTCGGCCGTCCGCAGAATGGCCAGGTACAGCTCGAGCAGCAGGCGAACATAGGTGAGAGTCAGCAGCACGAACAGCGGTACCACCAGGATCGCCACCACCGCCCCGCCGGAGCCCTGGCTCAGCCCGGCGAAGAAGAAGATGATCCCGCCGATCACGATCAGGGCGAACGCCAGCGCGTAGATCACCGACATCACTCGAGGGCCGATGAACTTGGTGAACCGGAAGTCCACCAGTCCGGAGAAGTACCCGCCAACGAAACCGTTGTCCGGGTTCGGTGGTAAGGGGGAACTCATCGTGATCTCCTCTTGGCTCTCAGTCAACGTCTTCAATGGCTGCCCCATCTGGGCGCGCTCACCCTAGCGGCCGGTCGCTCACCTGGGGCTGGAAGATCCGCTTTGCCGCCTTAGCCTGCGCGCAAGATCAATTCACTGATCGCCACTCCACCCGTGGACGCCCCGCTGCCGTTCACGGCAGTCAGCCGGTCCAGCCGGAGCCGGACCGTGCACGTGGTGACCGGCGGGAAGATCTTCATCGTTGGTCCCTGCCCCAGACTCTGATGGAATTCGCGCCCGAACTGGTCACCGGAGGCGCCGCAGTATCCCTTCGAATTGACCTTGGGCGATCCGAAAGACCAGGTCATCGAAGCGACCCTCCGGCTCGCAGCAGCATCCGCCGGTGCACTGGCGAGGCCCACCGCTCCAACCCGGATCGGCTCATTGAACTGAAGCAGGATGGAGGAGCCGGTCGCATCGCCGCCAGATTGCCAGGATGTGTTTCGATTCCCATCGATCATCAGAGTCGGATCGTCCAGCGAAACCGATCCAGGTCCAGCAACTGAGATCACCGGGTCGTGAATGGTGACCGTCGTTCCGGATGCCTGAGCGCTTTCATTGCAGAGCAGGTCGTCCGTGGCGGCCACGCAGGCCGGGCCACCGGGCGACCCGCCGCTGGCTGCGCGGATGGCCGCATCACCGCCCGAACCGGGCGAGCCGCCGGGCAGAGAAGTGATCAGCAGCATCAGCAGCGCCAGAGCGGCGATCACGGTGGTTCCGGCCAGGGCCATGGTCCTGGCGGCCAACCCGGCCGGTTCTGCCCGCCCGGCCGGTTCTGCCAGCCCTGCCGGGTCTGCTGAAGTGCCCCCGCCGGTCATGGCCCCCACCCCTGCTGGACCGGGGCCAGCGATCGCAGTGGCTTGGACCAGACGGGGTCAGCGACCCGGGTGAACGGTGCCGGATCGAACCCGCGCCGGTTGAGCAGAGCGGCCACCTGCGTGACCAGTTCCCGGCTGAGCAGATTGACCTGCCGGGTGGCCTCGTAGTCCGGTGACGCGGCCGGTGCCGCCATGAGCGTCGCCTGCCGGGCGGCCAGTTCCCGCACGCCGGCCCGGGCTCCATGGTCAAGGTCTGGCCGCCCGGCAGGCGACGCTCATGGCGGCACCGGCCGCGTCACCGGACTAC
>CAXUFS010000130.1:0-7939 GCA_964250315.1 uncultured Kineosporia sp. | reverse complement strand
TCGTCGAGCAGTGCATGCCGGGCCTGGCCGGGTCCAAGGTCAGTCAGGTGACCGACGTCGACCAGTGCGACTACGACCTGGTCAGCGACGACGACTTCGTGCTCGGTGCGGTGCCCGGCTTCAGCAACGTGTTCGTCGGCGTCGGCTGGCGCGGCACCGGGTACAAGTTCTCACCCTGGGTCGGGCGGGTGCTGTTCGAACTGGCCCTGCGCGAGGGCACCGTCTACGACGTCGGTCGATTCAGCCCGGCCCGCTTCACCGCCGGCCTGTCCGTCCCGGAAACCACTGTGCTGGAGGGTAAACCGTCATGAGTCGTGCTTCCACCCGGACCTTCGAGCAGCGGCTGGCCGACGGCCCCATCCTGGGTGCCGAGGGGTACGTGTTCGAACTCGAGCGCCGTGGCTACATCAAGGCCGGCCCGTACGTGCCGGAAGTGATCCTGGACGCGCCGGACGCTCTGCGGCAGCTGCACCGGGAGTTCCTCCGGGCCGGCGCCGACGTGATGGTGGCCCTGACCTACTACGCGCACCGGGAGAAGCTGAAGGACGTCGGCCGGGAGGGTCAGCTGGAGGAGCTGAACCGGCAGGCGGTCCGGATCGCCAACGAGATCGCCGCCGAGGGCGGCGCCCTGGTGGCCGGGAACATCTGCAACACCTGGTCGTTCGACCCGGGCAACCCGGTGGAGTCCGGCGCGGTGGTACGCGAGCAGTACCGGGAGCAGCTGGGCTGGGCGGTCGAGGAGGGCATCGACTTCGTGATCGCCGAGACCAACGACTTCGTCGGGGAGGCGCTGATCGGGCTGGAGGTCTGCCAGGAACTCGGCCTGCCGGTGATGGTGACCTTCGCCAGCGTGCAGCCTGAAACCACTTACGACGGCTACGGTTACGTCGATGCCTGCCAGGCTCTGGCCGATGCGGGCGCCGATCTGGTCGGGCTGAACTGCTCGCGCGGGCCGGCCACCATGCTGCCGCTGCTGGAGCAGATCCGGAGTGCGGTGAGTATTCCGATCGCGGCGCAGCCGGTTCCGTACCGGACCAGTGCCGAAGTTCCGGCCTTCGAATCACTGGCCTATCCCGACGGCGGCCGAGCCTTTCCGATCGGGCTGGAGCCGTTCGCTCTCGCACGCTTCGAGATGGCCCAGTTTGCCCGGCAGGCAGCCGATCTCGGCGTGGGCTACATCGGCATCTGCTGCGGCGGCTCGCCGCACTACGTGCGCGCGATGGCGGAAGCACTGGGCCGGACGACGCCCGCCAGCCGCTACTCCCCCGCCCTCGACCTGCACCCCGTGCTGGGCAGTGCTGAGGGTGGATCGGGCGGATCGGGCGGATCGGCTCAGCCGGTGATGGGTGACTGGAGCGTCAACGCCTGAGAACGCTCAGGCCCAGGCCCAGCTGCGAGATTGGCCGATCGAATCGCTGCCTCCGGTCAGTGATGGATCAGCCCGGATGGCCGGCGTTGTCGTTGCGGCGCCTGAACTACGATCCAGCTGGGGTTCTGATTACGGCATCGCGCAGCCGGGCCTGATCGGGAGGAAACTGCTCGTCGATCGGGCGCAGTTCGTCGGCGTACGACACCGAAGTGCGGCGCAGCACACCGGTCCGGCTGATCGCGTAGGCACCCATCCGCCACAGTGGCGGTGAGTAGACGTGGATGGACACGCTGCCCTCGGCCTGTCCGGTCATCCGGTGGATGTGGTCGGGGCCGAACGAATAGAAGTGCCCAGCTGCAACCGTGGCCCGCACACTGTCGGCGCCGACGGCCAGGTTGTGCTCGACCAGGGCACCGCGAGCCACCGCGACCGCGCCCGAGGAGATGTCGTGGTCGTGCCAGCCGGTGTCGTTACTGGGGGTCCAGCAGATCAGCCAGACATCGACGTGGGCGTCGCGGTGCAGAGACACGTAGTGCCGGTGCCCGGCGTGGTACTCGACCTTCGAGTCCCACAGTTCGGGCCGGGCGGCGATGGCTTGGGCCAGCGCGGCCATCTCCTGACGTTCGAGCTGACGGCTGGGCAGTTGGACTGGCAGATCGGTGAGACCGGGCATCAGGCTGCGCCTCCGGGATGAACAGGGCCTCCGGCCAGGAACCGGCGGGGGTTGCTGCTGGTGATGGCCAGGGCGGCGGCGTTGCCGAGGTGGAACGGCGGTGCCCGGAAGTCGCTGGGCTGGCAGTAGGGCCGATCACTGCCGGCCACGATCACGTCGATGCCGAGCGCCCGGATCAGGGCGTCGATCGCCTGCGGGCCGTAGCTGGAGGTCTCCACGAACACGCTCGGGTCGACCGCGCCGGTGGATCCGCCCCGGGCCTGGAACCGTTCGTGATGGACCGGTGCCAGCCCGGCGCCCGCGGCGAAGCAGATCCGCAGATCCGGCAGCAGTGACCGGCCGGTCACCTGCCAGCTCCACCAGGCTGACTGAAGCTGAGCCGGGTAACCGGCCACGGCGGCCCACCAGGCGGGCAGGCGGCCGATGTCAGGTTCGGCGAGTAGCGGGCCCGGGTGCACCAGCACCGGCCGGTCGGCGGCCTGGCACACCTCCAGCACCGGCGAAAGACTTTCCAGCGCAGCCGGATTGGCCATCCAAGAGGCCGGAATCTGGAGTCCGGCGAAGCCCGCACCGAGCAGATCCTTCAGCTCGGCCAGGTCCGGCTCGGTCCGGGTCACCGCGGCCCAGGCCCTGAACGGCGGAGGCAGGCGGGCCGCACCAGCATGCCAGGACTGAAGCAGCGGCCCACCCTCGGAGGGATCCAGGTCCTCGAGCCCGAGCGGGCTGGAGAGTGAAACCAGGGCCAGCGTGGCCTGCTCCAGCATTTGGCGGGCCCGTTGATCGTGATCCTGTCGCCGGAGCTGGTAAGGCGGTTCGCCGGCCAGATACAGGGTCCAGCCGTCCAGCCGGGGCGCCCGGGTGCGAGCTCGCAGAGCGTCGATCAGTTCGGCCGGCCAGAGGTGCTGGTGAACGTCGATCAGCGCTTGGGCTGCAGCTGTCTGCCCCGCCATCTCGCTCCTATCCGCCGCCCCACGCCGGCCAGCTGGCTCATCGGGTGAGAACCGGCGGGACATCGTTGGCGGGCCGCCGTGTTCTCATTGTGAAGCGCTTAACCAGACCTGGTCAATGGCCGGACAGAGCGGACCACCCAGCAAGATCACGTGCTCAGCACGCACTAGTGCGCCCGCACGGCCACAAGTGCGGGGCTGAGCCGGTGATCAAGACGCCGTGCGCGCGCCAACGGGCCGTTCAATGCCGGGGCGCGGCCACGCTGCCGCGCGGCATCGGCTCGGGAGCGAGCACACTGCGTCGTCCAGCTACCACATCGCCCGACTCCTCGGTGACCCAGCGGACCACGGTGCTGACCAGATCCTCGGCCGGCCATCGGTAACTGGACAGGGCCGGTGTGAGCAGCCTGGACACTGGCAGATCGTCGTAACCCACGACTGAGATGTCTTGCGGCACAGCCAATCTCAGTTCAGCTGCGGCCGCGTAGACGCCGAAGGCGAACGAGTCGGCCAGACACAGGAACGCAGTCACCGGGCTCGCTGCCCGCAGCTGGTCCCGGGCGATCGCGGCCGCCCCGTCGAGATCGTGCGGCGAGGTGAGCAGCTGAGCAGTCAGGCCGAGCTTCGGCGCGACCCGCTGGACGATCTGCTCGGCCGAGCGGTCCGGCGTCGAGGGTGCGGCCGGGGTGAGCACGGTGACCCGGGTGTGCCCGGCGCCAGCCAGCATCCGCAGCCCGTCGGTCAGTCCGGTGACGTTGTCGAACAGCACCGAACTGGCCAGCGCAGCGGCGGGCAGCGCGTCGCCGATCGAGATCAGGGTGGTGTGCTCGTCCAGCTCGGCCCAGTGGTCGGCCATCGGGTCGACCGGCAGCACGATCAGGGCGTCCACCCGCTGATCGACCAGCCGCCGAGCCAGCAGCGCCTCGCGCGAAGGATCGTTGCCGGCGTCCACGGTAAACGCGTTGCGACCGGCCTCGAGCAACTCTCGGCCCAGCGCCGCGGCCAGGTTCTGGTGCCACGGATTGGTCAGCGAGCCGCAGAGCAGTCCGACCGTCTCGGTCCGCCCCGAGGCCAGAGCCCGGGCGATCGGATCGGCCTGGTAGCCCAGCCGTTGCGCGGCCTCACGCACCCGGGCCTGGGTCTCGGGCGGAACGTGCAGTCCCCGCAGGGCGTAGCTGACCGCGGCAGACGACAGGCCGGTGTCCTCCGCGAGATCCCGGAGAGTAGTGCGCCGCCGCCGTTCACTCACAGGCTCACCGTAGCCACCCGGCGGCCGGCTGCAACGACATCGCCAGCCGCCGCATTGCTGACATACCCCCGCCGATCGGCGAGGATGCGGTCACGCTGCTCGCGGCCACTGGGGAGGACACGCCACCATGAGCACTCAACCGCCGGGGCCGGGCCAGCCCTGGCCCACCAGCCCAGCTCCGTGGGAGACCGGCCGGCCGCCCTTGCCGGGCCAGCCTCAGCAGCAGTACCCGATGCGGCCGCCGATGCCCATGCCGGTGGCGCCGGGCCACGTTCCGAATCCGGTGACGCGGCCCAGCATCTGGCGGATTGCGATCGGAGTCTGGCTCGGCCTCATCCTCTTCATGATCACGCTGATCATCCTGGGTGTCGCGGCCGGCAGCGCGTTCGAGAGCCAGCTGCGCGGCGACTTCCGGACCCACATCGACGACAACGGCTTCGGCTCAGGCGATTAGCCCGGGCCGAAGCCGTTACCGAGCCAGCTGGTCAGGCGGCGCTGGAGACGGTGCCGGAGTCCTCGCTGGAGTCCGTGCCGGCGACGGTGCTGACGGCTGGCTCCAGGGCCAGTTCCAGTACCTGAGCCACGTCGGACACCAGGTGCACGGTCAGCTGTTCACGCACCTGCTCGGGGACGTCGTCCAGGTCCGGCTCATTGCGGGCCGGAATGATCACGTCGGTGATGCCCATCCGATGCGCGGCCAGCAGCTTCTGCTTGACCCCGCCGATCGGCATCACCCTGCCCGTCAGCGACACCTCGCCGGTCATCGCCACGTCGTCGCGGACCAGCCGGCCGGTCAGCAGAGACGCCAGCGCCGTGGTCATGGTGACCCCGGCCGACGGCCCGTCCTTGGGCACCGCCCCCGCCGGGAAGTGCACGTGCACCCGGTGGTCAGCCAGTGATCCGGTCGGAATCGCGAGCCGCTGCGCGTTGGCCCGCAGGTAGCTGAGCGCGATCTGGGCCGACTCCTTCATCACGTCGCCGAGCTGCCCGGTCAGGGTCAGGCCCGGTTCGCCGTCCATGGTGGCGACTTCGACGAACAGCACGTCGCCGCCGGTCCCGGTCACCGCCAGCCCGGTCGCGACACCGGGCACCGCGGCCCGCCGCTCCGCTTCCGGAGTGAACCGGGGCCGGCCCAGATAGGTCCGGACGTCGCCCGCGCCGACCACCACCTTCTCGGCGTCATCGGCCTGGGCGATAGCGGTGGCCACCTTGCGCAGGATCCGGGCGATGGCCCGTTCGAGCTGGCGGACACCGGCCTCGCGGGTGTATTCGGATGCGACCAGCCGCAGCGCATCGTCCTGGACCGACACCTCGTCCAGGCCCAGCCCGGCCCGGTCCAGCTGGCGCTGGAGCAGGTGATCGCGGGCGATGGCCACCTTCTCGTCCTCGGTGTAGCCGTCCAGGCGCACCAGTTCCATCCGGTCCAGGAGCGCCTCCGGGATCGCCTCGGCGACGTTCGCCGTGGCCAGGAACAGCACGTCGGACAGGTCCAGGTCGACCTCGAGGTAGTGGTCGCGGAAGGTGTGGTTCTGGGCTGGGTCGAGCACCTCGAGCAGGGCCGAAGCCGGGTCACCGCGGTAGTCCGCGCCGACCTTGTCGACCTCGTCCAGCAGCACCACCGGGTTCATCGAACCCGATTCCTTGATCGCGCGAACGATCCGGCCGGGCAGGGCCCCGACATAGGTCCGGCGGTGGCCGCGGATCTCGGCCTCGTCCCGGACCCCGCCCAGCGCGACCCGGACGAAGTTGCGGCCCAGCGCCCGGGCCACCGATTCACCCAGCGAGGTCTTGCCGACACCGGGCGGCCCGACCAGGGCCAGCACCGCGCCCGATCCGCGGCCGCCGACCAGGTCCAGCCCGCGCGCGGACCGGCGGGCCCGCACAGCCAGGTACTCGGTGATCCGGTCCTTGACGTCGTCCAGGCCGGTGTGATCAGCGTCCAGCACCGCCCGGGCAGCCGGAACATCGTTGCTGTCCGGCGTCTTGATGCCCCAGGGCAGGTCGAGGATGGTGTCCAGCCAGGTCCGGATCCAGCCACCTTCGGGCGAGGCATCCGGAGTGCGCTCCAGCCGGTCGGCCTCGCGCAGCGCGGCTGTGCGGACGGCGTCCGGCAGGGTGGCCGCCTCGATCCGGGACCGGTAGCTGGCCTCGTCCCCGGCGTCTCCTTCGCCCAGCTCCTTGCGGATCGCGGCCAGCTGCTGGCGCAGCACGTACTCGCGCTGGGTCTTGTCCAGGCCCTCGCGGACCTCCTCGCGGATCTTGTCGGTGACTTCGACCTCGGCCAGGTGGGCGCGGGCCCGATCCAGCAGCAGGGTGAGCCGTTCCTCCAGATCCTGCGTCTGCAGCAGGGTCACCTTGTCGGCGAGCTCGATCCAGGAGGCGTAGCCGGCCGCGTCCGCGATCTCGTTCGGGTCGTTCATCCGCTGCACGGTGTCGACGATCTGCCAGGCGTTTCGGTGCTGCAGGATCGAGGCCAGCAGCTGCTTGAACTCACCGGCCAGTTCACGGGCCTTCGGTGTGGGAACAGCGGTGTCGAGCACCTCGGCCTCGACCCACAGAGCGGCGCCGGGCCCCATCACACCGGTGCCGATCCGGGCCCGATGGGTGGCGCGGAGGACGGCGGCGGGCTCGCCACTGGGCAGCCGGCCAATTTGAGTCACCGTGGCGACCACGCCCATCACGCCGGACTGGCCGTCGAGGCGAGGGACGAGCAGCAGCCGCAGCGGCTGTTCCTCGTCTGGCTGGTTGGTGCGGGCGGCGCGGGCGGCGTCCACACTCGCCTGAGCCTGATCGGTCAGCTCGACCGGCACGGCCATGCCCGGGAGAACGACGATGTCATCGAGGAACAGGACGGGAAAGTTCTGAGTAGTCACGGGGTCTGCAACGGTGATTACACGGTTACTGTTCCAGGGTTGACTCTCCTGGGCTCAACTTTCGCCCAGGGCAGATCGGCTGGCCGGATCAGTTGCGGAAGGAGTCGAATGCGTTCATCGCGAGGTTCTCCGTGTCCGTGGTGGGGTCGGCGCCGCGGATCAGCACCCCGATCTTGGCGTTGTCACTCTGCCGGGTGGCGGAGATCAGGACCGACCGGCCGTTGGTGTCGGAGCAGAGGCCGGATTCGAGCTTGAGCCCGACCCAGTCCCCCCGGGTGAACGCGGTGGCGTAACCGCTGACGTTGGCGCACACCGGGCGTTGCGTTGTCCGGCTGGCCGCGTTGATGAAGTCGGCCGGCGTCGTCGGTGTGCCAGTCAGATCGGTCACCGAGAAGCCTTGCTCAGCCGGGTGATTGGCCGGGTCGTTCCAGAACGCCACATTGTTCTTCGCGACCTCGATGATCGGAGCATCGGGGAAGAACGCCGACTTGGCATCGGCCTTGACCATCCAGCCGGACGGCTTCTGAAAGCCGAACTGACCACTCTCGTGGACCGTGTAGCCCTTGGGGAACGCCTCACCGGTGGTGGCTGCCGCCGACGGGGTCACCAAGGGGGTGGCGCTGGCCGCCGGCGCCGCCGTCCGGGCAGGGGTGGCGGTGGTCTTGTCCTGGTCGCCGCGCAGGCCCAAAAACAAGAACACCAGGGCGAGCGTCAGCACAGCAGTGGCAACCGCGACGCCAGCGATGATCACAACGCGCTTGCCGTCGCTACTCTGCGGACCTGGACCCGGACCCGGGCCTGCGCCGCCCGGCTGTTGTGGTGCCGGGC
>CAXUFS010000129.1:0-7977 GCA_964250315.1 uncultured Kineosporia sp. | reverse complement strand
GAACTCCGCGAACGGGGTCACCTTGGCACTGCCGGTCTGAGTGCCAGGCAGCGCCGCGGACATCCCAGCCACCGTAACCACGGCGTTGCCCCATTCCCCATCCTTGACCCGCAGATCCACCGCGCCGAAGAAGACCACGCGGGAACGGGCTGACAGGTTGATCCCGGACATCCCGCCCGCTGCCCGGCCCTGCGGCCGGACCAGCTCAGCGCCGAACCGCAGCAGCTGCGCGTCGCTGCTGATGAAGACCAGGTCGGTTCGGGCCGGGTCGTCCAGCTCCACCGCTCCGGCCAGCTCATCGCCGTCTCGCAAGGCGAGGATCTCCCACTCGTCCTTGTTGGCTGGGTATTCCGGGAGCACTCGTTTGACCACGCCCTTCACCGTGCCCACCGCGATCCCGGCCGAGCCGGCCTTCAGCGTGCACAGGCTCAGCAGCCGCTCGTTCTTGGCCAGGGCCAGGAACTCGTTCACCGGCGCTCCGCCCGACAGCGAAAGCGGCCCCGACGTCGGGGGCAGCGAGGGCATGTCCAGTACCGAAAGCCGGATCATCCGGCCCAGGTTGGTGATGGCCGCAACCTCCCCGCGAGCCGTGCTGGGCACCGCCGAGACGATCACGTCGTGCGGCTGCCGGCGTCCATCCGTCTCGGTCACCCGGCCGTCCGGATCCGGATCAGCGACCGGGTTCTGAACCGTGGTCCTGGCCAGCCGCCCCGTGGACGACAGCAGCACCCGGCATGGGTCGTCAGCCACCTCCAGGGGCGCCGCCGCCGAGGCTGGCAGCCGGGTGCTGGACCCTTCCAGCAACACGGTCCGGCGGGGTGTGCCGAACCGGTCCGCGACGTCGCCCAGCTCGTCCGAGACGGTCTGACGAAGCAATTCGTCGTCGGCCAAGAGCCTCGACAACGCGTCGATCTCGCTCTGCAACTGGTCGCGTTCGCGCTCCAGCTCGATCCGGGAGAACCGGGTCAGCCGGCGCAGCGGCATCTCCAGGATGTAGTCGGCCTGAACCCGGCTCAGGTCGAACACCGTGGTCAGCCGGTCCCGGGCCTGGGCGGTGTCGTCGCTGGAGCGGACGATCTGGATCACTTCGTCGATGTCGACGATCGCGACCAGCATGCCCTGCACCAGGTGGATCCGGTCCAGCCGCTTCTGCCGCCGGAACGTGGTTCGCCGGGTGACCACCTCGAGCTGATGCCGGATGTAGACCTCGAGCAGCTGCTTCAGCCCCAGCGTGCGCGGCTGGCCCTGTACCAGGGCGACGTTGTTGATGCCGAAGCTCTCCTCCATCGGCGTCATCCGGTACAGCTGCTCCAGCACGGCGTCGGGGTTGAAGCCGCCCTTGAGCTCGATCACCAGCCGCATACCCTTGCTGCCGTCGGACAGCTCGGTGACGTCGGCGATGCCGGGCAGCCGCTTGGCCCGGACCAGGTCGGTGATCTTGTCGAGCACCTTCTCCGGGCCGATCAGGTACGGCAGCTCGGTCACCACGATGCCCTGACGACGGGCGGTGACCGGCTCGATCGAGACCTTGGCCCGGGTCCGGAAGGTGCCCCGGCCGGTGGCATAGGCCTCGCGGACGCCGTCCAAGCCGGTGATCCGCCCGCCGGAGGGCAGATCGGGGCCGGGTACGAACCGCATCAGGTCGTCCAGGGAGGCGTCCGGGTGCCGGATCAGGTGCCGCGCCGCCCCGATCACCTCGACCAGGTTGTGCGGCGGCATGTTGGTGGCCATCCCGACCGCGATCCCGGAGGAACCGTTGACCAGCAGATTCGGGAACGCGGCGGGCAGTACCTCGGGCTGGGTGGACTGGTTGTCGTAGCTGGGAATGAAGTCGACGGTGTCCTCGTCCAGGCCGCCGGTCATCAGCAGCGCGGCGCGGTCCAGGCGCGCTTCGGTGTACCGGTAGGCGGCCGGGCCGTCGTCCAGCGACCCGAAGTTGCCGTGCCCGTCGACCAGCGGCACCCGCATGCTGAACGGCTGGGCCATCCGGACCATCGCCTCGTAGATGGCGGTGTCGCCGTGCGGGTGCAGCTTGCCCATCACCTCGCCGACGATCCGGGCGCACTTCACGTGCCCGCGGTCGGGGAACAGGCCCATCTCCTGCATCGAGTACAGGATCCGGCGCTGCACCGGCTTCAGCCCGTCCCGGGCGTCCGGCAGCGCGCGCATGTAGATGACCGAATACGCGTACTCCAGGAACGCGCCCTGCATCTCCTGCTCGACGTCGACGTCGACGATGCGTTCGGTGAAGTCCTGGGGCGGCGGGGGAGCGGTTGTCCGGCGAGCCATGTGCGCATTGTCTCCCGATGCGTCCCCAGCTCATGGCATCGGCGCGCGGAGCCGGTGCTGCTGGGGCTGGCAGCGAGCGGTTCAGCCGGTGAACGGAATGCCGAACCGGCCGTCGTGGGCCACCTCGGCCAGCGGGCGCCGCCCCCGGCGCAGCGACCGGGAACGCGGGCCGGGAGCGGCGTGCCCCAGGCTGACCACTCCAACGATCCGCCGGTCATCGGGGACGCCGAAAGCGGCCAGAACCGCGTCGTGCCGATCGGCCGGGACGCCGAAGAAGCAGGCTCCCAGTCCGGAGCCGGCCGCGCCGAGCAGGATCAGCAGCGCGGCCATGCCCGTGTCGACGTCCCAGTACGACACCGGCCAGTGGCTGAGTGACCGATCGGTCCAGCCCTTGTCCGGCTCGGCGTAGCGATCGAGGTAGCGCTGCGGATCGGACAGGCACAGCACCAGCACCGGGGCGGTCCGCATCCCGCTCAGCCAGGCGCTGGGTTCGGCGTCCGCCTGACTCGTCGCCGCCCAGAAGCGCTGGCGATCATGCTCGTGCTGAAGCACGACGAAGTCCCAGCCCTGACTGAAGCCAGCGCTCGGCGCCCGGACGGCGAAGTCGAGCAGGTTCCGTACGGTGTCAGCGCTGACCGGGCGGCCTGGGTCGTAGCGGCGCACCATTCGCCGCCGCCGCAGCACGTCGCTGAACTCCATCCGCGCAGCATCCCATGGCGGCCCGGCCGCTGCCCTCGTGCGCGTATCACCGCTTCGCCCCGGCTCAGGCGGGAAAGGGGTGGGCTCAGCCGGGAGCGGGTTGAAGCAAGGTGGAGGGCAGGTGCCGCAGAACCAGATCCGGGTCGCAGACGAACTGACTGAACTGTTCGGGGGGCACCGCCCGTTCGAACAGCCACCCCTGGCCGAAGCCGACGCCCAGGCCCCGGACCAGCTGCAGGTGCTCAGCGGTCTCCACGCCCTCGGCCACCACGTCGATCTCCAGCGCCCGGGCCATGTCCGTGACGCACCGGGCGATGGCCATCCCGCGCTGGTCGTGCAGCTTCTGGGTGATGCTGCGATCCAGCTTGAGGATCTTGGCCGGGAGCGTGCTGATCAGGGTCAGCGATGCGTAGCCGGTGCCGAAATCGTCGATGGCCACGGGCATCCCGGTCTCGGAAAGCTTCCAGATCGCGGCCAGCGCCGGGTCGTCCTCCTCGATCCGGATCGATTCGGTCACCTCGAGCACGAACTGCTCCGGCCTGACCCCGGTCTCGGCCAGCAGGCTGGCCATCCCGGACACGAAGGTGGGCGAACGTAGTTGCGCGGGTGACACGTTGACTCCGCCCACCAGACCGGCGGCATGAGCACCGGTGGACAGCGAGAGTTCCATCGATCTGCGGGCCAGCTGAAGTCCGAGTTCGACGATCAGGCCGGAGTCCTCAGCGATCGCGATGAACTCGACCGGCGAGACTGGACCGAATTCCTGGTCGGTCCAGCGGGCCAGCGATTCCATCCCGACCATCCGCATCTCCGGCAGACTGATGATCGGCTGAAGGTGCAGCCGCACCTCGTCGCTGGCGATCGCCCGGCGCAGTTGCCGTTCCAGCCGATCGTGCCGGGTCTGGTCCTTGGCCATGTCGGCGCTGTAGGCCAGCACCTGTGCGCGCCCGGCCGCCTTGGCTGCTCGCATCGCGTGCCCGGACCGGGTCAGGTCACCCAGCCCCTGATCCAGCCCGGAATCGCTGCCCCCGGTCCGGTCCGGGGGGAGGCGCTGGCCGGCCGGATCACCACGCTGAGCTGGCGGATCGGGGCAGTGATGAGCGATCCCGATGCTGGCCGACACATCCACCCGGGAAGCGCCTGGAACGGTGGCGGCCACGCCGTTGATCTGCTCGATCAGCCCGTGTGCCAGCTGGGACGCCTGACCCGGGGTTCCCTCGACCATCACTGCGAACTCATCACCGCCCAGCCGGAAGGCTTGGGCCGAATAGGCCGAACAAGCGGTGGTGATGCTGCGGGCCACTTCGATCAGTAGCCGGTCACCAGCCTGGTGGCCGAGCAGAGTGTTGATCATCTTGAAGTTGTCCAGATCGATGGTCAGCACGCTGAGGTCCTCACCCCCGCGGCGGTAGAGGCCGGCCATGGCCGCCGCCAGCGCCCGCCGGTTGCCCAGCCCGGTCAGCGGGTCGGTGGCGGCCAGGCTGGCCAGGCGGCTGACCAGTTCGCTCTGTTGTCTGCTCCGGACCACTTCGTGCAGGCAGAACGCCGCCAGCGAGATCAGCAGCAGTGCCACTGGTGCGATCGCGATCCGGGTGCGGCCACTCATGGTGACCAGCAGGGACGCCGCGGTCGACACCCCGAGCACGGCCGAGGTGATCAGCTTGTGGCCACGCCCGGCCCGGCGGTGGCGGGAGTCCGGAGCATGATCTGCATCGGCCGATGTGAAGGTTGCCGATGTGTCCCGTCCGGCTTGTCCGGCCGGGCCGGCCTGCTCGGTGGCGCCCGGCTGATCAGCCCGGGCAGCCGGCCGGCCTGGGGATGGCAGGGCGGCGATCCGGCTGACGGCGACGATCAGCACCGTCCACCCAGCCGCTCCCAGTACCGGCTCGACCACCGTCGTGACTGGGCTGTGCGGGAACGCCGCAACCGCTGCGGTGGCGACGAACTCAGCCCCGGCGGCGGCCCGGACCAGCCACAACCAGGGTCCCGGCAGCCTGCTGATCGCCGCGAACAATCCGACCGCCAGGCTCTGCACCGCCAGGACGTAGAGCCACGCGCTTGTGCGCCCGGCCGCTCCGGCGGACAGGAACATCAGCATCGACACCGACGCGGACAGCAGGAACGCGTCACAGATCTGGCGAATGCCCTCCCGATTCTCCCGCCAGGCGCTTCTGGCCTGCTGGATCGGCGATCGACACTGGGGCGGAAACAGCAGCGCCCCCGCGCAGACGACCTCGGCGCTGGCTGCGATCAGGGCGAGCATCGTCCACCAGGAGCTGGCCAGCCCCAGGGCCACAGCGATCCGGGAGCTGCCCCAGACGGCAGCGGCCAGGGCAATCGGGCCGGCCGCCATCGGCCAGCCGGTTGATGCTGGCCGGCGTGACAGACCGCCGGCGGCGGCTGCGATCGCCACTGCGCCGCCGAGGCAGCCCAGAACCTGGCCCAAGCTCACCGTTGGGAATCGGGCCTGCTGCCGGCGGGCTTGAGCCGCCAGCCGCCTGGCGCACCCGGTTGCGCCGTCGGCCAGGAGCGATGAGATGGGGACATGACTGACCAACCTGTCGAGAGCGGGGTCGGCGGGATCGAGCAGGGACTCGATTCCGGTCTCGCCGCCGACGATCATGAGGACGACCGCAAGCCGGACGACGCCCGCGAAAGCAGCACTTTACGCACAGATCCGGATGATCCGGTGCAAGGTATCAAGGAGGCGACGGAACGATCCGAAGAACCGTCCTGACCGTCGCTGGCGCAAGCATGCTCCGCGGCCTGGGCCGGCGCACTGGGAGGACTTCCTGGACGGAGCCGGACGCGGGTAGTGACAGTATGAATGCATGCACGATCGATCCGGCGTTGACTCCCTCGAGGGAGCCGAGGGCCTTCCGCCCGCACTGGTCAGCGACGTAGAACGAGCTGGCTTCTATCCGGCCCTGGTCAATGACGCGCTCGATGTCGCCATCGCTGGAGAGCCGGTCCGGTCGTACCTGGTGCATCCGGAGACCACGTTCGACCGGGTCGAGGTCCGGCGTCACATCACCGTGCTCGCGCTGACCAGGACCCGGCTGGTGGTCGCGCACGCCGACGACCACGACCCGGACGCACTCAGTTCTGAACCGTATGCATCGGCCAGCACGGAGAGTGTCGCGCTGCATCGGGTGAGTTCGGTTGTGCTGTCTCACGCGGTGACCCAGCCGGAGCAGCACCGTCCCGGGGCGGTGCCTAAGGAACTCAGCCTGACCATCGGCTGGGGCTCGCTCAGCCGGATCGACCTGGAGCCGGCCTCGTGTGCCGACCCCGACTGCGAGGCCGACCACGGTTACACCGGCACCGTCTCGGCCGATGACATCACCCTTCGGCTGTCAACCGGAGCGGAGGGTGAGGACGCCGTCCGCGCGGCTGCCGATTTCGCTCGCACCCTCTCGGCCGCTACCGCGCACCTCTAGGCCAGGCGGAGGTTCGTACGCAGTGTGGCCGGTCCCTCCGGCGCCCGCCTGGCTGCCCTCCCGCTCGCTGGCTGACCTGCTCCCGGCCGTGGCCCGGTCACTCGGGGTGCCGCTAGGCCCACTGGTCGCGCCGGATCCCGAACCGGCGCCCAGCCCTGCTGATCTCGGGCTGCCCGGCGCGCGGGTGGCGGTCGTGGTCCTGATCGACGGGATGGGCGACCTGCTGCTGGCCAGCCGGTCCGGGCACGCACCGTTCCTCAGTTCGCTCCGGGCCGAGCCGCACTCGCAGACCATCGGGGCCGGGTTCCCGACCACCACCGCGACCAGCTTGGGCATGCTCGGGACCGGGCTGATGCCGGGGGCTCACGGACTGGTCGCGCTCGACGTCCTGGACCCGAGCCGGGATGTGATCTTCAACGAACTGGCCTGGGATCCGGCCGTGGACCCCCGCCGCTGGCAGCCGTCGGCCACCGTTTTCGAGCAGTTGGCGGCGGCCGGGCTGGACGTGATCCGGATCGGGCCGGCCTTCTTCGACGGATCCGGGCTGACCGAGGCGGTGCAGCGAGGAGGGCAGTTCCTGGCGGCCCGGGCGCTGGCCGATCGGGTCGACGTTGCGGTCAATGCGGCCAGGTCGATCAGGTCGGGCCTGGTCTACCTGTACTGGGGGGAGCTGGACAAGATCGGGCACGAGCAGGGCGTGGGGTCCTGGCCGTGGATCGAGGAACTGGAACGGATCGACGGATTCGTGCACCGGCTGGCCGAGCGCCTGCCGGGCGACATGCTGCTGATGATCACCGCCGATCACGGCATGATCAACTGCCCCCGGGACCGGCGGCTGGATCTGGCCGGTGAACCAGATCTCGCGGCCGGGGTGCGGCTGGTCGGTGGCGAGGCGCGGTCGCTGCAGTTGTACTGCCGCACCGGTGCGGCGGACGACGTGCTGGCGTCCTGGCGATCCCGGCTCGGCGATTCGATGCAGATTCTGAGCCGCGATCAGGCGATCTTGGCGGGCTGGTTCGGGCCGGTCAGTGCGCATGTGCTGCCCCGGATCGGGGATGTTGTGACCTCGGCCATCGACGACATCGCGGTGGTTGATTCGCGCACCGCCCGCCCGCAGGTGCTGGCTCTGGAGGCGTTCCACGGCGCGCGCACCGAGGTGGAAACCCTTGTGCCACTGCTGGTTACGTCTGGCCTGGGAAAGGCCCGGACGAAATGAGGGAGCCACTCCTCATCCAGGGTCAATCCATTCCACAGCGGAGATGGGCTACTCCCGGCGCTGGCCGAAGACGATGTCATCCCAGCTCGGAACGCTGGCCCGGCGCTGCTTGCGGCCGTTCGCAGGCCGGCCCTCCGGCCCCTCGGCGTTCGCATCCTTGTGACCCTTGGGTGACCGCCGTCCCGAGGCGGAGCGTTCCAGCGCCGGCTCCAGATCTGGAGCGCTGAGATCCAGCGCGTCCATCTCGGGCAGCACCAAGACTTCACCGTCTTGCCCGTCGTGCGCCCCCGGGTCATGCGCCCGGGCGTCGTGCGATCGGGGTTCGTGTGAGCG
>CAXUFS010000128.1:0-8073 GCA_964250315.1 uncultured Kineosporia sp. | reverse complement strand
GGCATCAGCGGCGGGCCGCTGATGCCAGCGCTGACCCCGCGAGTGCGGGCCGTGCACGCCGGGCGGCAGGCCGGCCGCTGATGCCAGCACGGAGCCCGCGAATGCAGGCCACCCTGGCCGGGCTGTGTGCGGCGCTGATGTTTGCCGCGGGCCTGAAACTGGTCTTCGGCGGCCAGGACTGGCGTTCCGGCCCGCCGCCGGTCCCACCGAACTCAGTCCGGGTGGCCGAACTGCCCATCACCGACCTGGCCCCGGTGGCCGCATCTGACCCGGTCACGCCCGGCCGACCGGCCACTGGTGGCGTGGCCGGCCATCCTGGCCTGCCGGTGCTGCCGCGCGCAGTGCCGCGCAGGCTCGACATTCCCGCGATCGGCGTGCACAGCTCGCTGATGTCGCTCGGCCTGCGGCCGAACGGAACCATCGACGTGCCACCGCTGGGGGCCCGGGCCCCGGCGGGCTGGTACCGGTATCTGTCGGCGCCAGGGGAACCCGGACCAGCGGTGATCCTCGGCCACGTCGACTCGGCCCGGGAAGGCCCGGCCGTGTTCTACCGGCTCGGGGATCTCAAGCCCGGTGACCGGCTGACCATCCGCCGTAGTGACGGCTGGGTCACCACGTTCACGGTGCACCGGGTCGGCGTGTTCCAGAAGACGGCATTCCCCAGCGATGCCGTCTACGGCCAGGTCACTGGCTCGGAGGTACGACTGGTGACCTGCGGCGGCCCGTTCGACCGGTCCACCCGGCACTACCGCGACAACATTGTGGTGTTCGCCCGGCTGAGTTCGGTCAGCCGGGACCCAAGCGGTTGAGCGGTCGCCGTCCTCGCCAGTTTGCGAGCTCAGCGCTGACGGTAGGGGCTGGCCCGGTAGACGCCGATGATCCTGAGGTCGGCGAAGAACGCGAGTTCCTCCAGGGCCCGGCCGAGGGCGGGCTCGTCCGGATGCCCCTCGACGTCGGACAGGAACTGGGTGGCGGTGAATTCACCGCCCACCATGTAACTTTCCAGCTTGGTCATGTTGATGCCGTTGGTGGCGAAGCCGCCCAGCGCCTTGTAGAGCGCGGCGGGCAGGTTTCGTACGTTGAACACGAAGGTGGTCACGATCGGTCCGACGCCGGCCGCGGCTCGCAGATCCTCCTTGGAGAGGATCACGAACCGGGTGGTGTTGTGGTCGGTGTCCTCGACGTTCTCACGCAGGATGTCCAGCCCGTAGACGTTGGCCGCGAGCCGGGAGGCCAGCGAGGCCCTGGTCCGGTCACCGAGTTCGGCCACCTCGCGAGCGGAGCCGGCCGTGTCCAGTGCGGGCACGGCGGTCAGCCCGAGCGACCTGATCGCCGTCCGGCACTGGTCCAGCGCCTGCGGATGACTGTGCACGGTTCTGATCTCACCCAGGGTCACCCCGGGCAGGGCGAGCAGCTGATGACGGACCGGCAGGAAGTACTCGCCGATGATGTGCACCTTGAACTGCGGCAGCAGATGGTGGATGTCGGCGACCCGGCCCGCCGTGGAGTTCTCGACCGGCAACATGCCCAGGTCGACCCGGCCATCCTCCAGCGCGGCGAAACCTTCGTCGAAGGTGTGGAACGGCACCGCCTCGTAGTCCGGGTACACGTCCCGGCAGGCGATGTGCGAGTTGGCGCCCAGCTCACCCTGAAAGGCGATCTTCTTGCGGCTGTTCATCGGAGTAGGGGTGTCCACCTTCTGCTGACCGCTTCTGCCCGGGCGTCTGAGCGTCTGACCTGAATCATGCCATCCGATCAGCCGACGCAGCTTCCGGACGTCGCTCCACCCGGCACCGTAGAGTGACGCTCCTGCAACTCATTGTGAACTAGGTGTTCATGCAGCCGGCCGGAACAGGATGACTCGATGGATCTTGGCCTCAGCGATCGGGTGTACGTCGTGACCGGGGCCTCGCGCGGCCTGGGCAAGGCTTGCGCTGAACTGCTGGCCGCCGAAGGGGCCCGGCTGGTGTTGTGCGCCCGGGATGAGGACCGGCTGGTGGCCACGGCGGCCGCGCTGGGTGGCTCCGAGCGGGCGCTGGCGGTGACCGGTGACATCTCCCAGCCCGGGATCGAGACCTGCCTGGCCGCGGCGGCGATCGCGCGGTACGGGCGGCTGGACGGTGGCTTGATCAGCGTCGGCGGACCGCCGCCGGGAGCGGTGATGGATCTGGAGGACGGCGACTGGAGGATGGCGTTCGAGAGCACCTTCCTCGGCCCGCTCCGGATCGCCCGGACGATCGCCAGGCTGTCCTCCCGCGAGGGCGGCTCACTGGTCCTGGTGCTGTCCAGCTCCGTGCGCCAGCCATTGCCGAACCTGGCTCTCAGCAACGGCTTACGGCCCGGTCTGGCGATGGTGGCTAAGACCATGGCGAGTGAGCTGGGCCAGCGGAACCTGCGGGTGAACGGCATCATGCCTGGCACCATCGACACCGATCGCGCCCGCGAACTGGACGAGCTGAGTGGCCGGGCCGAAGACGTCCGGCGCAGCAACGAGGCGCAGATCCCGCTGGGCCGCTACGGCGATCCGCTGGAGTTCGCCCGGCCCGCCGTGTTCCTGCTCTCTCCCGCCGCCAGCTACGTCACCGGCACCATGCTGGGCGTGGACGGCGGACGGTCGGCCGGCCTCTGAGCCGCGGCCGCGGCCCAGCTCTGGTTCAGGCGGGGGCAGGAGTGGCCTGGCTGGCGAACTGGGTGTGATACAGGTCGGCGTACAGGCCTCCGGCGGCGATCAGGTCAGCATGCCGGCCCTGCTCCACGATCCGGCCGGCCTCGATCACCGCGATCAGGTCGGCCGCTCGCACGGTGGAGAGCCGGTGCGCGATCACGATCGCCGTCCGCCCGTCGAGGGTCTGGTCCAGCGCTCGCTGCACCGCTGCTTCCGACTCCGAGTCCAGGTGCGCGGTCGCCTCGTCCAGCACCACGATGCCCGGCGCCTTGAGCAGCAGGCGGGCCAGGGCGATCCGCTGCTTCTCCCCTCCGGACAGCCGGTGCCCGCGATCACCGACCACGGTGTCCAGGCCCTCGGGCAGGCCGCTGACCAGGTCCCAGATCTGAGCCAGGCGCAGAACCTGGATCATCTCTGCCTCGGTGGCGGACGGCCGGGCGTAGAGCAGGTTGGAGCGCACCGTGTCGTGGAACAGGTGCGCCTCCTGGGTGACCACGCCGACGGCGTCGTGCACCGATTCCAGGGTGGCCTCGCGCAGGTCGGTACCCCCGATCCGGACCACGCCCGAAGTGGGGTCGTAGAGCCGGGCCACCAAGCTGGTGATGGTGGTCTTGCCCCCGCCGCTGGGTCCGACCAGGGCGACCAGTTGACCGGGCTGGATGGTCAGGCTGATGCCGTGCAGCACCTCACCGCTGCCGCGGCGGTCAGGCACCGCCACCTTCTCCAGGCTGGCCAGTGACACCTCGTCCGCGGACGGGTAGCTGAAGTGCACGTCATCCAGTTCCACCACCATCGAACCAGGCGAACCGTGCGAACCGGGCGAACCAGGCGGGCCGACCGGCAGGGGCTGAGCGTCCGGCGCGTCTGCGACCGCCGGCGGCAGGTCCAGCACCTCGAACACCCGCTCGAAGCTGACCAGAGCGGTCATCACATCCACCCGGACGTTGGACAGGCCGGTGAGGGGCCCGTACAGCCGCCCGAGCAGAGCAGCCAGGGCCAGCAGAGTGCCCACCGACACCGAGCCGTCGATGGTCAGAACGCCGCCGAGGCCGTACACCAGGGCGGTTGCCAGCGATGCCACCAGGGTCAGTGACGAGAAGAACACCCGGTTGTTCATGGCGATCCGCACGCCGATGTCGCGGTTGCGGGCGGCCCGCTCGCGGAACTCCTGGCTCTCCTGGCCGGGCCGTCCGAACAGCTTCACCAGCATCGCTCCGGCTACGTTGAACCGCTCGGTCATCCGGTTGCCCAGATCAGCGTTCAGCTGCATCTGCTCGCGGGCCAGCGATTGCAGCCGGACCCCGAAACGCCGGGCCGGCCAGAGGAACACGGGCAGCATCACCAGGGCGATCAGGGTGATCGGCCAGGACAGGAACAGCATCGTGATGGTGACCAGGATCAGCGACACGATGTTGGACACCACGCCGGACAGGGTGGAGGTGAAGGCCTGCTGGGCGCCGTTCACGTCGCTGTTCAGCCGGGACACCAGCGCGCCGGTCTGCGCCCGGGTGAAGAACGCGATCGGCTGGCGCAGCACGTGGTCGAACACCTCGGTCCGCAGGTCGAAGATGAGACCCTCGCCGATCCGGGCCGACTGCCAGCGCTGGGCCAGTCCAACCACGACATCGACGACGGCGACCAGGGCGACCAGCACCGCCAGCACGGCCACCAGGGACTTGTCGCCGCGGGCCACGCCCTTGTCCACGATCTGCTTGAGCAACAAGGGCGTCAGGATCACCAGGAAGGCGTCGAAAACCACCAGTACCAGGAACTCGGAAATGAGGCGGCGATAGGGCTGGGCGTATCCGAACACCCGTCGCCGGGTCCCCGGGGCCAGCGGCCGATCCTTGACGCTGGTATCGCGGCGATAGGACTGCATCACCGTCCACGCCGCACTTGGCTGCACCGGTTAACTCCTCCCACGATTCCCCGAACCACACCGACCAGCCAGCCGGCTCGGTGGCCATCCAGGCTCGATCAGTGTGAGTAACGCATCAGGGAGCAGTCATCATCCGGTGCTGGTCAGTGAACACGCGGGAGATGCCGTTGACCACCGACCGGCCAGGGCGACCATGATGCGGCTCGATGCGGCCGCGCGGATCACCCCGGCCGGCCGCGGAACGGCGAGGGAACCTGCTTAACGCTGCTTGGCCTTGCCCCTCGTGGCACCACCGCGGCCACGCAACTGCACTTCATTCTCGGTCAGGATCCGGTGCACGAATCCATAGGAACGCCCGGTCTCTTCAGCGAGGGCCCGGATGCTGGAACCCGAGGTGTATTTCTTCTTCAGCTCGCCCGCGAGTTTGGAGCGATCGGTACCGGTGATCCTGGCACCCTTCTTGACGCTGTCGGCCACGAATCCTCCTCGAACGTGGTGGAGTGATGACGTTCATGCTCGGCAATAGATCCACTTACCGCCACTCGACAATGACGTAACGGCGCGATTCACAGAGTTTTTGAGCAGGTTGCCCGGTTACGCGAGGCTGACCAGCTCCAGATAGTCGCGATTCCAGAAGTCTTCGTCGCCATCTGGCAGCAGTACCACGCGTTCGGGGTGAAGCGCTTCGACCGCTCCCTCGTCGTGAGTGACCAGCACGATGGCGCCCTCGTACCGGCGCAGCGCGTCCAGTACCTCGTCGCGACTGGCCGGGTCCAGGTTGTTGGTCGGCTCGTCCAGTAGCAGCACGTTGGCCCCGGAAACGACCAGGGTGGCCAGTGCCAGCCGGGTCTTCTCCCCGCCGGACAGCACCCCGGCGGGCTTGGTGACGTCATCCCCGCTGAACAGGAACGACCCGAGCACGGTCCGGACCTCGGTATCGGTGAGGTCTGGAGCGGCGGTACGCATGTTCTCCAGCACGGTCCGGGCGATGTCCAGGGTTTCGTGTTCCTGCGCGTAGTAGCCCAGCCGTAAGCCGTGGCCGGGCTCGACTGTGCCGGTGTCGGGGATCTCGAGTCCGCCCAGGATCCGCAGCAACGTTGTCTTGCCGGCCCCGTTCAGCCCCAGCACCACCACCCGGCTGCCGCGGTCGATGGCCAGGTCGACGTCGGTGAAAACCTCGCTGCTGCCGAAGCTCTTGCTCAGTTCGCTGGCCTGCAGGGGGGTCCGGCCGCAGGGCACGGGGTGGGGGAACCTGAGCTTGGCCACCCGATCCTGCTGGCGGGTGTCCTCCAGCCCGGCCAGCAGCCGCTCGGCCCGGCGAGCCATGTTCTGCGCGGCAACGGCTTTGGTGGCCTTGGCCCGCATCTTGTCCGCCTGGGCCATCAGCGCACTGGCCTTCTTCTCCGCGTTGGCCCGCTCCCGCTTGCGACGGCGCTCGTCGGTCTCCCGCTGCTGCAGATAGGTCTTCCAGTTGGTGGCGTAGACGTCCAGCACGGCCCGGCTGGCGTCGAGATGGAAGACCGAGTTCACCACCACGTCGAGCAAACCGACATCGTGACTGATCACCACCAGGCCGCCGGTCCACACCTTCAGGAAGTCGCGCAGCCAGGCGATCGAATCGGCGTCCAAGTGGTTGGTCGGCTCGTCCAGCAGCAGGGTGGGGGCGCCGGAGAAGAGTATCCGGGCCAGCTCGACCCGGCGCCGCTGCCCGCCGGAGAGCGTGCCGATCGGCTGGGTCAGCAGCTTCTCCGGCAGATTCAGGCTGGAGCAGATCGCGGCGGCCTCGCTCTCGGCCGCATATCCGCCCCGGGCAGTGAATTCAGCGTCCAGCCGCGCGTACCGGGTCATCGCGGCGTCCCGGGTCTCCTCGTCCACGCTGGCCATCGCGCCCTCGGTCTCGCGGAGGCGGCGGATGATGTCGTCCAGCCCGCGCGCCGACAGCACCCGGTCACGGGCAGCCTGGTCCAGATCTCCGGTGCGCGGATCCTGCGGCAGATAGCCGATGTCGCCGGTCCGGGCGACCGTACCGGCGGCGGGCTGGGCCTGTCCGGCCAGCACCTTGGTGAGGGTGGTCTTGCCCGCACCGTTGCGCCCGACCAGGCCCACCCGCTGCCCTGGCCCGCCCCGGAACGTCGCGCCCTCCAGCAGTAGCCGGGCGCCAGCGCGCAGCTCCACGCCCTGGGCGACGATCATGACGGGAGCTCCTGGCGGTGGCGAGAGATGACATGCTGTCCGCCGCTGGCAACATTGCCTGCGGGCGTGACCTGCGGACGCGGTGAGACCATCGTACGTTGATCGCTGGACCGACAGAGTACGGAGGCGGCGATGCCGATCGAGTTCGACAATGACCGGGTCGATGTCGGTGGCGTGGATGATCGGCGCGGCCGCGGTGCGGGCGGGCTGGCCATCGGCGGTGGCGCCGGTGTCGTCGGGGTGATCGTGGTGATCCTGTTCCAGTTGCTGGGCGGCGATCCCTCCCAGCTGCAGATCCCGGCCGGCGCCTCCTCGGCCAGCAGCAGCGGCCAGCAGGAGAGCAGTGAGCAGCTCAAGGATCGCTGCAACTCCGACGGCGCGCTGGACAAGTACACCGACTGCCGCCTGATCAAGACCTACGACATCGCCGACACCGTGTGGTCGCAGGAGTTCCAGCGCCGGGGCGTCAGCTACAACCCGCCCAAGCTGGCGTTCTTCAACTCGGCGACCAGCACCGGCTGTGGCCAGGCATCGTCCGAGGTCGGGCCCTTCTACTGCCCCCAGGACCAGGAGATCTACTTCGACCTGGACTTCCTGAACGAACTGCAGCAGCGATTCGGAGCCAACGGCGAGTTCGCCCAGAGCTACATCCTGGCTCACGAGTATGGGCATCACCTGCAGACTCTGCTGGGGACCGAGCGGAAGATGCGCGCTGCCACGGAGCAGGACTCCCGGGACGCCAACAAGTACTCGGTCGCGCTGGAACTGCAGGCTGACTGCTATGCCGGGGTGTGGGCCACGCTGGCGGACAAGAGCACCGAGAACGGCATCGACCTGACCCAGGAGAACATCAAGGAAGCACAGAACGCCGCAGCTGCGGTCGGAGATGACCGGATCCAGAAGGAGACCCAGGGCCGGGTCAATCCCGAGTCCTGGACCCATGGATCGGCCGCTCAGCGGCAGCAGTGGTTCACCACCGGCTACCAGAGCGGGAACATCGACTCCTGCGACACTTTCGGCTCGCTCAAACTCGATCTCTGAATCGCTGAGCCCCTATTCCGGCGGCTGTGCCACGTCCCGATCGGTTGATCACGGCTCATCCATGGTCAGCCGGACGTCACGCAGTCGTTGTGGCAGGGCCCGGATGGCGGCATGCCGAGGATCCCTGATCTCCAGATGCGGCCCGCGCGGCAGCTGGGCCAGCCCGGCCAGCCGCGCATCGCCCAGCAGCCGTTCGAGCAGATCCCGGTCTCCACCGGTCACCAGGGCCTGGAACCGGGACGACGTGAGCAGGCGGACGGCGACCTCGGTGGCCGAGCCCACGAGGCCCTGAACC
>CAXUFS010000127.1:0-8098 GCA_964250315.1 uncultured Kineosporia sp. | reverse complement strand
CTGCCGCCGGGCTGGCCGCCGGCCGTGCGCCCGCCGGATACCGGCGGCTTCGAGGGCACGGCCGTCGAATGGCTGCTCGACCAGTGCCCGGCCGACTACCGCGGCTATCGGGTGCTGCGGCAGCATCCGCTGGCGCTGGCCTGGCTAGCAGGCAAACATGTGCGCGGCGCCCAGCACGCCACCACCGATGCGCTGTCCAGGGTCCGATCCGAGCTAGCCGATGATCTTGGTCCAGGAGCCAAGCAGGCGCTGATCGGGGCGATCGAATCGGAGCAGGCCCGGCTGATCGCCGCCGTCCGCGGAGTCGGCCTGATCGAACAGGCCCTGCGCGGGCACCGCTACGTGCCGAGGCTCTAACCTCCGCCTTGCGGCCGAGCTGTGCCCGCCCGGTGCCGAATCCGCAGAAACGGTTCTGGGCCATATCGAGACAGCGACCATTCGCGCGAGGTTGCAACGGCCGATGCGGGCGCCGGGTGCGGCGCCGAGATGGAAACGTAGACTCGCGCCAGGCACGCGGGTCATGCCGGTGAGGAGAGATAGCCAAATGGTGGAGCTGGCCGACATCGCCGGCCCGGAGGACTTGCGAGTCTTGTCTCGCGCCGAGCTGGACGATCTGGCTGCGCAGATCCGCAACTTCCTGATCGAGAAGGTGTCTCGCACCGGGGGCCACCTGGGCCCGAACCTGGGTGTGGTCGAGCTCACCCTCGCCGTCCACCGGGTGTTCGACTCGCCCCGGGACCAGATCGTTTTCGACACCGGTCACCAGTCCTACGTGCACAAGCTGGTCACCGGCCGGCACGACTTCAGCTCGCTGCGGCGCCAGGGCGGAATCTCCGGATACCCGAGCCGCCGGGAGTCCGAGCACGACATCGTCGAGAACAGTCACGCGTCCACCGCGCTGTCCTGGGCCGACGGCCTGGCCAAGGCCAACTGCCTGACCGGGCGCCGGGAACAGTACGTGGTGGCGGTGGTCGGGGACGGTGCCCTCACCGGCGGGATGGCCTGGGAGGCGATCAACAACATCGCCGCCGGGCGTGATCGCAACCTGGTGATCCTGGTCAACGACAATGAACGTTCCTACGCTCCGACCATCGGCGGGCTGGCCGAGCGGCTGGCCACCCTGCGCACCACCCAGAGTTACGAGCGGGCGCTGGACATCACCCGGTCGATCCTGCAGCGCGGCGGCCCGCCCGGCCGATTCGCCTACGAAGCGCTGCACGGGGTCAAGAAGGGGCTGAAGGATTTTCTGTCTCCGCAAGGGCTTTTCGAAGATCTGGGACTGAAGTACATCGGCCCCCTCGATGGCCACGACATCGATGCGATGGAGCACGGCCTGCGCCGGGCCCGATCCTTCGGCGGCCCGGTGATCGTGCACGCGATCACCGAGAAGGGCCACGGCTATCCGCCCGCGGAGCAGGACGAGGCCGACCGCTTCCACGGAATTCCGGTCATCGACCCGATCACCGGCGTCCCGCTCGGTGTTCCCGGGCAGACCTGGACCTCGGTGTTCGCCGAGGAGATGCTGGCCATCGCCGACGAGCGCCCGGACGTCGTCGGCATCACCGCCGCCATGCTGATCCCGGTTGGGCTGGAGCGGTTCGCGGAGCGTTATCCCGATCGGGTCATCGATGTGGGTATCGCCGAACAGCACGCCGTCACCAGCGCCGCCGGAATGGCGCACGGCGGGCTGCACCCGGTGGTCGCGCTCTACGCCACCTTCATCAACCGGGCCTTCGATCAGGTGCTGATGGACGTCGGCCTGCACCGCGAGCCGGTCACGTTCGTGCTCGATCGGGCCGGGCTGACCGGCGAGGACGGCGCCTCCCACAACGGGATGTGGGACCTGTCCCTGCTCGCGCTGGTGCCGGGGATCCGGATCGCCGCGCCGCGTGATGGCGCCCGGTTGCGCGCGCTGCTGCGAGAGGCGGTCGCGGTGGACGACGGGCCGACCGTGGTGCGCTACCAGAAGGGGACCGTGGTGCCGGACATTCCGGCCATCGGCCGGGCCGGCGGCATGGACGTGATCGCGCAGCAGGGGGAGGACGACGTACTGGTGCTCGCGGTGGGCGCGATGGCCGAGCTGGGGGTCGAACTGGCCCAGCTGCTGGCCGATCGCGGCATCGGCGCGCGGGTGCTTGATCCGCGGTGGGTACTGCCGCTCGACGCCGAGCTGGCCGTCCTGGCGCAGATGCATCGGCTGGTGGTTGTTCTGGAGGACAACGGGGTGAACGGCGGGGTTGCCACCCAGGTCAGCACTGCCCTGCAGGACGCCGGTATAGGTGTGCCCGTGCGGGGATTCGGTGTACCGCAACGGTTCCTGGACCACGCCAGCCGGTCGCAGTTGCTCGCGCAGCTGGGCCTGACTGCGCAGGAGATGACTGGCCGGATCGCTGCTCAGATGGCTGAACTGGATTCTGGGCTGATCGTTCTGGCCGCTGAGGGGCGGGTCAGGCCCGGCTGAGGATGGTGCCGGCCTGCCGGAGTACCGGCGCGTCGACCATCTGACCCTCGAAGTTGAACACGCCCCGCCCGGCCTTCTCGGCAGCGGCCAGAACCCGCTGGGCCCAAGCCAGTTCGGCCGGATCGGGCCGGTAGGCGGCGCGGACCACCGGCAGCTGGCTGGGATGGATGCACACCGTTGCGGCGAATCCGGAGGCGGCGGCGTCCTGCGCCTCGGCCCGCAGGCCATCCAGGTCGGGTATGTCCAGGTGGACGGCGTCGAGCGCGAACTTGCCGGCCGCCGAGGCGGCGAGCAGCACCGCCGAGCGGGCGAACCGTCCCACCTCCCGATAGGTGCCGTCGGCCCGGCGGCTCGACCGGCCGCCCAGCGCGGCGATCAGATCCTCGGCGCCCCACATCAGTCCCAGCGTGTTGTCGGCCCGGGCCAGCTCGAGCGCCGCCAGCACTCCGGCCGGTGTCTCGGCCAGGGCAATCACCTTTAGCGGGTGCAGCGCCAAGACCTGCTCTGCCGACTGGGCTTTGGGCAGCATCACGGCCTGATAGCCAGCCTGCTTCAGGGTCTCGAGATCGAGCCGGTGCTGGGGGCTGTCCGGCGGATTCACCCGGATCACCGTCCGGGCCGGGTCCAGCGTGCTGGTGGCGAGGGCCTGCCGGGCGGCGTCCTTGTGTGCGGACCCGACGCCGTCCTCCAGGTCCAGGACGACTACATCCGCGGCGGCCGCCGCCGCGGATGTAGGCCGAAGCGCTCCGGCCGGTCGGCCGGGCAGAACAGCCAGGCCGGACCCGGTTCCGCTGACCAGCTCATGGCCGCTTGCGGATCAGCATGGTGCGGGTGGCCCGGGCGACGATCAACCCGTCCTGATTGCGGGCGACGTGCTCCAGGGTGACCAGGCCTTCGCCGGCCCGGCTGCGGGATTCGCGCTTGCTCACCAGCGTGCTCTCCACGTACAGGGTGTCACCGGCGAAGACCGGTGCCGGAAAGCTGACGTCGGTGAAGCCCAGATTGGCCACGATGGTGCCCTGGGTCAGCTGTGAGACCGAGAGCCCGACCATGGTCGACAGAGTGAACAGGGAATTGACCAGTCGCTGCCCGAACGCCTGCCCGGCCGACCAGGCCGCATCCAGGTGCAGCGCCTGCGGATTCATCGTGAGCGTACTGAACAGCACATTGTCGCCCTCGGTCACCGTCCGGCCGGGCCGATGCCGGTACACCACGTCCGGCTCGAACTCCTCATACCAGAGTCCTTGCTGAACAATCTCTTTCATCTGCAGCCTCTCATACTGGCCGTACTCCGTGATGTTTGGCCGGGACCATCCTGGTCTTCCCTTCCAGGATCGCCAGCCGGGCGGAGATCTCGGCCCGCAACGCCTCGGGCTGAACCACTGCGTCGATCACGAGTTCCGAGGCCAGCCGCAACAGGTTGACGTCGGCCTCGTAACCGGCCCGCTGCTGCGCGATGAACGCGTTGCGTTCCCCGGCGTCCTCCATCTGCGCGATCCGGCCAGCGAAGACCGCGTTCACCGCGGCGTCGGGGCCCATCACCGCGATCCTGGCGGTCGGTAGCGCGATGCAGGCGTCCGGCTCGAAGCCAGGGCCGTCCATGGCGTAGAGCCCGGCACCATAGGCCTTGCGGACGATCACTGACAGCTGGGGGACGGTGGCCGAGGCGACTGCGGTGATCATCTTGGCGCCGTGCCGGATGATGCCCTGCCGCTCCACCTCCCGGCCGATCATGAACCCGGGGACGTCGGCCAGATAGATCAGCGGGATGTTGAACGCGTCGCACAGATCGACGAAACGGGTTGCCTTGTCGGCGGAATCGATGAACAGGACCCCGCCGCGGACGGCCGAGTTGCTGGCTACCAGGCCCACCGGCTGCCCGTCGATCCGGCCCAGCCCGACTACCAGCTCAGCCGCGTAGGCCGGTTTGAGCTCGAAGAAACTCCCGCCGTCCACGATGGCGTCGATCACGATGTGGATGTCGAACGGCACCCGTTCGTCGGCGGGGACGTCGGCCGCGGTCAGCCGCGAGACCGGCTCCTCCGCTCGTGCGGCCGGGGGCGACTGGCGCCAGTTGGCGGGCAGGTAGGCGAAGAGGACCCGGGCAGCGTCGATCGCATCGGCGTCGCCGTCGGCCAGCAGGTCGGCGCAACCGGACACCTCGGTATGCATCCTGGCCCCGCCCATCTCCTCCAGGCTGACCTGTTCGCCGATCACCATCTCGGCCATCCGCGGTGAGCCCAGATACATGGAGGCGTTGCCGTCAACCATGATCACGACATCGCAGAACGCTGGGATGTAGGCCCCGCCGGCGGCTGAGGGGCCGAACAGGCAGCAGAGCTGCGGCACCTTGCCCGAGAGCGCTACCTGCAGGTGGAAGATCCGCCCAGCCCCCCGCCGGCCCGGAAAGAGGGCCACCTGGTCAGTGATCCGGGCGCCGGCCGAGTCGATCAGCCAGAAGATGGGCAGTTCTTCGCGCAGTGCCCGCTCCGCGGCCCGGATCATCTTCTCCACCGTGCGAGCGCCCCAGGACCCCGCCTTCACCGTCGGGTCGTTGGCAACCACCAGAGCGGGCCGGCCATCGATCAGGGCCGCACCGGTCACCACGCCATCGGCGGGCAGTCCCGTTGCGGCCGCATTGGCCAGCTGGCCGTCCTCCACGAACGAGCCCTCGTCGCAGAGCAACCGGATTCGTTCCCGGACCTGGAGTTTCCCCCCGCTGGCCAGCTTGGCCGCCCCGGCCGGGGACGGTTCCAGCGTCGCCTCGATGGCGGCTTCGATGGCTTTGGTCATGTCCTCGGGCAGCGGCGCGGCGATCGGCCGATGGCTGAAATCGCTCATTCGACCGGCAGTCCCAGCCCCCGGCTGATCACCAGCCGCTGGACCTCCGAAGTACCCTCGCCGATCTCCAGGATCTTCGCGTCCCGGTAGAACCGGGCCACCGGATACTCCTCCATGAACCCGTAGCCACCGAAGACCTGGGTCGCCGTACGGGTTGCGGCGACCGCCGCCTCGCTGCTGAACAATTTCGCCATGGCCGCCGCCTGCTTGATCTGCTGACGCGGGCGGCCCGCATCCTTCAGCGCCGCCGCTCGATAGGTCAGCAGCCGGGCCGCCTCGATCGAGGTGGCCAGATCGGCCAGGGCGAAGGCGATCGCCTGCCGCGACCCGATCGGCCGGCCGAATGTTGTTCGCTGGCCTGAGTATTGCAGTGACTGCTCCAGGCAGGCCCGGGCCAGGCCCAGAGCCAGCGCCGAGATCGCGATCCGTCCGTCGTCCAGAATGGCCAGGAACTGCTGAAGCCCCTGGCCCGGAACGCCGAGCAGGTTCGACGCCGGTAGCCGGACGCCGTCCAGGGACAGCGGGTGGGTGTCGGAGATGCGCCAGCCAAGCTTGTCGTAGGCCGGACCAGCGGTGAAGCCGGGAGTTCCGGCCGGCACCAGGAACGCGGAGATCTCCGCGCCGCCGGCGTCCTGGCCCGGCTCGTCCGTACGCGCCGTCACCGTGACCACCGAGGTGATCGCCGTACCGGAATTGGTGATGAACTGCTTCGATCCGTCCAGCACCCAGGAGTCGCTGCCGGCCTCGCGCCGGGCCCGGGTCCGGGTGTTGCTGGCGTCCGATCCCGCCTCCGCCTCGGTCAGCCCGAATCCAGCCAGCGCCCGCCCGGACACCAGGTCCGGCAGCCAGCGCTGCTTCTGCTCGTCGGTCCCGTAGCTGAGGATCGGATTGATGCCCAGGCCGACGCCCGCTGACAGCGTGATCCCGATCGACTGGTCGACCCGGCCGAGTTCCTCGATCGCCACGCACAGGGCGGTGAAGTCGCCCCCGGCTCCACTCGAACCGCCGTACTGCTGCGGCACCACCAGGCCGAACAGGCCCAGGTCGCCCATCGCGGCCACGACGTCCACCGGGAAGTGGTGCTCGCGATCCCAGAGGGCCACATGCGGGGCGACCTCACGTTCGGCGAAATCCCGGACCACCTTGCGGAAGGTCTCGTATTCATCGGCCAGCTCGAACATCCGTACTCCGCCCCATCACGGCTGATTGACGTTTACGTCAACGTCAACCATCCTATCCCGGTGAGCCAGGACGAGGACACCCTGCCGACCTGGACGGTACGTGAACTGGCCGATCAGCTCGGCGTGTCCACCCGCACGCTCCGGTTCTACGAGGCCGAAGGGCTGATCTCGCCGCAGCGCCGGGGCACGGCCAGGATCTATCACTCCCGCGACCGGGCCCGGCTGAAGCTGATCCTGCGTGGACGGCGATTCGGGATGACCCTGGCCGAATGCCGCGAGATCATCGATCTCTACGACGGCGCTGCCAGCTCAGAGCAGCGGCAACTGAACACCCTGCTGGCCCGGCTGGCCGATATCGAGCGCGATCTCCACCAGCGCCGCGACGATCTGACCGGCATCATCACCGAGGTCGAATCGGTGACCCAGCTCTGCCAGGACCGGCTCTCCGCCCTGCGCTGATCCGGCGTCCCTGGCTCAGAACTGAACCGGTGTGCAGACCTCATCGGCGGTGACCAGCAACGGCACGCTGACCCCGCGCTCCGGCTCGTCGGTCAGTGACCAGGCCGCGGTCACGAACGCCGGATCACAGGCGTGCATGTCGTACCAGCCGCGGCGCCGGGTCGGGGCGGCCAGCGACCGCATCCCTGATCCGTCCCCGTCAGCCAGATGCCGGCGAAGGCTGCGCGAGCTCAGCAGCGCCAGCACATCACAGCCTCCCACCGGCCGGATCACTCCGGAGACGCCGTCTCGGCCCAGCCGGGCCGCAGCCAGCGCGCCCATCCGGTCAGCATGCTCGCGGATCCGCTCCCACCAGCCGCTGGCTGACACTCCGGCCCGTGCCAGCACGGACGGCGGCAGCGGCTGGACCCGATCTGGGCCTCCGGCCAGTCCGTAGACGCCGATCCCCAGGTCCAGAGCGCCACCAGTTAGTTCATCCATCACCCAGCCGGGGCCAAGGTGATGCCAGTGCCCGGCTGGCAGAGCCATCAGCCGGGAGGCGGCATGCAGTGTGTTCGCGGCCTCAGGCCCAAGGTCGGCCACCAGGCGGTGCAGGCGAAAAAGGATCTCGACCCGGTGCCGGCTGCTGGCCTGTTCAGGGTCCGCGTCGGCGGCCGCGTCCGCGATCGCCGGCCAGGGCACCAGCACCGCTGGGCTACCGGGCAAGATCACCCCATCGACGGCGGGCTCGATGTCCAAGTCGGTGAGCACGCTGACGGCCAGCACGCAGCGCCGCAGCGAAGTGGCATCGATGGCCTGCACGCTTCAACGTTAGTGACCGAGCGCGGCGATCCGGGCCATCACTGGCCGGGAATCACACCAAGAGTAAACGACAGGTCATCCATACGCAGCACCGTGGCTACTCATCTCTGAGCCTGCATCACAGAAAGTAACAAAGCCTCGGCTAAGTGCCGGTGAGTGCCTTGGCCAGCTAGGCGGTCTGGAGAGCCATCGCCAGGCCGGATGCGGTGACCTCGATCAGCCACCCCCGGGCGCCCCGCTCGCGCCGCGCCGACGCCACCGCCTCCCGCCCCCCGGGGTCCGGGGGCTGCCAGGCCAGCCGCCGGACCAGCTCCGGAGCGAGCAAGTTCTCCACCGGCACGGTGACATCCTTGGC
>CAXUFS010000126.1:0-8132 GCA_964250315.1 uncultured Kineosporia sp. | reverse complement strand
GTGGCAACAGCCGGGCCAGCGCGTCCCAGGCCAGCGCGTCCTCGTGGCCGGCCGGGCGCTCGGTCCAGCGCTCCAGCGCGGCCGTGCTGCCGGAGTCGAGGACGGCCTGGCGCATTTCGGCCCGCAGGTCCTCGGCCAGCTCCTGGATCGCCGGGGCCTGCGAGCCGGTCAGCAGTGGCCCCTGATACAGGTCCATCGCCTCCAGCAGCCGGCCCTGCTCGAGGTCACGGCGCAGCTCGTCGACATCCGTGCTGATCGCAATGGTCAGCCGGTAGGGCCGCGATCGCAGCAGGTCCTCCCCGATCACCCGCCGCAACCGGTTGATCTCGGCCCGGACTGTGATCAGGTGCATGCCCTGTGCGTGCAGCGCGGCATCGATCTCCTGCGCGGTCAATCCCATCGCCGCGCGGGCCAGCAACCAGACCATCTCGGTGTGCCGGGGGCTGAGCCGGACCCGGCGTCCGGGCAGCTCGAGCAGTCCGGCGTCCGGCCCCATCAGTTGCAGACTCCCCCGCCGTCCATCCCCGCCCATCCCCGGAACCGGCGTCCGGCGCAACGACGGGATCCGGGGCAGCCGCCGCGGTGAACGGCTCTCCCGGCTGCCCACCTGCAGGGCCAGGCCGGTCTCGACCGCGACCGCACAGGCCCGCACCAGCGCCAGGGTGCGCGGACCGGCGACGTCCCGGCGGCCGGTGAGATCGATGACCCCGAGCAGCTTTCCGGTCAGCGGATCGTGCACCGGCGCGGCCACGCAGCTCCAGGCCTGCACGGTGACACCGAAGTGCTCCTCGGCGCCGATCTGCACCGGCTCGTCCAGCGCCAGCGCCGTCCCCGGAGCGTTGGTGCCGGCCCCGCCCTCGCTCCAGAGCGCGCCCTCGACGAACCACATGTCCTCGGCCCGGGCCCGCAACCGGTGATGACCCTCCACCCAGAGCAGCCGGCCCTGCGCGTCGCCGACCGCGACGATGTGCCCGGCCTCGTCGGCGTTCTCGGTCAGCAGCTGCCGGATCACCGGCATCATCGCCGCCAGCGGGTGCTGCTCGCGGTAGGCCTTGAGTTCGTCCTTGTTCAGATCGATGGGTGCGCCACCGGCGTTGGGGTCCACTCCGAGCGCGAGCGAGCGCCGCCAGGACTGGGCCACCAGGGGACGCACGGATGAAGGCAGGGGGGCACCCGGCGCGGCCAGGAAGTTCTCGTGGATGCCAGCGAGAACCCGGCCGTCATCGTCCCGGGCGACCATACAGCGATAGTAAGTGAGGCAGGCCGGCCGGGCACCAGATGTACCGGTCCGGATGGTTCAGGTTCGCAGTTCGTTCAGCTGCCGGGTGAGCTGGTCATGCCAGGACGCCTGGCGGGGCCGGGCCGATCGATCGGGACGCGGGCCCAGTGCCTGCACCGGGTCGGAGATGGCATAGGTGATCCGGTAGGCCAGCAACGCCGTTCCGGCGTCCATCCAGCGCCGGGTGTCCTGAGCCGGCGGGATCGGGCCGAGCACGCTGGTGAACCAGGACGGCAACAGGGAGCCGGTGCCCACCGCCTCGGCCAGCCGCGCCCGCAGCATGGCGGCCAGCGCGGATGCGGCCTGATCGCCTCGGCTCACCACGTCGGCGACGGCGGCGTGCCGCTCCTCGTCGTCGGCGAGTTTCTGGGACGCCATCAGGGCCGGACCGGCCAGCTGCCTGATCGACTGGCGGACCTGTTCAGCGTCCCGGAACTCGCGCTCGAACTGGCTGGCCGCCTCGTGGTGGGCCTGGTCGGTCCAGGGCGTGCTGGCCAGCGTGCGGCAGGCGGCCAGGGCCTGAGCCCGGTGCCGGTTGTGAGCCTCGACGGCGCCGGCATGTGCCTGGATGGCCGACTCCATTCCGGACCGGGCCGACCCGCTGAGCAGTCCGGCCGCAGCGCTCAGGCCGGCCTCGGCCAGCCCGGCCAGCCGGATCTCCTCCGGGCCGACGTCCTCCAGCACGGCCTCGGCGGTGGCCGCCTGCAGCCGGATGTTCCGCTCCAGCCACTCCACCCGGGCGTCCAGGCGCTTCAGCAGGGCCGCAATCTCCCGGGCGCCGGTGTCCTGCTCGGCCACCCGGATCTCCAGGTCACGCATTGCCATCCCGATCTCGCGCAGCCGGTTGTCCAGATCGGTCAGCCGGGGCGAGACGGCACCGATCACCTCGGCCAGCTCCTCGATCTCGGCCCGGATCCGCTGCACCATCGGCCCGGTGCCACCGCTGCTGTTGTCGGGCGGTTGCCATCCGCCGGTGCGCCGGGTGGCCATCAGGTCTCGTCCTTACCCGGCCCGGCCGGCCTCTGCGACGCCCGGTCCCCGATCGGCTGCTCGCTGGGCAGGTCCGCCAGCTGCACCTGCGGCTGCGGCAGGCTGCTGAGCAGACCGGCCGCAATCAGCACGGTGGCACCGATCAGCAGCCAGGCAGTGGCCAGGCCCAGCTGAGCCGCCGGGATCAGCACGGCACCGGCCGTGATCAGCGCCGCCGATCGGCGTTGCCGCAGGTGCCCGGCGTCGTCCCGGGACACCTGAGTGATCAGCAGCCTGGCTCCGCAGACGGCCAGCGCGACCGCGATCAGCAGCCACCACCAGGGCCTTGCGCCGGGGACGACGCTCAGCGCGACCGCCGCCGCGATCAGCATGGTGGCCGCACCGCAGCCGCGGAGCACGAACATCGAGATCTGGCGGGGCCGTGCGCCCAGCAGTGCGGGTAGCCGCTGCTCGTAGGCGATCAGCTGCTGGGCGGCCTCCATCACCGAATCGCAGGCGCTGGCGTAGTCCAGGGCGGCGTCGTCCACCGCGTCCAGCCGCGCCAGCAGATTACCCAGCCTGTCCTGCAGGCGGGCGATCTCCTGCTCGTGCTCCCGCGTCGTGGCCACGCCACTCCCCTATTTGCCCAGGGTTCGACGGTGACGACGGTAGCGAGAGGAATCAGGTGATGTCAGCCGCGGCGATGGCCGGTTCGGCAGTTTTCGTCAGCTTCTGACCACCACGGCCCAGGAGCCGATGCCAAGCAGCCGCTCGCCCTCCACGTACTGCTTCTTCAGGATCAGGCTGGTCACCGCCGCGCTGGCCGGATCGAACTCCACATCCTGGACCTGGCCCAGATCGTGGCCGCTGTCGGTCAGCACCCGGCGGCCGATCAGATCCAGGCTCTTGCCGGCCCGGTCCTTCAGTTCATCTGGCGGGCTGACCAGTCGCTGCGCCGAGTCGACGGTGATCGCGTCCGGGCCGAGCCCGGCGATCGCCTCCCAGAGCAGCAGATCGCCGGGGCCCTTACTGCGGCCGACCCGGAATCCGAGCACCCGCTGATGGATTGGATCGACTACTGGCGCAACCACTTTGCCGACCGAGGTAGCGGTGCTGGTGTCCATCACCGGGTTGCCGTCGATGTCGCTGAACCTGATCACTGGGGCACCACCGGAGGAGCTGACGCGGGCGGCTGCGGCGGGTCGGGCGGCTCGGGCGGTGACTGGGTCAGTGGCTCGGTGCGGAGGGGCCCAGCACTGCTGCCGGCGCTGAACTGCTGGTCACCGGCCGCCGCCTGCTGATGCAGCTGGGCCCGGAACTCGTCCACTGCGGCGCCGAATCCGGCCAGGTCATCGCGGATGAACGGGATAGCCGACTCCGGCAGCATCAGCGCCTCGCCGGAGACCGACAGCGCGTCGGGCAGCGGGACGAACTGGCGCCGGGGCGCGGACTGGTCAGCCGGGTCGATCTCGTAGCCGACCGCATCGGTGCTGCGGGTGCCCACGGACAGGATGACGTCGGTGACCACGCCGAGGTTGAGGCCACCCCTGGTGATCACACTGGAGCCGAGGACAACGCCGCCGGCGCCTTCCCGCTCGCCGTCCAGGGCCTTCTTGTCAGCGAAGGCGGTCTCATCCTTGATCATGACAGCGTCCGGGCCCAGGCCGTGCACGTTCTCCCAGAGCAGGGTCGAACGCATCGGCCCGGCGAAGACGCCGCGGTGGTTCAGGGTGAACCCGGCCAGCTCGCCGTCGTGCGAGGAGTAGATGACGTCCTTGATCTGGGCGACGTCGTCCCCGGCCAGCGTGACCACCGGCAGCTTGACCAGCTGCGCGGCCCGCAACAACACGCTCATCGCTGGCACCCCCGCCGCGGGCTCACAGTTTGCGCCGCAATCGCTGCGCGATCACCCCGCCCTGCCGGCGGCGCATCTGGATGCCCCACAGGCAGGCGATCAGGAACACGATCACGAACACGACGATGACCAGCCATTGCCACCACTCCATCGCCGCACCTTTCCGAAGTTCGCCGCGCCTGATCGTGACGCCTGTCAGCGCTGCCCGCATCCTCACATACTGACGGCGGTTCCCCGGCCGATCACGCGGCCGGATCCTCGATCGGTCAGCCGGGCTGGGTACCGGCTGGAGAGCAGAGCGCCTGCTCGATCTGGGCCCGCAGCGCGACTGCGTCGGCTCCGCCATCGCGCAGGATCTTGGCCGCCAGGCCACTACCCTCGCGCAGCAGGCCCAGCAGGAGCTGGCCGCTGCCGATCTCTTCCTGCTTCAACCGCACCGTTTCTCGCAGGCTGAACTCCAGCACCTTCTTGGCCTGGGGGCTCAACCGGCCGTGGCGATGGCCGCGGTGCAGCCATCCTCGCCCGGCCGGGGGCTGGGCCTGGAGCGCCTCAGCTCCGAAGGTCTCCTCGATCCGCGCCATCACGGCGTCCAGGTCGATGCCAACACTGCGCAGCGCTTCGGCATCCTTGGCGTCCAGCAGCGGAGCACCACGACCGGCCATCCCGGCGATCGCGGCCGCGACCCGGCCAGCGTCAAAACCGTTGTCGCGCAGAATGGCCGCCGCAACCCCCGGGCCTTCGGTCATGGCCAGCAGCAGGTGCTCGGTGCCGATGAATGGGTGCTTGAACTCGGCGGCGTGCTGCTGGGCGCCGATCACGATCTGCCGGGCTTCGTGAGTGAATCGCTCGAACATCTCAGGCCTCCGCCGAGATCGATGAGGATGACGAATCCGGCTGGACCGGAACGTCTTTGACGACTGCGGCGGACGGCCCAGGGGCCGGCGAGGTATTCGGCGAGGTATTCGGCCAGGCGCCCGAATACCGCTTGTGCACCGCCTGCTTGCTGACCTGCAGGGCGATGGCGATGTCTTGCCAGGACCATCCTCTGGCCCTGGCGTTCTGAACCTGCAGCCGCTCCAGTGACTCGGCCAGCTTGCGCAGGGCCAGCGCGGCCCGCAGGCCTATGGCCGGATCGGCACTGCTGGCCGCGCCAGCGAGCTCGGATGCCTCAGACATGCGTCAACCATAATTGACGTCCGTCAGTGCGTCAACCGAGATTGACATCTCCGATCGGGCGCTAGTCTCCGTCGTCGCGGCGATAGCGCTGGCCGGTGACCGGATTGACCGCGGTCTGCCCGGGCGGCAGGTTGGACAGGTCGTCGGCGATGACGGTGGACATGTCGCCCGAGTCGGGCAGCCGCAGAACCGGTTCGGCGTCACCCGTGACCGGGACCAGCACCAGTTCGGACGAGTCGCGCTTGGGCAGCGTCTCACCCCGGAAGTAGGCCGGCCTGATCGCCTGCCAGACGAACATCAGCACCACGCCGAGCAGCAGGGAGCCCACGCCGAGAATGAAGACACCACCGATGCCGCCGATGCTGGTGTATCCGTAGTCCGGGTCGGCGTAGGTCTTGCAGGCCCAGACGAAGGCGGCGAGCAGGATCACCCCGCCCAGGCTGGGCAGGATCGCCTGCATGACCAGGTCGCGAGTGCTGCGGCGGACGGTCTTGCGATAGAACCAGGCACAGGCGAAGCCGGTCAGGCCGTAGTAGAAGGCGATCATCAGGCCGACCGCGGCGATCGTGTCAGCCAGGATGTTCGCGCTGATCAGGGTCAGGCCGACGTAGAAGACGATGGAGACCGCGCCCATCCAGATCGTGGAGTCGGTCGGCGTCAGGTACTTCGGATGCACCCGGGCGAAGCGTTCGGGGATCGCCCGGAACACCGCCATCGACAGGGACGTGCGGGCAGTGGGCAGGATCGTGGTCTGAGTCGACGCCGATGCCGAGGTCAGCACGCAGATCGCGAGCAGGTGGACCATGATCCACCCCACGGTGCCGCCCCCGAACACCTGGTGCCCCATCACCGCGAACACATCGTCGGCGTTGTCAGCGTTACCCAGGCCGATCCCCTTGTCACCGACCCCGGCGAACGCGATCGTCGCCACGGAGACCGCGGCGTAGATGAGCAGCAGCAGCACGGTGGAGAGGATGGCGGCCCGGCCCGGCGTGGTGGCCGGATCATCGGCCTCCTCATTGACGGCGACCGCGGTGTCCCAGCCCCAGTAGATGAACACCGCGATCAGGGTGGCGGTCACGATCGCGGTGCCGCTCAGACCGGACGGGGAGAACCAGGACAGGCTCGGCTTCAGGCTGCCGGCCGGAGCGTCACCCGCCAGCACCTTGACCAGCGCGAACCCGGCGAACCCGATCAGGGTGAGCACCTCGACGCCGAGCAGGGCGTACTGCATCCGCGCGGACACCTCGATACCGCGGTAGCAGATGTAGGTCATGATGATGATCCAGATGATCCCGGCGACCGTGCTCCAGAACAGGCTGCCGGCCAGGCCGTCCGCGCCGACCAGGGTGAACGAGTAGGAGCCCGCGATCGCGGACAGGTTCGCCATCACGATGATGTCGGCGATGATGATGCCCCAGCCGCCCATCCAGCCGATCCGCGGCCCGAACGCGCGCGCGGCCCAGGTGAACGTCGTCCCGCAGTCCGGTTCGGCCTTGTTCAGTTCGGCGTACCCGACCGCGATCAGGTACATCGGGACGAAGGCCAGGATCATGATCAGCGGCGCCTTGACCCCGACGATCCCGTCACCGTTCTCGGTGATCACCACATAGCCGAGGCTGGCGGCCAGGCTGTAGGCCGGCGCGGTCGACGCGATGCCGATGACAATGCTGCCGAGCAGACCCAGGGCGCCGGCTTTCAGGCCTTTGCCCTCGGCCGTGTCGCTGCCGCCGGCCGGAAGAGTCACCGCCATGGCAAATACCGCCTTCGTACGATTCCCGAGTTCTGCCCAGTGGGATCGTTTATCGCAGCCGATGGGCCGAATGCACAAGCGCTTCCGTTGACCTTCTTCAGACTCAACACGGATTACGCCGTCATCGTTCGCTCTGATTGACGAGTTCGATAGCAGATCGTGACTCGAACAATGGTTTGCGCTGAGCCCGGGCTCAGCCGCCGTCCGCTCAGCGGTCAAGCGGTCAGCGCCTCCAGCACCTCGGCCAGTCCGTCGTCCTGCACTGGTCCCGCCACCAGGTCGGCACCGGCCTTGACGTCGTCGGTGGCGTTGCCCATCGCTACCGAACGCCCGGCCCAGGCGAACATTTCCAGGTCGTTGCGGCCGTCACCGACGGCCAGAGTCTGGGCCGGATCCACCCCCAGGCGGCTGCGGACGACCTCGAGGGCGCTGGCCTTGCTGACCCCCTCGGGAGCCAGGTCGAGCCAGGCGGTCCAGCCCACTGCGTAGTTGACCCCATGCAGGCCGAGGTGCGCGGTCAGGGTGAGGAAGTCGTCCGAGGTGTGCTCCGGGCTGCGCACCACCACCCGGCAGGCGGGCTCGTGGGTCAGCTCGTCGAAGCTGTCAGCCACCCGGACGTTGATGCCGTCCAGTTCACCCGGCGGGAACGGGGCGGTGAGCAGGAAGCCGCCGCGGCCGCTCTCGAGCGCGTAGAGCGCGGTGGGCAGGTGCTGCCGGAGCAGGGTGAGCACCGGCCCGGCGTCGAAGGTGACCACATCGGTGGTCTCGTAGCCGTCGGCCAGCGAAGGGTCGAGCCGCAGGGTGACCGAGCCGTTGCTGCAGACCGCCCAGCCGGAGACCAGCTCGAGCCGGTCCAGCACCGGCAGGGTCTGGTCCATCGAGCGGCCGGTCGCGATCACCACGTGGGTGCCAAGCTCGGCGACGGCGCGGACGGCGGCCCGCACCCGGTCGGTCAGCCGCTGGTCGTGATCGAGGATGGTGCCGTCGATGTCGAGGGCGACCAGCTTGGGCGTCCAGCCCGGCTCACCGCCCGGTGAGCGGATGCGCTCGCGCGGCGTCCGGCCATCCGCCGGTCGGCCTGCCGTCACCGGCTCCAGCCC
>CAXUFS010000125.1:0-8158 GCA_964250315.1 uncultured Kineosporia sp. | reverse complement strand
ACGCTATATCCGCAAAGATGGTTCGCTTTTGTGGGTGAGCGACAGCGTATCGCTGGTAAAAGACCTGCAAGGCAATCAATTTATCACGGCGGTCAGCATCGACAACACGATTGAACAACAGCATGAGCTGCAGCTTGACCGTTACTCCGGACGCCGAGGCGGGTTTCCCATCCACGGTGATGGACGGCTTACCATCGGGTGCTCCGCTGATCTTGACGCTGCCGGAATCGATCTCGAGTGGCTTGTCACCTCTGGTAGCCCCGATGGTGAACTTCAGGGTGTGCCCGTCAGAATCGAATCCTTTGATGCTGCAGTCGATATCAGCCTGAGTGGAGCAGGAATCCGGGTTGCTCGACGCTGAGCTGTCTGCTGCGCTGGCGGGAGTGACGCTGGCTGAAGCGGCAGAAGCCAGGGTGAGCAGGGCGGCCACGGCGGCCAGACCGCTGGCCGCGACCCATCTCGGCCGCGGCGTCGCTGTCCGGCGGTGGAAGCTCAGGTTCATCGCCCGCGTCGGTCTGGGGGTCGTTGGAGTACTTGTTCGAAGGCGAACATGCGCAGGTCGACGTTGATGCCGGCGTCGTGGAGTTTGTCGAGGAACTTGGGTCGCAGGCCGGTGGGGCGCAGTGCCCCGGCCGGGTGGCCGTGCTCGTCGCGGGTGGAGCGGTCGAAGATGAACAGGTCTTGCAGGGTGATGATGTCGCCTTCCATCCCGGCTACTTCGGTGATGTGGGTGATCCGCCGGGAGCCGTCGCGGTCGCGGGTCTGATGCACGATCAGGTCCAGCGCGGAGGCCAGTTGTTCGCGGATCGCCCGGATCGGGAGGTCCATCCCGGCCATCAGGACCATGGTCTCGACCCGGGACAGCACATCGCGGGGCCCGTTGGCGTGCACGGTGCAGATCGACCCGTCGTGACCGGTGTTCATGGCCTGCAGCATGTCCAGCGCGGCGGCGTCGCGGATCTCACCGACCACGATCCGGTCAGGCCGCATCCGCAGCGAGTTGCGGACCAGGTCACGGATCTTCACCTCACCGCGGCCCTCGATGTTCGGGGGCCGCGACTCCAGCCGCAGCACGTGCTCCAGCTGCAGCTCGGCGGCGTCCTCGATGGTGACCACCCGCTCGTCCCCGGGAATGAACCCCGACAGCACGTTCAAGGTGGTGGTCTTCCCCGCCCCGGTCCCGCCGCCGACCAGGATGTTCAGCCGCCCCCGCACACACGCGTTCAGGAAATCAGCCACCGAGCGGGTCAGGGTCCCGAACGAGATCAGGTCATCCACCTCGAACGGATCAGCCGCGAACTTCCGGATCGTCAGCAGCGACCCATCCACCGCCCGCGGCGGGATGATCGCGTTGACCCGGCTGCCGTCGGGCAGCCGGGCATCCACCATCGGCGACGCCTCATCCACCCGCCGCCCGACCCGGCCCACGATCTTGTCAATGGTCCGGCGCAGATGAGCTTCATCAGCGAATCGGCCATCAGCCGGATGAATCTTCCCACCCCGCTCGACATAGATCGCCTCCGGCCCGTTCACCATGATCTCCGTGATATCCGGATCCCGCAGATATGGCTCAACCGGCCCGTAACCAAGAATGTCATCAGCGATCTCCCCAGCAATCCGGGACCGATCCGCAGTCGTCAGCGGCATATCGCCGCCCGACAACACCTCCTGCAACGTCTGCCGGACCCGCTGCTCCAAATCCGTCTGGGTCAGCCGCGAGTCATACAACTTCGGCCCCAAATTATCCAGCAACGCCTGATGCACAGTCCGCTTCAACTCACCAAACGGATCAGCCGGCGCAGCCCGCCGCCGATGCACCACACCCACCGGCCCGCCACCAGCATGCCCCAGCCGCGACTGAGACTCCTCCACCGCCCGCGCCGCCTGAGCCAGCGCCAGACGATCAGCAAGACTCACGACTTGGGCCTCCGTCTTCTAAAGCCCCTGCGATCTGGCCGATCCCCGCGGCCAGTCCCTTGGGCGAGTACTTCGCGCTCGCCAAATGTACGGATCGCGACGCTGACTGGGTGCTTCGGGTCGTCCTGCACGATCGGCACCCCGCGGTTGATGGTGGCCGGAACATCCCGCGAGCTGGGGATCTGCGCTGCCAGGGTCATGCCTGCGGTGCTCTCCACCTCGCTGTGAGTGATGCCGACCTTGGCATCGGCCCGGTTGAGCACCAGCCGGAACCGATCGCGGGAGTAGTTCAGTTCGATCAGCGTCTCCAGAGTGATCTTCAAGTTCTTCAGCGCTGGGACGTCGGGCGTGACGATCAGTGCGATCAGGTCCGACACGTCCAGCGCCGCCAGTACCGGGTCATCGAAGGTCGGCGGCGTGTCGATGACGATGAACTCGTACTCCTGCCGGAGAAGGCCGAGCAACCTGGTGATCAGAGCGGGTTCGATCGACTCGGCCAGGCTGGGATCGGTCGGGGCGACCAGCGCGTTCAGGCCCGGTGAGTGGTGGGTCAGCATCCCCGAGACCCCTCGTGCATCCAGCGACTCTGCGATCGGTACCGCGTCGGCGATGGTGCGGGCGGGGAACAGCTGCATGGCGATCGCGACATCGCCGAAGGTCAGGTCCAGGTCGACCAGGCAGACCTCGTGCCGGCCGCGGTCGGCCAGCGCGGCGGCGAGGTTGGTGGCCAGGGTGGTCTTGCCGCAACCACCCTTGGCCGCGAATACCGTGATCACCCGGCCCAATGGGCCGCTGGGTGCGCCCGCCGGCGGTGCAGGCGCGGTCGCCCCCGGCAGGGCGGCGTTCTCACGCAAGGAGGCGGCGAGATGGCTGCTGCGCTTGATCGCGGATTCCAGCCCGAGCAGATCCCGCTCGTCAACCACTTCGAACATCCCGGCCCGCAGTGCCTCCTGTAGCAGCGGAGTGGTCACCTGCCGGCGCATCAGGATCACGCCGAGATCGGGACGGCCCCGGAGGTAATCGGCGACCGAGAACGCCTCCCCGTCGCTGACCCCCGGACCCAGCACGATGGTGTCCTCATCCGGTGCCAGCTGCAGGTGATCACGCAGGTGACTGAGGTCGTTGAAGATGAGCCCTTCTCCGCCCAAGTGCTCGCGAAGGGCCTCAGCCGTCTCCGGGCTGGGGTCACAGAAGATCGGACCGCTGCTCATCGCGGAAATCCAAGCGGCACGATCTGAGGCGGCAGAAACACCGGGAACTTGGCGTCCTTGCCCAGGATGGCCAGGCTGAGTTCGCCGACCTTCTCTCCGGCTCGGATCTCCAGTGCCTGCTCAGGATCGACCTCGACCGCGATGATCTTGGGATCGACGGTCTCGCCGCCACCGGACTGCCCGGTGCTGCCGACGCTGATCACCTTGGCGTCGGTCATCAGCGCAGCGGTGAAGGATCCCTTCAGATTCTGGCTGACACCGCTTACCGTGGCCCCCAGTTCCTTCAGCGACTCAGGGTCGGTCGTCACAACGACGGCCACCATAGTGCCGGGCTTCAACAGCCCGGCCACCCGGTTGGGGTCGGACAACTGCATCGAAACTGCGACTTTGCCGCGCGCAATGCCGCTGGCCGTTGCGGCACCCGCACTCCCGAAGGCAGAGGCGACGACAATCATATTCTTCGGAATATTGGCCAGCGCGGCTTTGTCTCCGCTGGTCTTGAGCTCATTCAATCCCGCGTCGCCAACGAATACGCCGTTCAGAAGGAGATCGCGGGGTACAGCCTTGAGATCGAACGAAGTGTCGGCGAAGGCCTGTTTCACCGTCTGACCCTGCGCGACATCCTTGGTGGTGACCACCACCTTGACCAGAGCCGCCCCCTGCGTGGCCCGCTGATCGGCGCCCCGGACGTACAGGAAGATCAGAGCGGTGCCGACTGCTGCCACCAAGATCGAAGCGACCAGCAGGAGCGTTCGTCGTCCCATTCCTGTCCCAACTGTCAATTCAACTGGCTAGCGATCAGGTCCGTCCCTGAGGCGGTCTGGGCTGGGATCACCAGGTAACGGCATTTGGTTCGGCAACCGGCGGCAAGTCCGACCGGCGTGCATTCTGGCGCATCCATGCGCCTGCTGGGAAACCTCCGAGTCGAGCTCTGGATTAATCAGCTACCTGGGCACCATGCGGCACATCCTCATCACGGCGTCGGCAAATTCGGGATCAAAAGCGCTTCTTTGGGCATATCGGGACCAAGATAGGGACCCACGATCGGAGAACCGGCGACCACGCTGCCGAAGTACTTGGGATCGAGCACATACCCCCGGAAGGACCGGAGCCGGGAGCCCGCCCAGGAAAAGCCCCGGCCGCTGCCGTCGTCGTCGATCCAGACATAGGTCAACTTGGTGATGCTCTGGCCGCTGACTACTCCTGGGAGTGGGGTGGGGTCCAGCACCGGCATCACCGCCAGGCGCGGGCAGCGGAACGCCTGGGAACGGATCCAGCCCTCTTTGTTGTTCGGCAGGGTTCCGCTCAGGATGCTGCTTTGCAGTGAACTAACGGTGCCAAAGCTGTCGTCGACCAGCGGGCTGGCAGCATCCAGCAGCCGCATGGCATCCACCCCGCCGAAGCCGCGCGGCGAGTAGGTGCCGCCGCCGCAGTCGCCGACCAGTCGTCCGGGCGTACCGCTGCTGGAGTCGAAGAAGCCGTCGGTGAGCCGGGTGCTGAATGATTCACCGAAGACGGTTTTCAGGCAGGTGCTGGCCGATGAGAAGGCCGCACTCACGCAGTCGAGCCCCTGGCCGAGCGAGCCCAGCAACCCGCCGCTGGGATAAAGCTTGACCTGCGTGCTGAGCCGGATGTTGGGCTCCAGAGTGTCACCACTCGGGCTGGTCCGGGCCAGCCGGGCGTAGCCGTGGTTGACCTGCGGGAGCGTGCATGGGCTGGTGCCGGACGGTGCTGTGCCCGAATAGACGATGGTGGCGGGCTGAGTGATGGTGGCGCCGAAGAACCCGGTCCATCGGGCCCAGATCCGCACGCTGGTCCCTGGATCTCCGTCCGGAGCGGTGACGGTCCAGCCGCCTCCCGATCGCACAGCCGTGACGAAATTGGTCTTGTTCTCGAAGTACACCCGGATCGTGTTGGGGACGCCGAAGGGAGGGCTGATCGTGAGCTTCACGACCGGGCTCGGGTTGTTCGAGTCAACCGTGCCGGGGGTGGCGGTGAGGGAGTAGAGGCTGAGCGACCCCGGGTAGGGGTTGACCGGCGCCGGGGGCAGCGTTGGGTCCGAAACACAGAACTGTCCATTGGCCAGGTCGGTCGGGCTCAGGCCGAAAGGCAGAATTCCGGAACCGAGTGGAGTGCCGAGCCGCGCGCTGGCGCTCTCCTGCAAGGATGCTGAGTTGAAGCCGAGGGTGCTGGCCAGGCCGAAGGGCACCTGCGACTTCGGCAGCAGGACGTTGATCCCGATCGCCTCCCCGCCGGACACCCGGTCGGCGGTGCTGAGCTGGCCGTCGCCGTTGCGATCGGCCAGCTCGCCGGTCTGGCCGTCATCGGCGTAAAAGGTGATCTCACCGTTGGCTGGGTTGTTGTCGCTGGCCCAGTTGCCGGTGGCGGTGCAGACGCCCGGTAGATCGAGGTCGGCGCACAGTCCGGTTCCGGGGGTACCTCCGCTGCCCAGGGTGTCCACCGCTTCGGACAGCCCGCCGGTGATGTCGGGAAGCGCCGTCGCGCCGGCGATCGCCACCTTTTCGGCCAGCGCCTTCAACTCAGCCTTTCGCACGTAGGCGGTGCCCAGGTCGACGGCCAGCGCCGCCGATCCGAGCAGGAAGGTGGAGATGGACAGGGCCACGATGATCGCGACGACGCCGGCCTCGTCACCACCGGGAAGGAGCCGGATCCGCATCAGAGGCAGGGACCGGTCTGGGTGCCCAGGTCCTGTACTGGCGCAGACTGGGTCCGGGTGATCTGCGACGGGAACGGCACGAAGGGAACAGCAAGCTGGAACGGGGTGAACGTCGCGGTCACCTTGGCCAGCCCCAGCCGGGTGGCACTGCCGCTGGGGATGTAAGCGTTGCTGGGATCCTGAGCCAGCCAGGACACGCGCACGCTGACCGATGCGCCGTCGACACCGCTGCCGTCGGCCATCGAGCGCACTGTGCTGGTGAAAGCCGAGCAGGAACTGATGCCCGTGGCTGCATTCTTGGCCGCGTCACTGACCAACGATGTGAAGACCTGCACCTGGTACAGGCCGACGCCGTACTGGATCACGCCCAGCAGGATCAGCAGCAGCAGCGGTACGACCAGCGCGAATTCCACCGCGCTGGCCCCGGCGTCGGTCTGGCGATCCAGAAGTCGGCACCTGACCAACCCCATTCTCCCATCCCAGCCAGGCCGGGCGTGCCCGGTCTGTCACCGGTTAATGGCCCGTCAATGGCTGCACCCTCGACGATCCCGCACAGTCTGCACCACGCCGGGCAATGCTCGCAGACGCTCCGGGTGATATGTCCGATACTCGCAGTCAGGAGTTTGCTGCATCCGGCTACCGGGTGGGTCAGACGGCGACGGTGGCGATCACCTGGCTGCGGCGGCTGGCGTCGTCCCAGCGCCTCATCGCCCCCGAGATGGACCGGGCCGACCACAGGCACGCCGCCAGTGTGAAGAACACCGCTGCGCCAGCGAGCTGCCAGCGGGCGCAGAGCGAGAAGACCAGCCCGATCAGGGTGGTCAGGGCAGCCAGCCGGGCCGAATACCCAGCCATCGCGGCGTGCGGCGCCGGATGGTCCCGGGCGTCCCGCAGCCTGGCCGGATAGGGGTGAGCGATCGACCAGCGGGCGCAGCGGCCCAGCACCAGGGCCGTGCTCGCTATCAGCGACCCGATCACTGACAGCAGTTCCGCGCGGTCCGGCCAGCCAGGCGCCCTGAGCATCCCGATGGCTGCCGCTTCGGCTCCGGCCAGCGCACAGACCTCAGCCACCACCACCAGCCGGGCGAACAGCAGGATGCGGGCCTGGCCAGGAAGACTCTCCCGCCAGACCGCACCTGGACCGTCCAGGGCCAGCGCATTGACCCCGAACAGCAGCCCCGCCCCGGAAGCGGCCAGCCCGGGCAGCAGCACCAGCAGATGCCACGGCAGCCCGGCCAGCGCGGCGGCACCGCCCGGGATGGCAGCCAGGGTGAACAGTCCGCGGCGCAACGGCACCGAACGCCACACACTGGCCCGGTCGATCCGGATGGACAGAGCCAGCACACTTTCCGGCATCTCCCGAGCCGGATACCGGCGGGCTTCGGTCCTGATCTGGTCACGGGGGGTGCGGCGCTGCAGAACGGCGACCAGACGTGCTCCCGCGCCAATGCTGATCGCAGCGGCCATGACCAGCATCACCACGGCGACGCTGGAGTCGCTTACCCGGCCGCGAATCAGATCCGAGGTCAGGGATGGCCAGAACCGGGGATCAACAGCCACGGCGATGAACCAGGTGGTTGGGGCCTGGTCCAGCACCGCGCCCAGGTTGCCGGTGATCACCAGGGCTGCCCCGGCCGCAGCCATCCCGGCGGCAGTGATCCGCACCAGCCACGGTCCGGCCGCCATGGTCCGGGACAATTCCATCAGCCATCCGATCAGCTGCGCGAAGGCCGTGCAGAACACGATCCAGAGCATGGTCATGGTCAGACCGGCCGGTATCCGGTGCTGCCAGGAGAACCCCCAGCTGGTCAGGGTGAGCAGCCCCGCCGCCTGCACGATCCAGGCGGCGTTCAGCGGCGCCAGGATCAGGGCGCCGAGGTGCTCGGCCAGCGGGCCGATCGGAAAAGCCTGGCTCTGGTCGCGGGGCAGCAGGGTCCGGGCTCCGGTGCTGGCAGCGGCCACGATCGAGGTCAGCGCGAAAGCCAGCCACGCGGTCGGGGTCAGCAGCAGTGCGTCACGAGCGCCCCCGGCAGGCATCCGGGTTCCGGCCAGCACCGCCAGCGGCGCAAGCATCGGTAGCGTCAGCAGCCCGAGAACCGTCCGGCGCCGGGCACTTCCGCGCAGGCCGGCCGCGCGCAACCGGAGCAGGGCAACCAGCTGCCGGGAGGCCCCTGGCGGGTCGAGCCGTCCAGCCAGCACAGCCGGGACGCTCACGCCAGCAGGCCCCGATATCGCCCGGCACCCTCAGTGCCGGACAGCTCCTCGGTGCCCACCCGGGCTACCCCCTGGCCCGCCCGCCGCACCACGGCGTGCTCGCAGGCCTGCACCGCCAGATCCAGCAGGTGGGTGGAGA
>CAXUFS010000124.1:0-8180 GCA_964250315.1 uncultured Kineosporia sp. | reverse complement strand
GTGCTGAGGTGGCGCTGCCTGCGGTGGTGCTGGCGCTGGCGTTCGCCCTGGCCGTGGCGGCGGTGGTGGCGTCTCTCGCGCTACGCGAGCCGCGCCCGGTGCTTCCCGGCAGCCGCCCGAGCGCTAGCCGGATCGGGCCGAAATGATGCGCAGAGCGACCAATTTCGGCTCACTACCGGCGTCTGCGCCCGCGCCCGCGGTCGAAGTGCACGACGCGTTCTGCCTGCACCCGCTGCCGGACGGTGGTTCGGTGGCCGCCCTGCGCGGTCTCAGCCTGAGCGTGGCGCCGGGAGAGCGCCTGGTGGTGCACGGCCCGAACGGGTCCGGCAAGACCACCCTGATGCGCGCTCTGGCCGGTGAGCAGCGGCTGGCCGCAGGCCGGGTCGTGGTTGCTGGGCTGGAACTGTCGGGGGCCAGCGAGGGCCAGCTGGCGGCATGGCGGGCGGCCCGGCTGGGCCAGGTCGACCAGGACCCCGGACGGCTGCTGCGCCCGGAGTTCGACGTCCTGGGCAACGTCAGCCTGCAACTGCGGGTGGCCGGAGTGCCGCGGGCCCAGGCCCGGCAACGCGGCCTGGAAGCCCTGAAACGCCTCGGCCTGGACGACCTGGCCGACCGGCGGCCGGGCACCCTGTCCGGCGGCCAGGTGCAGCGGGTGGCCGTCTGCGCGGCGCTGGCTCATGATCCGGCGGTGGTGCTCGCTGACGAGCCGACCGGGGAGCTGGACGCCGCCTCGGCCGACGCGGTGTACGAGCTGCTGGCCACCGCCGTCGCTCAGGCCGGAGCGACTCTGGTGATGGTCACCCACGATCGGCGTGCCCAGGCAGTGGCTGATCGGGTGGTCCGGATCCGGGATGGCCGAATCAGCGAAACCTGGCATCCCGAAAGGGATTTGGCCGACCCGGATCGAGGTGGCCAGCCCAGCGAGGCGCTGGTGGTGGACGATCGCGGGTGGGTCCGGTTACCGCTGGCCGTCCGGCAGCAGCTGGGTGCGCCCAGCCAGCTGCGGGTCTCCGCCGGTGGCGATGCGATCACGCTGCGCCCGGTGGCCCCGGACACGCAGATGATCGCGGCGGTTGGTCCTGAACTCGAACCGATTGCCGGGCAGGCACATTGGCGCGCATCCGAGCCGTCGAGCAGCACGGTGCCGATCGCCAGTGCCCGGGGTATCCAGGTCAGCTACCAGGGGCTGCCGGTGCTGGGATCGGTGGCCGGCGGTGGCCTGGATCTGGACGCGTACCCCGGCGAGATGATCGTGGTGGCCGGGCGGTCCGGCTCGGGCAAGAGCACGCTGTTGCGAGTGCTGCTCGGCCTGCAGCGGCCCGGAGCCGGCCAGGTGACGCTGAACGGGGTGGACATGGTCAGCTGTTCGCGAGCCGAGGCGGCCACGGTCCGGGCCGGTTGCAGCGCGGTCGTGATGCAACAGGTGTATCTGGCCGGAACCGCCGACGCGGAGGGCAATCTCGACCTGGCCCGGGCCATCCGCGGGCTGCCTGCCGATTCGGGCGGTGACCGGGCCTGGCTGACCGCGCTGGGTCTGACCGGCGAGATCATGATCGAGGGCCGGCCAGTGGCCGGGCTGTCCGGAGGTGAACGCCAGCGGCTGGCGGTGGCCCAGGCGCTGAGCGTGCAACCGGCCCTGCTGGTGCTGGACGAGCCGACGTCCCAGCTCGACGAAGCCTCCGCTGAGCAGCTCAGTGGGGTGCTGCGATCGGCCGCCCGCAACGGCGCCGCCCTGGTGATCGCCAGTCACGACCCGGTTCTGATCGCGGCGGCCGACCGGGTGATCGAGCTGACCTGATCCGAGCCGGGCCGCTCAGACGAATTCGACGATCACCGGGGCGTGGTCGGACGGCGCCTTGCCCTTGCGCATGGCCCGGTCGATCGCCGCGGTCTTGGTCCGGGCGGCCAGCACGGCCGAGGCCAGCACGAAATCGATCCGCATGCCCTCCCGCCGCGGGAAACGCAGTTGCTGATAGTCCCAGTAGGTGAAGTCGCCGGGCGTGTACGGGCGGACGACGTCGGTGAAACCGGCGTCCAGCACCGAGCCGAACGCTGCCCGCTCCGGCGCCGACACGTGGGTCGACCCGGCGAAAGCGGCCATGTTCCAGACATCGTCGTCCTGCGGGGCCACGTTCCAGTCCCCGGTCAGGGCGATCTGAGCCGAGGGATCATCGGCCAGCCACTGCCGGCCCGCCGCGGCCAGGGCGGACAGCCAGGCCAGCTTGTACGGCATGTGCGGGTCGTCCAGGGTGCGCCCATTGGGCACATACAGGCTCCAGACCGCGATCCCGCCGCAGTTCGCGCCCAGCGCCCGCGCTTCGGCCACGGCCGGATCGCCCCACGACGGCATCCCCGGAAAGTCGTGGGCCACGTCGCTCAGCCCGACCCGGGACAGCACGGCGACTCCGTTCCACTGCGAGAACCCGTGATGGGCCCACTGATAGCCGAGCCGCTCGAACTCGGCGCCCGGGAACTGGCCCTCCCGGCACTTGGTCTCCTGCAGTGTGACGATGTCGAGATCGCTGTTCGAGAGCCACTCCAGCACCCTCGGCAGCCGGGCGCGCAACGAGTTGACGTTGTAGGTGGCCATCCGCACCGGCCCACGCTACGTCAGAACCGGTTGAACCTCCCGCGCCACCGAGCCGATGGTTGCGGTCGGGGTTCGGCGGCCCCGAGCCCGGCCTGCGGGTGCCGCGCCAGCCACCACCGGCCTCGGCGCAGGCCGCTGGCTACCCTGAGCAGCGTGGCCCCCAATGACCCGTCTTCCACCCATCCACTCGACCAGCTCCGCACGTTCATCCTGAACCTGGCGGTGGTCCAAGGAGCGGTCACCCTGTCCAGCGGGCGCCAGGCCGACTACTACATCGACCTGCGCCGGATCACCCTGCACTGGCAGTCTGCTCCGCTGGTCGGGGAGGTGATGCTCGCCCTGACCCAGGACTGGCGCTTCGATGCCGCCGGTGGCCTGACCATGGGGGCCGACCCGGTGGCCACCGCGATGCTGCACGTCGCGTCGGTGCAGGGCCGGGCGCTGGACGCGTTCGTCGTCCGCAAGGAGGGCAAGGCCCACGGCCTGCAGCGCCGGATCGAGGGACCTGACCTGACCGGCCGGCCGGTGCTGGTGGTGGAGGACACCTCAACCACCGGTGGCTCGGCGCTGACCGCCGTCGAGGCTGTTCGAGCGGCCGGGGCCGAGGTGGCCGGAGTGGCGGTGATCGTCGACCGGGACACCGGCGCCCGCCAGGCGATCGAGGCGGCCGGGCTGCCCTACCGCTGGGCGCTGAGCCTGAAGGACCTGGGACTGGCCCCCCAACTCTGAGTAGAGTCGCGGGCAGTTCACCGGCTGGTTGCTGAGAAGAGGTCATCGTGTCCGGCTTGATCATTCTGATCGTCGTCATCGCTCTGGTGGTGATCGTTGGGCTCTGGGCGGTGTCGCAGTACAACGGCCTGGTCCGGCTGCGGAACGTGGTGCAGGAGGCCTGGCGGCAGATCGACGTCGAGCTGGCCCGGCGGCACGACCTGATCCCCAACCTCGTCGAGACGGTCAAGGGCTACGCCACCCACGAGCGGGAGACCCTGGACGCCGTGGTCCGCGCCCGCGCCGCCGCCACCGCGCCGGGTGCATCAGTGGCGCAGCAGGGCCAGGCCGAGGGCGAGCTGTCCCAGGCGCTCGGCCGGCTGATGGCGATCACCGAGGCCTATCCCGATCTGAAGGCGAACCAGAACTTCATGGCCCTGCAGCAGGAACTGGGCGCCACCGAGGACCGGATCGCGGCCGGACGGCGCTACTACAACGCCAACGTGCGCGAGCTCAACACGAAGATCGAATCCGCGCCGACCAACATCATCGCTGGGTTCGGGCACTTCCAGAAGGCCGATTACTTCGAGGTCGAGGACCAGCAGATCCGCTCGGCGCCGCAGGTCAGCTTCGGTGGCTCCGGGCCGTCGGTCAGCTTCGGCGGTGGCTCCGGCGGTTCCGGCGCGATCACCGGCGGCGGATCCGGCTCCGGCCCGGCGGTGGGTTCAGGTCCAGCGGCCCAGCCGCTCGAGCCGGGTGCGCCGCCCCCCGAGTACGGCTCCCCCAACTGAGGGCGCGGGGCTCGGAGCCCCAGTCTCCGGCAGCCGCTCAGCCGTCGCCGGGAAGAGCATGCTGGCGGATCCAGGTGTGCATCGCGATCGCGGCCGCCGCTGAGGCGTTGATCGAACGGGTCGACCCGAACTGAGCGATCGACAGGACGGCGATGGCCGCCTCTCTGATCGGTGCCGACAGACCGGGCCCCTCCTGGCCGAACACCAGCAGGCAGTTCCTTGGCAATTGAAAGGTTTCTAGCGGGACCGAGCCAGGCAGGTTGTCCACCGCAGTCATCGCCAGCCCGTGCGCCGCCGCCCAGCCCGCGAGTTCAGCGGCGTCGTGGTGGTGCTCGATGTGCAGGTACCGATCGGTGACCATCGCCCCGCGCCGGTTCCAGCGGCGCCGCCCGACGATGTGCACGGCGCCCACGTTGAACGCGTTCGCCGTCCGCACCACCGACCCGATGTTCAGGTCGTGCGACCAGTTCTCGATCGCGATCTGCAACGGGTGCCGCCGGGTGTCCAGCTCGGCCACGATCGCCTCGACCGTCCAGTACCTGAATTCGTCGGCCACATTGCGCCGATCGCCGTCCCGCAACAGGTCCCGGTCATAGCGCGGGTCTCCCGGCCACGGGCCAGGCCAGGGTCCGATGCCGACCTCGCTGATCACCGGGTCATTCTCACTGATCGTGCGGCCGGTGTTCAGGCCGTCCCCTTAGGCTGGCCGTCGTGCTGACACTTGCTGCCCCGCTCGCTCTGGGCCCCAGCTGGCTCGACCCGCAGCAGCTGCTGGACAGCGTCGGACCGTGGGCGCTCGGCGTCGCCGCGCTGGTGATCTTCGCCGAGTGCGGGCTGCTGCTCGGCTTCTTCCTGCCCGGCGATTCCTTGTTGTTCACCGTCGGGCTGTTCAGTCACGGCAGCGAGCTGGGCAAGCTCCCGCAGAACATCGTGCTCTGCTGCCTGGTGCTGACCATCGCCGCCATCGCCGGCAACATCGTCGGCTACGAGATCGGCCGGGTCAGCGGGCCGGCCATCTTCAACCGGCCCAACTCGCGCCTGTTCAAGCAGGAGTACGTCGACAAGACGGTCGCATTCTTCGACCGTTATGGCGCCCGGGCGATCGTGCTGGCCCGCTTCGTCCCGATCGTGCGCACCTTCATCACCGTCACGGCCGGCGTCGGCCGGATGGATCGGCGGAAGTACTGGCTGTACAGCTCCATCGGGGCGCTGCTGTGGGCCACCGGCGTCACCGTGCTCGGTTACCTGCTCGGCGGGATCGCGTTCGTGCGCAATCACATCGAGGTCATGCTGATCCTGGTGGTGCTGATCTCCGTGATCCCGGTTGGCGTCGAACTGCTGCGGTCGCGCGGGGCACGCACCAGCCAGCCCCGGCACAGTGAGCGAGTCCGCCGATGACTCTGCAGAACTTCACCGGCGGTGTTTCCGGGCTGGCGGCGGACGACGCCGGCTGTGCGCAGCCGGGCCCTGGCCCGGACCGCCGACGCCAGCCGATCCCTGGCTGTCTGGACGCTCTGGGCCGCTAATGATGACTCAGACCAGGTCGATCAGGTCGGCGATCGAGTCGACCACGTGCGAGGGCCGAAACGGGTAACGCAGCACATCCTCGCGGACGGTCGAGCCGGTGAGCACCAGATAGGTCTCCAGCCCTGCCTCCATCCCGGCGACCACGTCGGTGTCCATCCGATCGCCGATCATGGCCGTGTGCTCGGAGTGGGCGTCGATCGCATTCATCGCGCTGCGGAACATCATCGGGTTGGGCTTGCCGACGATGGAGGGATCGCGGCCGGTGGCCGAGGTGATCAACGCGGCGACCGCGCCACAGGCCGGCAGCGGTCCCTCGGCGGACGGCCCGGTCGGGTCCGGGTTGGTGGCGATGAACCGGGCCCCGGCATCGATCAGCCGGATCGCCCGGGTGATCGCCTCGAACGAGTAGGTCCGGGTCTCGCCCAGCACCACGAAGTCCGGGTCGGTGTCGGTCAGCACATAGCCGACCTCGTGCAGCGCGGTGGTCAGCCCGGCCTCGCCGATCACGTAGGCCCGCCCGCCCGGCAACTGGTCGCCGAGGAACTGGGCGGTGGCCAGCGCCGAGGTCCACAGCGACTCCTCCGGCACGTCCAGCCCGGAGCTGGCCAGCCGGGCCCGCAGATCGCGGGCGGTGAAGATGGAGTTGTTGGTCAGCACCAGGAACCGGCGCCTCTTCTCCCTCAGCCGGTCCAGGAACTCCCGGGCCCCGGGCAGCGCATGCCCCTCGTGCACCAGCACGCCGTCCATGTCGGTCAGCCAGCACTGGATGTCCCGTCCGGTCATCGGACCGCGCCTCTCCGCATGACAAGTGAGCCTAAGAGGTTGCCCGGACAGGCGGGAACCATGATCGACATCCCCAAACCGCGAACCCGTGCCGGGCACCGCATTTAGGGTGCAATGACTAGAGGGTGGGCGCCCCAGAGGGGCGAGTCTCAAGGACGAGAGGCAGGACGAATCCGATGGCTGTGCAGATCGGAACACGGCGGACGGCCCGGCGAACGCTGGTGGGTGCCAGCGCGGCCCTGCTCGGCGTGCTGGCTTATGCCGGTCCGGCCCAGGCGGCCCAGCCGTCCAACTGGTCGTCCCTGAACGGTGGCATCGGCGGCGCCAACGCGCTGACCACCAGCTCGCTCAAGGCAGCCACCGTGGGCTCGCTGACGACGGCCTGGTCGGCGACCATGTCACCGGTCACCGTCACCGACTGCGCGGGGGGGCAGAGCCAGACCTACGACGGCGATATCGTCGCCGCGGGGAACACCATCGTCCGGCATCAGGGTCCGGTGGTGCGCGCCTACAACGCCGCCAGCGGAGCTGTGCTGTGGACCACGGACACGCGCAAGAACACCACCGATCGGGCCTCCTACTGGCGGATCGCCGTGACCCCGGACAGGTTGTACGTCTATCAGTCCGCCTGTGTGGGAGGGGCTGCGAACGGCCTGGTCACCCAGCTCGACTCCAAGACGGGTGCGCTGGTGAACCGGCGGTCCGGATTGGCGGCCGGGAATACCATCCTCGGGCAGTTCGGGGTGATCAACGGGTCCATCGGCATCCCGGGCCGGATCATCGATGCGGCCACTCTGGCTGACCGATGGAAGGTGCCGACTGCGGACGGTCATTCTCGCAGCCTCTACTCAGCCAGCTCGGACATCGCCATGTATCAGGTCGGCGGCGACGTGGCCAACACCATCGAAGCGCGGCGGCTCACCGATGGAACCCTGTTGTGGTCCAAGACGGGAACAGCCGAACTACCCATCGCTTTCTCGTCGGACGACAGCACCCTGTTCACCCAGAACGGGGGCCTGCTGTCGGCCCTTGATCCGGCCACCGGCGCCCAGCGCTGGCACTCGGCCAAGACCACCTTCCTGGCCGCCACCGGAACCGACGTGCTGGCTTCGGTCACAGACACCAGCAACGGCTCCAACACCATCACCCGGCTGTCGATCACCACTGGTGCGCGGACGGCCAGCCTCAGCCCGGTGCAGAGCGCGGTGAAGGTGGCACTGGCCGGGAAGTTGATGTTTTCGATCGGCTACACCGCTCCTGGCATCCCGGTCTACCAGTCAGCGACGCTGACTCCCGTGGCCACACTCTCCCCGTCGATGCGGTTCAGCCAGGTGATCCCCGTAGGTACCCGGATCGCGGGCACCACCCTGACCTCGGCCGGTCTGCCCGACAACCGGATGGTGGTGCTGGCTCCGCCAGCCTGATTCGCTTCCCGGTCCTTCTCGGCACCTGCCGCCAGCTATCCGGCGGGCGCACAATGGCGGTGGAGGTATCGCCATGATGATCATGTACACCGTCCATCTGACCTTCCGGGCTTCCGGATTGCGTGCGCCGTTCGAATCGCGGGCCGGAGTGCTGGGCCAGCAGTCGATCCACCTGCGCGGCGCCGAGGGGGTGCTGGTCGCGACCGCAACCGTGTCATCGGCCGATGGCCCGTCTCTGGCCGGAGTGCTGGCCACCGACTTGGCCATCCAGCACTGGGAACACCACGGCACCGGCGGCCCGGCTGACGGCGTTGATCGCCAGCCCGGAGAACATGAACACCACGGCCGCGCCGCTGA
>CAXUFS010000123.1:0-8271 GCA_964250315.1 uncultured Kineosporia sp. | reverse complement strand
CCCCACAGCAGGGCGGCCACCCCACCCACCGCGCACAACCACGGCGCGGCGTGCCCCTCGGCGGCCTCGGCCCCGGCGATCAGAAGGCCGGTGCCGGCCAGCACCAGCAGGGCACTGACCCGCAGCACCCGGACCTGGTCGAAACGAGTCAGGATCGACGGGCCCGCCATCCGAACACCGGTCATCCCGGTCACGAAGACGGCGAGCCCGCCGGCCCCCAGGGCGTGCCCGGCGCCGTACCCGTCGACCAGGGACAGGGCGAGCCAGTCGTTGGCCGATCCTTCGGCCAGGGCCATCGAAAACACCAGCAGGCCGATCAGCAGGGTGGCAGGCTCGGTCCAGGCGACCAGCTGCCCACGCAGGGCGTTCACCCGTGTCCCGGGTGCCCGGGCTGCCTGGCCGGAGGGCTCGGACGGGCGAACCGGCAGGAACCAGCGCACGGCCAGCAGAGCACTGACCAGCACCACCGCCGCCACCAGCGGCAGGTGCAACGAGACCGGCACCTTCAGAAGCGCCGCGAGCGCCCCGGCGCAAGATCCGGCTACCGTGCCCAGGCTGAAGGCGGCATGGAAGCGCGGCATCAGCGAACGCTCCAGGCGGCGTTCGACATCCGCCCCTTCCACGTTCATCGCGACGTCCCAGGCGCCGATCCCGGCACCGGTCACCCCGAGCGCGGCGGCGAACAAGGGGACCGATGGAGCCAGGCCGATCAGCGCGACCCCGGTCATCGAGACCGCCGCGGTCACGGTGACGGTGTTGCGCGGCCCGTAGTGGCGAACGATGACTCCGGCCAGGGTCAGCATCAGCACCGATCCCACCGACAGGAACAGCAACAACAGGCCCAGCCGCTGCGTGGACAGCTGCAGCTTGTCCCGAATGGCTGGAAGCCGGGCCGCGCAGGAGGCGAAGGCGAAGCCGTTCACCCCGAAGACGACGGCGACCGCGACCCTGGCTGCCTCCGTGCGGTGCTGGCGCGACAGATTCAGAATTGTCGCTTCACCGGAGCCGGACTGTTGCTCGGGCCTTGCCCAGGACGCGGGTTCCTTCACAGGTGGCGGTCAGATCCACCACGACCGTGCGGGCCGCGTCGTCCTTGCTGAGAACCTTGCCGGACACCTCGACCACTGCTCCGCGATCGTCGTCCGGCACTGGGACCATGCTGGTGAACCGGACCCCGTACTCGAGCATCGCTCCCGGATCGCCCGCCCAATCAGTCACCAGCCGCCCAGCGGTGGCCATGGTGAACATGCCATGGGCGATCACGTTGGGCAGCCCCACCGAGGTGGCGACCCGCTCGTTCCAGTGAATGACATTGAAGTCGCCGGCGGCGCCGGCGTATCGGATCAGGTCGAAGCGGGTGACCGGATAGCTGACCGCCGGAATGACGTCCCCCGCGGTGACGGCGTCGAAGCTGGCCGCAGTCATGCCAGCTCCTCCGCACCCCGGACCACGATGGTGGAGCGGGCGGTGCTCACCGGCTCGCCCTTCTCATCGGCGATCTCGACTCGGGTGGTGACCATCGAGTGCTTGCCCATCGTGCTGACGTCATCCACGAACAGGGTTGGAACCAGCACATCGCCGGCCACGATCGGCCGGTGATGCACGAACCGCTGCTCGCCGTGCACCAGCCGGGAGAAGTCGATCCCCGCGTCCGGATCGACCATGACCTGCCCCTCGCAGCGCTGCGCGATGATCACCGCGAACGTGGGCGGGGCGATCACGTCCGGGTAGCCCAGGGCCTGCGCGGCCGCCGGATCGCGGTGCGCGGCGTCGGAAGATCGGATCGCCTCGGCGAACTCGCGGATCTTCTCCCGGCCGACCTCGTAGGGCGCGGACGGCGGATAGACGCGCCCAGCGATCTGGGGATTCACACCCATCGGCGGGCCTCTCAGTTCTCGGCAGGTGGTTCTTCCCGCACGATAATGGCCGCCCTGCCAAGGCAGAGCGGCCAGCTGGACATACAGACGTCAGCGGGTGTCAGCGGGTCTCACGGTGAACCGTGTGCCGGCCGTCACGGGGGCAGAACTTCTTCAGCTCCAGCCGGTCGGGGTCGTTGCGCCGGTTCTTGCGGGTGATGTAGTTGCGCTCCTTGCATTCCTGGCAGGCCAGCGTGATCTTCGGGCGCACATCGGATGTCTTGCTGGCCACGGTTGGAGCCTTCTCTCGCAAATCTCGAAACCGGTCAGTACATGGTAGCGGAGGCGGGACTTGAACCCACGACACAGCGATTATGAGCCGCTTGCTCTACCGACTGAGCTACTCCGCCATGTCCGGCGCCACCTCCTGAGGTTGCAGGAGCGGCTCCGTCCAGAGCCCCGATAGGGAATCGAACCCTAGACCTTCTCCTTACCATGGAGACGCTCTGCCGACTGAGCTATCGGGGCCTGCGCCGGGGCGGCGTGGTTCATATCCCGGCGGCAGCCAAGGCTACACGCCGGTACCGGCCCGGCTGAAATTGATTGGCCCTCGCCCGGTCATCGCCCGGTCATCGCCCGGTCATCGCCCGGTCATCAGGCCCTGAATCCCCGGATGATCATCTGTAGCAGGCGCTCGTAGTTCTCGGCCGGATCGGGGATCTGGGCGTTGTGGGTCAGCTCCAGAGCGACGGCACCGTGCACCGTGCTCCAGATGTTCTGAGCCACCTCACGCGGATCGTCGTCGGTCAAGGCGCCGGCTGCCATCGCGTACTCCACATGGCTGACCAGAGTGTTGAAGGTGGCGCTGGCGACATCGCCCAGTTCCGGCGAGACCTCGGCGATCGGGAGAACTCCCTCGAACATCAGCGCGTAGTGCTGCCGGTGGCTGATCGCGAACTGCCGGTACTGCTGGCCCGAGCGGTACAGCCGCTCGATCGGATCCTGGGTACCGGAGGCCTGGATGGCGTCCCGCAGGCCGCTGAATCCCCGGATCAGCAAGGCATCGATCAAGCCGTCCTTACTGCCGAACCGGTTGTAGACCCCCATCGGAGCCACCCCGGCCTCGGCCGCCACCGCCCGCACGGTCACCGCTGCGGCGCCGTCCCGGACCAGGACGGCCTCGGCCGCGTCGGCCAGAGCGGCGGACAGGTCCCGGCTCGGGGTCCGGCTGCGAGGCGCCTTGGCGGGGTTCACGTTTCCTATCCTGTCTTGCCAGGCCGTAGAACGACGTGCCATATTTATAGCACGTTGTTCTACGAGGGAGTTCCTGATGACGTCTGCTGGATCATTCGCGCAGCCCGATCCCCGTCGCTGGTGGATGCTGGTCGTTCTCTGCCTCAGTGTGCTGCTGGTGACGGTGGACAACACGATCGTGAACGTGGCGCTGCCCACCTTGAGCCAGGACCTCGGCGCCTCAACCAGCGCGCTGCAGTGGATCGTGGACGCCTACACCCTGGTCTTCGCCGGCCTGTTACTGGTCGGCGGCCACCTGGGCGACCGGTTCGGCCGGTCGGCCATGCTGCGCCTGGGCCTGGTGCTGTTCGCCCTGACGTCGCTGGCTTCGGCCGCGGCCCACACCACCGGCCAGCTGATCGCGGGCCGGGCCGCAATGGGCATCGGCGCAGCGCTGATCTACCCGGCCACCCTTGGCCTGCTGTCCAACATCTTCACCGACTCCCGGGAGCGGGCCACCGCAATCGGAGTCTGGGCCGGAGTCTCCGGCCTTGCCGTCGCGATCGGGCCGGTCAGCGGTGGCGTACTGCTGGAGCACTTCGCCTGGAACTCGGTCTTCCTGGTCAACGTGCCGTTCGTCGCGCTGGCGCTGGCCGCGGGCTGGCGATTGCTGCCGGAGTCGCGCGACGAGCAGCCCGGCCGGTTCGACATCGGCGGAGCGCTCGGTTCCATCACCGGGGTCAGCCTGCTGGTCTGGGCCGTGATCGAAGCACCGGATCATGGCTGGACGTCGCTGACCACCCTGCTGGGCCTGGCCGGATCACTGGGAGTGCTGGGCGCCTTCGCCGCCTGGGAGGCCGGTCGGCGCGACCCACTGTTCGACGTCACCCTGTTCCGCAACCGGCGCTTCTCGGCGGCCAGCGGAGCGATCACGATGGCATTCTTCGGATTGTTCGGCTTCATCTTCCTGATCACCCAGTACTTCCAGTCGGTGCGCGGCTACGGAACGTTGCGGGCCGGTTTGGCGACGCTGCCATTCGCCATCGTCACCGGCGCTCTGTCGCCGGTCGCGATTCTGCTGATGAAGCGGTTCGGCTCGACCAGGGTGGTGGCGTGTGGCTTGGCGCTGATGAGCCTCGGTTTCGTGCTGGCGGCTGGCTCGTCGGTGGATTCGGCCTATTGGGGCCGGGTGATCATTGCGATGTCAGCGATGGCCGCAGGCCTGGCTCTGACCGCTGGGCCGGCCACCGACGCGATCATGGGCGCACTGCCGCTGGCTAAGGCCGGAGCCGGATCGGCGGTGAACGACACCACGCGGGAGGTCGGCGGAACCCTGGGCGTGGCGGTGGTCGGCTCGGTGATGAGCTCGATCTACGGCCCGCGGCTGGCCGACGCGCTGGCCGGGCTGGGGCTGCCCCAGGGTGCTCTGGCGCCGGCTCGCGAATCAGTAGTCGCTGGTCTGGCCGTGGCCGATTCCTTGCCCGCAGCGGCGCACGCGCAGGCGGTGGCCGCCGTCCGGTCCGCGTTCATGGACGGCCTGCAAGCCGGGTCGCTGGTCTCGGCGGGGGCGACGGCAGTGGCGGCGATCGCGGTGCTGATCTTCCTGCCCGCCCGTCATGCCACCGGCGCAGCTGGCACTCCTCAAAAGCGTGACCTCGAGTCCACTCCCGCGGGCTGAGCTCGTGATCTTGCGGATTAGGGCGCGCGACCACTCCGGCGCTGTTGCTATCGTTGGCTCGCCGCCGGAGCCGTACTCAGGCTCTGGCGACACCGCGGCGGGTTGCCCGAGTGGCCAAAGGGATCTGACTGTAAATCAGACGGCTCAGCCTACGTAGGTTCGAACCCTACACCCGCCACACCAGCACAAACGGCCCCTCACCAGCGGAAACGCAGTGGGGGGCCGTTCTCATCCTGTCCGGTTGATCCGGCTGGAACCGGCTGGAACCGGCTTGTTGCGGATGCTCACGCCGAGGGCGCGCCCAGGCTTGCCGAACTGCAGTGGGCCGATGGTGATCGGACATGCTGCATCCAGATCACGTCCTGAGAACGCAGTCAGACGCAGGACCGTCGTGCTGCCTCGACATCTCGCCAATGCAGCCCTGGCCGCCTGGCAGCGAGACGAGGAGGATCCTCTCCCCCTCTGCCGAAACGGCGATGCAGCGCAAGATTCGAGACCCTACGGCTGGAGTATTAGGGCGTTGTCGCTGGGTAATCCCGTAGGACGAGCGAGGTGGTGACAGGACCGAATCGCGCGATGCTGTCGACGATCGTTTCCAGGCGTTCTGCGTCGGCGGCGTGCAGGTCCAGGAGGAAGCAGTCTTCGCCGGTCAGCCTGTAGATGGTGACGATTTCCGGGGTAGTGCGGAAAAGTTCCAGGGCCTGGGTGATGTTGGCTTGGGTAGTTCGGAGTCGAGCGACGGCGTGGATGGTCATGCCGAGCCGGCGCCGGTCGATCTGCGCGTGGTAGCCGGTGATGATCTTGTCGTCCTCGAGCCGTTTGATCCGTGCGGACACGGCGGGCTGAGACAGGTTGACCCGCCGGCCAATCTCGGCGCCCCCCAGCCGGCCTTCGGATCGAAGGAGTCGCAGGATCTCGATGTCGGTGCGATCGAGTGATGTCATCGCGTTGTCCACCATTTGATTATGAACCATCAGTCGGTGGACCTCAGTCTGATGATTCGATGGTTCGCTGCTCCTGTCGGCCCCAAGCTCAGGACGTTGCAGGAGGATTTCAGTGGTGAGCTATGTGATGATCCCTGGACACGGAGGGTCCGGTGCCGGTCATTGGCAGACGATCTGGGAACGCGGATTGGGCGATCGCGCGGTCAGGATCGAACCTTCCTCCTGGGAGGACGTGACGGAGGCCGAATGGAGTGTGGCGATCAGCCGGGTGGCGGGGGCGGAGACCGTCCTCGTTGCCCATAGTCTGGGCTGCTTGGCTGCTGCTGCGTGGTTGAGCGACAACCCTCGAAGCGGTGTCTTGGGGGCGTTCCTGGTCGCTCCGCCGGACCGAAATGGGCCTTCGTTTCCGGCGGCTGTTGGGTTTGATCGACCGGCGGCGACGCTTCCTATCCCGAGCGTCGTGCTGTCCTCGACGAACGATCCATTCTGCGCAAACTCGGTCGCCGTCGAGCTGGCGACGGCGTGGGGAGCGAAGCTATTGCAGCTGGGACCGTTTGGTCACATCAATGCGGCCAGCGGGCTCAATGGCTGGGACGTCGGCCGTAACCATCTGGACCAGTTCGTCGCCGGTCTGACCTGAAACGCCGGTGGCGGCTATCAGCTGTGGGCGAGCTGAACGGCTTGGCCTGGACGAGGCGGAATGATTGGGTGCCGGTTTTGATGAGATGACTTGTTGCCAAATCCACGCCACATCGCCCGCATCTGAGGCTGCGAGGTCGTCCGTCGCAGGTCATCGGCATGAGCATCCAAATACCAGAGCCGTCTGTAATCAGACGGCTCAGCCTAGGAAGGTTCGAACCTCACACCCGCCACACCAGCACAAACGAAGACCAGCCGGTCCGCCGGGTGTCAGCCCAATTCACCGCCGGTGGCGGATCGGCGGAGTACGAATGTGCCGGTGGGCGGCACCAGCGAGTCTCCGGCTCGTGATCCAGGCGGGGCCCGGCTCATCGCGGACATCGTCCTGCCGGTCATCGGCGGCCTGATCAGTCATGAGCTCATGGATGGCCGCGCTGTTGGGCCGCAGGTGCCCGAGGAACCGAATCGGATCCCCAACCGGCCGTAGCGCGGTCTCGAGCTGGCGGCCGGCGTCCACGGCAGCAGCCGGGTCACTCACGAAGATGTCTTCCAGGTCGACGACGGCTGCCCGCATGCCCATCACACCGGTGATCCGGCTGATCCGCTGCCTTCCGCCGCGGTCGCGGCCCACCTGTACGACGAGATCGACCCCTGCGGCGACCATCTCGCGAATCCCCAGAATGGGGACACGCCGTTCAGATGCCCAGGCCATCGTCTCGAAGCGGAACAGCGCATGCTCAGGACTGTCGCCATCAGTCGTCCACAAAATAACGGACCCCGGGACCATCGCCCGCAGCATCGTCATGGCCGCAGCGCCGTCCCCGACGTCATTGATCACCACCCGGTCCGGCCGCGCGCGCAACGCCGTGCGGATCCCAGCCCTCAGTCCAAGGCCATGCCGGTCGGGGCCAGGGTTTGCCTGCCCGAACTCGACCCGGGCGACGTTGTGCTGAGGCAGGCATAGCTTGCCCGCGTCGTTGACCAGTGCCACCTTTTCGTCGCTGGGAATCAGCGCCGCCAGCGCACTCAGGACGATCGTTTTTCCGGCCCCGGCCAGTCCGCTGATCATGATGTTGAGGCATTCCCGGACGCACAAGGCGAGAAAGTCAGCCGCCGGTCGCGTCAGCACGCCGAGTGAGATCAGTTCGTCCATATCGATGAGATCGGACGGCAAGTCACGAGGCACGAACCCAGCGTAGGAACCCATCCCACCCACCGTCCGGCCAACGGCAAGTTCTCGTTCGCCAGCAACGCTGGCCAGCTGATCCGATCAGGCGGCAGGATCACCCAGCATGCCCACGGACCCGCTCGGCCTCACCTCCGGCGCACCGCTGCTCGACGCCTGGCTGCGGTTCCAGGAACAGCCGAGTACGCCTTTCACCATTCCCGGCCACAAGCAGCGTCACGATCTGGCCGGTGACGTGATCGCGGGCGACGTCCCGCTGTACGGTGGGCTGGACACCATCAAGCTGAGCCGGGGCCTGCTGGCCGATGCTGAGGCCCGGGCGGCCCAGCTCTGGGGGGCCGACTTCTGCCGGTTCTCGACCGGCGGCGCAACCCACGCCAACCAGGCCCTGGCTCTGGCCATCGGCGGAGACGGCGACCAGGTCGTGGTGAGCCGGACCCTGCATCGCTCGCTCCTGCTCGGACTGGTGCTGGCGGGCCTGAGGCCGGTCTGGGTCCGGCCCGCCATCAATCCCGCGACCGGGCTGCCCACCGGTGTGCCTGCGCCGGACGTCGCTCGCGCGCTGACCGAGAATCCACACGCACGAGCGGGTTTGCTGGGGGATGCGGCCTACCCCCGCCCCGACGGCCGCCGCTGCGTCAGGCACTCGCCCGTTCGTACTCTCCGGCTGCTGCCCACGCCGCCCGCTCGGCGGCGAACGCCGCTGCCGGCAGGCTGGCGTCACGGAGGACGCTC
>CAXUFS010000122.1:0-8321 GCA_964250315.1 uncultured Kineosporia sp. | reverse complement strand
GGCCAGCCCTGGCATCCGCAGTCCCATCGCCGATGCCAGCCCGCTCGCCCCGGCCGGCAGCGCCAGCAGCGGAACGAGCCCGCCCAAGGCGTACTGCCGGAGCAGGGCTATGCGACTGAGCGCCGCCTGGTCGGCCTGCTGATAGCCGTGGGCCACCGTTCGCAGCCGGGCCGCGGTGACGCGAAGCGCCGCCGCGAGCTGATCCGCTCCACTGGGGCCGCTCAGTGCGGCCCGCACCGCGTCGTCCGCTTGATCGTGTCCCAGCGGATCCAGCGTCCGGCCCTCGTCGAGCAGCACGCCCTCAGTGATCGCCGAGCCACGGATAGCGCACTCGGCCAGGAATCCGGCCAGCGCATCCAGACGTCCGGCCGCGGAGAGCATGTCCGCCACCCGGACCGAGATGCCACCCACTCCGCCACGTACCCGCAACGCTGCCGGGCCCTTCGCCGGTACGGCGATCATCGTGGCTGAACCCATCCGGGATCCGCCCGCGCGCAGCGATCCAGGTGCCGCCGCAGGGCCGAGGCGGCATCCTCGAACAACTGAGCACAATGACGGACGGCACGCCCGCGCTCGACCAGATCATCTCGGAACTGTTCTGCCGCAATGGAATGCCAGTCCACTCCAGCCTCCATCAAAACCCTGCACCCGGCGTCATTGACCTCCATCGCCAGCTGCCGCAGGCCGGTGATCGCGCGCAGCATCGCATCCACATTCATGGACCCCCCTCACGTTCGGACAAATGAGATCGTCCACTCACCCCCGCGAACGTGAAGACGACGCTAGGCGACAGCTCCCCCGGCCAGAAGCGCCCGGATCGAACCTGTGGACAACTGGCTGGTCGGACGGGTTGTGGAGGAGCGGACCGCCCAGTTGGGCGATCGCTGCCGGGATGTCTCACCATGGACCGCATGCCGCCGCCCAGCACCTACCGGGTCTGTTTCGTCTGCTCTGGAAACATCTGCCGCTCCCCGATGGCGGAGTCCATCTTCGGCGTCCTGGCCGCACGAGCCGGGCTCGACGTCTGGGCCGGCTCGGCCGGGATCGGTGACTGGCACAGCGGCGAGCCAGCTGATCCGCGGGCCCGGCGGGCTCTGAGCGCCCACGGCTATCCGGAAGGAGATCACCGGGCACGCCAGTTCGACCCGGCCCGGTTCGCTGATCTCGACCTGATCGTGGCGCTGGACGCCGGCCACCGCCGGATCCTGCAGAGCTGGGCCAGCGATGACGAAACTCGTTCCCGGATCAGGCTTCTGCGCAGCTTCGACCCGGTACTGGGGGCCAGCATCAGCGGGCCGGCCGGCGACATCGCCGATCCGTACTACGACGGCGATCAGGCGTTCAGCGATGCGCTGGATCAGATCGAGCTGGCCTGCACCGGACTCGTCGAGGCGATCAGAACCGGGCAAGCACCCAGGCTTTCGCCGGCCGGCCCCAGCCGTCTGCGTTGAGAGCCACCGCGCGCGGCGCTTTTCGCAAGGACGACCGCAGCGCACCGCCGAACTTCTTCGCGGCGGAGGTCGCGGGACTGCACTGGCTGGCCGCAGCCACGCCGGATGGTGGAGCGGACGTCGCCGAGGTGCTCAGCTGGAGTCCGGCCCACATCGAACTGCCGCGGCTCACCGCGACCAGGCCCACCCGCGGCCAGGCTGAGGAGTTCGGGCGCCGCCTGGCCCGCACCCATCAGGCCGGCGCATCCCATCACGGCGCCCCGCCACCGGAACTCGGCACCGGCGGCTTCATCGCCAGCCTGCCCCTGCCGGCGGCCGCGCAGCCACTGCCCTGGGGCAGCTTCTATGCCCGGCTGCGGATCGCTCCCTTCGCCCGGGCCGCGCGTGACCGGGGTGCCCTCACCCAGCGCACGACCAGGCTGCTCGACCAGATCTGCGAGCGGCTCGACGCGGGCGACGAAAGCCTTACCGGCCCAGCCGAATCTCCGGCCCGGCTGCATGGTGACCTCTGGAGCGGGAACGTGATCTGGACCGCGACCGGTGCGGTTCTGATCGATCCGGCCGCGCACGGCGGCCACCGCGAAACCGACCTGGCCATGCTGGAACTGTTCGGGCTGCCGTTCCTGCCCGAGGTGATCGGGGCCTACCACGACACCGTTGCGCTGGCCCCCGGAAGAAGCGAGCGGCGGGGCCTGCACCAGTTGTATCCATTGCTGGTCCACGCCGTCCTGTTCGGCGACGTCTACGGCGCCCGCTGCGCGCACCACGCCGCACAGATCGCGGCGCGATACCACTAGGCCTCACAGCGCTTTGACGGCCGCCAGCACCTTGGTCAGCGACTCCTTGGCATCACCGAACAGCAGCGACGTCTTCGGGTCGTAGAGCAGCTCGTTCTCGATCCCGGCGAAGCCCGGCCGCATCGACCTCTTCAGGAAGATCACCTGCTGGGAGTCGCCCACCTCGAGGATCGGCATGCCGTAGATCGGTGAGCCGGGCGAAGTCTTGGCCGCCGGATTGACCACGTCGTTGGCGCCGACCACCATCACCACGTCGGTGACCTTGAACTCCGGGTTGACCTCGTCCATCTCCTTCAGCGCCTCGTAGGGCACATTCGCTTCGGCCAGAAGCACATTCATGTGCCCCGGCATCCGGCCCGCGACCGGATGGATGCCATAGGTGACGCCTATTCCCTTGCTCTCCAGCAGGTCAGCCAGTTCGCGGATGGTGTGCTGGGCCTGAGCCACCGCCAGTCCGTAACCCGGCACCACCACCACCTTGCTGGCGTAGTTGAGCAGGATCGCGACGTCGTCGGGCTGCACCGACGCGACCGGGCGATCGGACACCGCGGTCGAGCCGGCCGTGGATCCGCCCTTGAGCGCGCCGAACATGATGCCGGTCACCGATCGGCCCATGCCGGCCGCCATCAGCCTGGTCAGGATGGTTCCGCTGGCGCCGACCAGCGTGCCGGCCACCAGCAGCAGGGTGTTGCCCAGCACATAACCGCCGGCCGCCACGGTCAGGCCGGTGAACGCGTTCAACAGTGAGATCACGATCGGCACGTCAGCCCCGCCCACCGGCAGCACCAGCAGCACCCCGGTGACCAGGCCGGCCAGGGCCAGCAGGGCGGCCATGCCCGGCGAGGCGCCACCGACCAGAGCGACCGCGAACACCAGCGACGCCACACAGGCACCGATCATGAGGTAGCGCATGCCCGGCAGAACTACTGGCCGGGTGGTCATGAGCTCTTGCAGCTTGGCGAAGGTGACCACTGACCCGGCGAACGAGACCGAACCCACCAGCACGGTGAAAGCCGTTGCGATCATCGCGATCACGGTGCCGGTCACGTCGCCGGTGCGGTAGTGGAACCAGCCGCGGGTTCCGCCCAGCTCGTTCAGCTCCAGCAGCGCCACCAGCGCGGCCGCGCCACCGCCGACTCCGTTGAAAAGGGCTACCAGCTGCGGCATCTGGGTCATCTGCACGTTGCGGGCCGCCGGGACGGCCACGACGGCGCCGGCCAGAATCGCCAGGGCGATCAACCCGAGGTGATCGAGATCGTTGGACAGGAACACCGTGACCAGCGCGATCAGAGCGCCGAAGGCTCCGATCAGGTTGCCCCGCCGGGCCGACTTGGGTGATGAAAGCCCCTTCAGGGCCAGGATGAAGCACACTGCGGCCGCGAGGTAGGCGACCTCCGTGGCGTCCCGGCTCAGCCAGCTCATGACGACTCACCGGCGTCCACCTTGGCCCGGGGGGCGCGCCCTTTGAACATCTCCAGCATGCGGTCGGTCACCACGAATCCGCCGATCAGATTGACCGTGGCCAGCACGATCGCGAAAAGCCCGATCGCGACGGTGATGGCCTGCTCCGCCTGGCCGGTGACCAGGATCGCCCCGACCAGAATGATGCCGTGGATGGCGTTGGCGCCCGACATCAGCGGAGTGTGCAGGGTGCTGGACACCTTGGCCACCACTTCGAAGCCGACGAAGACCGACAGCACGAAGATGGCCAGCAGTGCGACGCCGTCCATCAGGTCGCCGTTCCTTCCCTCGCGGAATCCTCTACCTGACTGAGCATCTCGGCGGTCGGGCGGTGCCGGACGGTGCCGTCATGGGTCAGGCAGGCACCGGCCACCACCTCGTCATCGAAGTCCGGGACCACCTCGCCGTCCCTGGTCATCAGCAGCAGCAGGTTGGCCACGTTCTTGGCGTACAGCCTGGACGCATCGCCCGGCATGGTGCTGGCGGCGTCCTTCATCCCGGTGATGGTCAGGCTGCCGCCGTCCGGTAGGTCCAGACTGATGTCCTGGCCAGGCACCGAACCTTCGACGTTGCCCCCGCTCTCGGCCGCCAGGTCGATGATCACGCTGCCGGGCCGCAGCCCGCTCAGCATGCTGGAGGTGACCAGCAGAGGAGCCTGGCGCCCGGGTACAGCGGCAGTGGTGATCACCACGTCGGCCGCCTGCAGGTGCGGGGTGAGCAGCTCACGCTGGCGGGCGGCACGGTCCTCAGTCATCTCCCGGGCGTAGCCGCCAGCCCCTTCCAGCGCCTCGAGGCCGAGGGTGACGAAGGTGGCGCCCATCGACCTGACTTCGTCGGCGCTGGACGGGCGGACGTCGTAGGCCGACACCACCGCGCCCAGCCGCCGGGCCGTGGCGATCGCCTGCAGCCCGGCCACTCCAGCACCCAGCACCAGCACCTTGGCCGGGGGAACCGTGCCGGCCGCGGTCATGAACAGCGGGAAGAACCGGGGCAACCGCATCGCGGCCTCCAGCACGCATCGGTAGCCGGCCACCAGCGCCTGCGAAGTCAGCGCATCCATGGACTGGGCCCGGGAGATCCGCGGTACCAGTTCCATCGCGAACGAGGTGATCCCGGCGTCCCGCAGTGCGGCCACGCTGGCGAGTTCGGTCGACGGCGAACACATTCCAAGGGTGACCACGCCGGGCCTGAGTTCCCCGGCCAGGCCGGGCCGCAGCGGGCGGACGTGCAGCAGGACGTCGGCCGAGGCCAAGTCGATCTCGTCCAGCACCGTGGCGCCGGCGCTGGTCAGGGCCGCGTCGGTGGCCAAGGCATGGGCACCCGCACCGGATTGGACGGTGACGTCCAGGCCGGCCTTGGTCAGCTGGGACACCACGTCGGGCGTGATCGCGACCCGGCGCTCCCCCGGGATCGTCTCGGTCCGAACAGCGACCCTCATCTGAGCAAGATATCTATCCGGGCGGTCCGGTCCGCGCAGGGTCATCCCTCGTGTGGGCCAGGTGGGACGCTTGGTCCGATGAGTGCGTTCCTGATCAGCTTCGGCGTGATCTTCGTGGCCGAACTGGGTGACAAGTCACAGCTGATGGCCATGACCCTGGCTACCCGGTTCCGCCCGCTGCCGATCCTGCTCGGGATCACCATCGCCACCGCCGTGGTGCACGCGGTCTCAGTCGGGATCGGAGCGGCGGCGGGCCTGGCTCTGCCGACCGACTGGATCACCCTGATCGCCGGGCTGGCGTTCCTGTCCTTCGCCGCCTGGACCGTTCGCGGCGACGAACTGACCAGCCAGGACCAGGCCAGCGTGTCCCGTTCGGGCCGCTCGGCGATCGTCACCGCCACGGTCGTGTTCTTCCTGGCCGAACTGGGCGACAAGACCATGCTGGCCACCATCGCCCTGGCCACCCGGGAGGGCCTGTTCGGCACCTGGCTCGGCTCCACGGCCGGGATGGTGGCGGCCGACGCGCTGGCCATCGCGGCCGGTGCGCTGCTGGGCAAGAACCTGCCCGAACGGGCCATCCGGTTCGGCGCGGCGGCCATTTTCGTGATCTTCGGCGTGGTGCTGCTGGTGGATGCGCTGCGTCACCTGCTCTGAGCCGGCGTCCGTGCCCTACCGCACGTCCCGCGGGCGGAACTGCACGCTGATCCGCGGCCCGGCCGGGCGAGCGGTCTTCGGGATGCCATGCAGCCAGGTTCGCTGGCAGCTGCCGCCCATCACCAGCAGGTCGCCGTGGCCCAGCTGATGACGCTGGGCCGGAGCAGACCCATTGCGCGGCCTGATCGTCATCACCCGCGGCGCACCGAGCGAGACGATGGCCACCATGGTGTCCTGCGTGCTGCTGCGGCCGATGGTGTCGCCGTGCGGGGCCACGCTGTCACGCCCGTCGCGGTAGAGGCAGAGCCCGGCGGTGCGGAACGGCTCGCCCAGCTCGGACTGGTAGTGCTCGCTCAGGGCAGACCGGATCCCGGCCAGCAGCGGGTGGGGCAGCGCGGCGTCCTCGCCGTAGAAGCACAGCAGCCGGGGGACGTCCACCTCGCGCTGGTACATCTGCCGTCGTTCGGCCTGCCAGGGAACGTCGTGCAGCAGGGCCAGGAACAGCTCATCGGCACCGCTCAGCCAGCCCGGCGCCAGGTCGAGCCAGGCGCCCTGGCTGAGCGCGACCCGGTGGATGGCCCGGCTCAGCGGCCCAAAACTGGGCGCCTGAGCGGCGTCCAGCAGCGATGCCTGGAACGTGATCGCCACCCGATGACGCTACCACGGCGTTCGAACCTGTGTTCGATTTCCGCATTGCTTCAAGATCGCCGGCTCAGCCCAGGGCAACGGTGCGGCGGCGCTGCATCTGCGGGCCGAGCTGCTGATCATGGCGGAAGAGCGAACAGACCCTAGGCTGGCTGCCGAGATGACCCGAAAGACCGGTCGCTGACCAGCACGGTCGCTGACAAGCACGGTCGCTGACAAGGGAGAGACGATGACACCGCCAGAGAGCTCCGGCTCGACGCCTGGAGCCCGGCCCGCGGACGCCTCCGGCTCCCCCACCGTTCCCGAACCGGCCGTTGCCCAGACCCAGCCAGTTGCGCCCGAGCCGGTCTCCGGCGAGCGGATCGACAGCGCCGGGGACGACGTTCAGGAACCACCGGCGAGCGGCGCCATCGTGGCTGAGGTGCTGGAAACGCCCGCCGTGGAGGGCAACGAGAACGACACCCTGGTGCCGCTGGCGCTGCGGGTGGTGGCCGTCCTGGCTGTGGCCGCGGTGCTGCTGATCGCCTTCGTGCTGCCCACGGTCAAGGGCGGCCCCAACCACCTGCCGATCGGTGTCGCGGCCACCCCCCAAATCCAGACTCAGGCGAAACAGCTTTTCTCCCAGCGCTATTCGAACACCTTCGAGCTGAAGAACTACAAGGACGGCCCGGCTCTGCGGAAGGCGATCGGCAACCGATCGGTCTACGGCGGACTGGTGGTGACGCAGACCGAGGCCACCATGCTGACCGCCCAGACCGCCAGCCCGCGAGCGGCCAACGCGCTGAACGCGGTGGCTCAGAGCCTGGGGCTGACCGCTACCGAGGTGAAACCGGCACCGGCCAAGGACCCGGCCGGCACCGGACTGGCCGCTTCCGGACTGCCGCTGGCCCTGATCGGCATCTTCCCGGCGCTGCTGCTGATGGCTGCCTTCCGGGAACGCCGGCTGACTCAGCTGGGCGCGATGATCGTGTCCGCGTTCCTGCTCGGCGCGGGCGCCTCGGCCCTGCTCACGTTCTGGCTCGGACCGACCCAAGGGGCCAACTTCTGGCTGGTCTCGGTCGCTATCACCGCGGCCCTGCTGTCCACCAATCTGCTGCTGCTGGGGTTGAACGCCGTCGGCGGCCGGATCGCGACCGGGATCGGCATCGCCGCCCTGGTGCTGGTCTCCGTCCCGCTCTCCGGCTTCAGCACCGGTTCGGAATGGCTGGCCCAGCCGTGGGGTGACATCGGCCAGCTCCTGCCCGCCGGGGCCGGCGGCACCCTGCTGCGCAACGCCGCCTTCTTCGACGGACATGCGGCCGGCAAGCCACTGCTGGTGCTGGGCGTCTGGGCGCTGGCCGGGCTGCTCATGCTCGGGCTGAGCGAGGGGCTGGCCCAGCCGTCCGGCGACTTCGCCCTGGAGCCCGGCTCAGAAGCCGAGCCGCTGACCGCCGGGGCCGGCTCGCTGGACGACGGAATCTGAGCGAGCTCAGCTGAATGAGCCGGAGCTTGGGTCAGGCGGGCAGGTCCATCCGGCGCAGCGCGGCCAGGGCCGAAGCACCCCAGAGCGGCGCACCGGCCTGCAGGCAGACCTCGCTGGCCTGCTGGAAGAAGCCGCGGGCGTCCTCGTCCCGGCCGATCAACCGGCTCAGATCACCGAGCACCTGGGCCACCGGGCCGGCCGCGAACGAACCGGCCCCAAGTCCGGCGATCTGACCGGCGAACGGCCCTAGCGCCTGCGCCAGGCCCGGCGCGTCGTCCATCTGTCGCAATGCCACGCAGGCCGCGCCGCGCAGCGTTCCGAGCAGAACCTGCAGGGCGCCCGGGCCTGGCGCAGGCGCTAGGGCCGGTCGCCGGTCAGATCGCCGGACTTGGGGCCGGTTCGTTCGCGGCCGG
>CAXUFS010000121.1:0-8383 GCA_964250315.1 uncultured Kineosporia sp. | reverse complement strand
GCGATGCTCCGAATGGCCCTCTCCTCACGACGTCGGGCCCGGCGGTGACCGCGAGCCCGGCGCCGTCCCCAGGCTCAGCGGCGTCCCCGAGGGTGCCGGTCACGGCGACCTCGACGGCATCCCGGTCGCTTCCGGACGGACTGACCCGGGCCGACCTGGCGGCCGGGCTGCTCTCGGCCCGGTTCAGCAGCGCGGGCAGCGGCCGCTTCGTCACCGTGCCCGGCACTGATCGGGCCGAGTCGGATGCTGGGCGCAGAGTCCGGGTCGAGATCCAGGTGGAGAAGGGCCTGAACGTGGACGGCGCCCGGTTCGCCGGATTCGTGCTGGCTACGCTGAACGACCGCCGCAGCTGGGGCCACGGGGGCGCCCGGCACTTCGACCGGGTGGACCGGGCCGGGTACGACGTCCGGGTGGTATTGGCCTCACCGCAGACCTCGGCCCGGATGTGCCTGCCACTGCACACATTCGGGCACCTGTCCTGCCACAGCGGGGACGCCGCGGTGATCACTGTCTATCGCTGGGTCAAGGCCATTCCCGGTTACGGCTCGGATCGCACCGGCTATCGCGAATATCTGATCAACCACGAGGTGGGGCACGCGCTCGGGCACGGCCACGAGTTCTGTGCGGGCCCGGGCCAGCTGGCTCCGGTGATGCAGCAGCAGACCAAGAGCCTGCAGGGTTGCCGGCCCAACCCGTGGCCCTACCCCTAGCCGGGCCGTCCGGGCCAGGGTTCAGACTGGAGGGGTGAGCCTTCCGCCGCTGGCCGAGCCTGGGCCACCGCTGACCCCGCCGGAGATCGAGCGCTACTCCCGGCATCTGCTGCTGCCTCAGGTCGGCCAGTTGGGTCAGCGACGGCTGGCTGCGGCCCGGGTGCTGGTGATCGGAGCCGGCGGTCTCGGTAGTCCGGTGCTGACCTATCTGGCCGCGGCCGGGGTGGGCACGATCGGCATCCTGGACGGCGATCTGGTCGAGACCTCCAACCTGCAGCGCCAGGTGGTGCACGGGGCCGGCGATGTCGGGCGGCCCAAGGCTGAGAGTGCGGCCGAGGCGGTGGCAGCGATCAATCCACTGGTCCGGATCACCGCGATCCGCGACTGGCTCACCGAGACGAACGCGCTGGACCTGCTGGCCGGCTATGACCTGGTGCTGGACGGCACTGACAACTTCGCCACCCGGTACCTGGTGTCGGACGCCTGCAGCGTTCTGGGCCTGCCCTGCGTCTGGGGATCGGTGTATCAGTTCGACGGCCAGCTGAGCGTCTTCTGGTCCGCCCCTCCGGCTCCGGCCCAGCCGGTGACCTACCGCGACCTGCATCCGCAGCCACCGCCGCCCGGATCGGTCCCGTCCTGCGCCGAGGGCGGCGTGCTCGGCGTGGTCTGCGCGGCGATCGGCTCGGCAATGGCGGTGGAAGCGGTGAAGCTGATCTGTGGCTTCGGCGACCCGCTGCTCGGCCGCTTGATGATCTTCGATGCGCTGGGTGGCGGCTGGGACACGGTCAGTGTGCGCCGGGCCGCCGCCGCCTCTGCGGTGACCCAGCTGGCCCCGGATTACGCTGCCTTCTGCGGGCTGTCCGCGTCGTCTCCAGCCACAGACCTGATCGGGGCCGCCCAGCTCGCGGCCTGGCTTGCCGAAAGGGAACGCGGTGAGCGGGATTTCTTGCTGATCGACGTCCGCGAGCCGTTCGAGCGGGAGCTGGCCCGGATCCCGGGCGCGGCCAGTCTGCCGCTGGCTCAGCTGGAGGCCGATGTGATCGGCAGCCTCAAGGATCTGGACGCCGTGCAGCGTCCGATCGTCCTGCATTGCAAGTCCGGGGCCAGATCGGCTCGAGCAGCAGAACTGTTGCGGCAGAATGGCTTCGAGGATGTGTTCGAGGTGAAGGGCGGGGTGCTGGCCTGGATCGACCAGATCGATCCGGCCCAGCCCCGTTACTGACCCGGGTTCGTGCGGCCAGAAGCCGCCCGGCACTCGCTCGATGACCTGCGGGTCAGCGGTTGGGAAGGTTCTTCAGCGAAGCGGAGCGGCGCTCGACGAGGGCTTCGTAGGTGCCCTCGCGCTCGGCCCATCGATGTTGCCGGACCGCCTCGACCAGGATCTCCTTCGGCGTCGTCTCCTGCGACAGCAGCGACCAGACCTCGTCAAGGAAGGCCCCCAGGTCGAGCGCGGCGGGGTTCAGCTCCTTCTGCTCGGGCGTTGTCGCGACGGCCGGCGGCACCAGCTCGGCGACCTCGATGCCGGTGCCGCTGAGCTGAGCGCGCAGGGCCTCTGTGTACGCGTGAATCGCAGCCTTGGACGCGCCGTAGGTGGGCATGAGCGGGAAGGGCAGGAACGCGATCCCCGAAGTGACGGTGATGATCGTCCCCGCTCCCCGGTCCAGGAGGTGTGGCGTGAAAGCGTCGATCGTCCGGATAGTGCCGAAAACATTGGTCGCGAGCGTTGTCTGGGTGCTGGCGATGTGGGCGGGATCACGGAGATCTTCGGCGAGCATGACGCCCGACATGGTGATCACGACGTCCAGACCTGGATGCGCGTCCAGCACCTGATCGCGAGCCGCTGTGATCGAGGCTGGGTCGGTGACGTCGATCGTCACCGTTTCGAGGTCTCCGGCGCGGCCGGTGTTCCGGCTGCCGGCGATCACGGTGTTACCGGCCGCTGCGAATCGGCGCGCGAGTCCCAGCCCGATGCCGGACGTGCCCCCAACGATCAACACGGTGCGGTTGGTCATCTGCATGGTCTGCGCCTTTCGTGCCGGAACCGGTGGATGAACCTCAAGACTCGGCCTGTGCGCGCCCGGGCGGGAGGTCCCTGCCGGTCCAGGGAGTGTCAGGGCCCCCTCTGCTTCCTTGCCCGGGGATTAGCGTGTCGGCCATGGACAACGCGCAAGCGCCCAACCGGCTGGGCGAATACCTGCGGGCCCGGCGGGATCTGGTCACTGCTGAGCAGGCAGGCATCGCAGCGGGTTCGCATCGGCGGGTACCGGGGCTGCGCCGCGAAGAAGTTGCCCTGCTCACCGGGATCAGCGCCGACTACTACCTCCGGCTGGAGCGCGGGCGCGACCGCAATCCATCGCCGCAGATCCTGCAGGCCATCGCGAGGGTGCTCCGTCTCGACGATGTCGAGACGGAGCATCTGCTCAGCCTGACCGCACCCCGGCAGCGCTCCCGCCGAACGGCCACCGCCGAGCGGGTACCGGCCCGGATGAGACATCTTCTGGCGGCCATCGGCCTGCCGGCGTTCGTCGAGGGCCGGTTTCTTGACGTCCTGGCCGCGAACTCCCTCGCGAGTGCGCTGTCCCCTCGATTGCAGCCGGGCAACAACCGGCTCCGGTCGCTGCTCCTGGACCCCGAAGAACAGGCTTTCCAATCGGACTGGGAGAAGTCCGCGGGAGAGTTCGTGGCCGTGTTCCGCCGCAATCTCGCCGACGACGTGAGTCACCCGAGAGCCGTCGAGCTGGTGGGCGAACTCTCACTTGCCAGTGCCCGATTTCGCGCGCTTTGGGCACGGCACGACGTGGCCGCACTCACCGGCGGCACCCTCACCGTGAACCACCCGGCCGTTGGACGGCTGACGCTCCACCGGGACAAGTTCCCGGTCGAGGGCAAAGTTCTGGTGATCTACTACCCGGACCAGGGAAGCGACGCGGCCGACAAGCTCCAGCTGCTGGCATCGGCGCAGCTTCCGCTCAAGGACACCCCCTCACGGTAGAAAGTTGTCCAGCACTGGTCGCCGGGTGTGGTCCTCGAGCGAGTTGGTGGGCGCTGGCCGCCCGAGGCGATGACGATCTTGACACGGTCCTCGATCAGGACGCTGACCGGGTGGATCTCTCGTCGCCGTGAGGCGTCACCGCCACCGGCTGAAGATCACTGACTGGCGGTGGCCAGTTCGGCGGCCAGTGCCTGGTAGATGCTCTGCCCCGGCTCCAGCCAGGTCGCTCGCTGCGGCCAGCCGCGCTGCACGGTCTCGATGATGATCCGGTCGAAGTGGGGCAGCGTGTGATGGTCGACGGCGGTGATGAAGTCGCCCCACTGCATCCCGGTCAGATCCTGGAAGAACGGCGCCAGCTGCGGCTCGGCCCGGATGAAGAACGAGTCGTGCACGACCAGGGTTGACCCGGTGATCAGCGGCACGCCGGGCCGGGTTACGGTCTGATACATTGCCATGCCCCGGCCGGACGGCATATCGATGTGGTGGCCGGTCACTGTCACCTCGGGCCGGCTCACCAGCCAGACCGGCACCATCTCTTGCCGGGGGGTGCCCAGCATCCGGAACAGGTCGGCGTCTGCCAGTTCATCCGGGGCCCGGGTGGCGTGCGGCTGACCCTCGAGCGACTCCGGCGCCTCGCCCTGGGCGATCAGGTGCTCGACCAGCGTCTGAGAGAAGACCAGTGCGCCCCGGCTGGTCCAGTGGGTGTCGCCGTGCTGGAAGGCCTGGCCCGGCTCAGCCTTCTCCACTGCCGCCATCTGTTTCCACATGGTCACCACCGGGGCGGTGCCGTCGCCGGCCCACTGCTGTTCGGTACTGGTCCTGACCCGGTTCGAGCATGACATCAGCGCCGAGCCGAAACGGCCGAGCTGATCGGTCAGGATCGACGACTTGTCCGGAGCGATCGCCACCGTGATCGTCTTGCCGGTTCGCCGCCCGATCGCCCGTAGCTGGCCGAGGCTACTACTGATCTTGCCCGGATCGAACGGGCGCTCGCAGGGGAGGGTGAAATCCTCGGCTGTGAAAGGAGTTCCACCGTCGCCGAGAACAACTTGGGGGCTTAGGCTGACTCCGAACCGGTTCTTGGCGGCGGCCCCGATCGCGCTCACCACGTACTCCCGCAGCGCCAGCCGATCGCGCAGGGCCGCGTCGGTCTGCCGGAAGGCCGAGCCGCTGGCGACGCCGCTGGCGTCCACCCGGGGGAAGGCCGCCTCGGTGCGGTTCTCGTCGCCGCCGGCGGCCGGCGGGTGCAGCAGCCACACCCCGAGCAGTCCTGCCGCCACCCCCGCGCTCAGCAGCCGGGCGTACTTCACGCTGCGCCTGCGACGGCGTTCGGTCCTGAGCTGGAACAGGAGCGCACCAAGGGCCTCCGCAGCGCCCGGATCAGCCGGAGCGCGATCGGCGGCGTCCGTGCCGTGGAACAGTTCGGTGACCGCCGGGCGCGGCTCGTCCGGAGCCCAGATCACCTCGAGGGTGTCATCCTCGGCCGTCCGCAGCCGGGTCTGGTTCAGCGCGGTGGTGCCCCGCCGGACGCGGCCGGACGCCGATCCCGGCGCAGCCGGAGAGCCACCCGTCAGCTCCGGCTCAGTGGCCGGGGACGAGGCTCGGGTCACCGGAATAGCATGACACAAAGTGACCGATCAGAACTGGAAGTAAAGGAAAGGGCTGAAATCCAGCCACATCATCGACACCACACTGACCACCAGCAGGAGCGGAGCGGTCACCATCGCCACTGGATAACGGAACGCGGCCTGCGGACCGTGCACCAGAGTGAACCCGGTTCGGGCATCGTCTCGGGAGCCAGGCCCGAAGAACGCGAGCAGGCCGATCCCGGCCGCGATCGCCGTCCAGGGGGTCAGCGCGAGCAGGACCTCGGGAGCCGGCGGCCCCCACCTGCCGGACAGCATCGCCCGCCAGATCAGGACGGCGTCGTGCATGCTCGGCGCCCGGAACGGGACCCAGCTGATCACGATGAACAGCGCCGTCAGCAGCCGGCGGGCACCCACCCAGCCGGTCAGGCGGCGCAACCCGGTCAGCCGCTCGACCAGCAGAGCCGCGCTGTGCAGCCCGCCCCAGACCAGGAAGGTCCAGGTCGCGCCGTGCCAGAGCGCGGTCAGGAAGAAGGTGGCCAGCAGCGCGCCGTACTCCACCACTGGGCCGTGCCGGTTGCCGCCGAGGGGGATGTAGACGTAGTCGCGGAACCAGCTGGACAGGGTGATGTGCCAGCGCCGCCAGAAGTCGGCCGGCCCGAGACTGCGGTAGGGAGAGTTGAAGTTCTCCGGGAACCGGAATCCGAAGACCGCGGCCAGCCCGATGGCCATGTCGGAGTAGCCGCTGAAGTCGAAGTAGATCTGCACGGCGTAGGCCAGCGCGCCGGCCCAGGCCGTCGCCCGGCTCATGTCAGCGCTGGCCATCGCGAACGACGTGCCGGCCACCACCCCGGCCGAGTCCGCGATGCAGGCCTTCTTGAACAGCCCCCAGGAGAACCGGGTCATGCCGTAGCCGGCGTTGTCCAGGGTGACGTCCCGGCGGTCCCTGAGTTCGGCCGCGATCTGCCGGAACCGCACGATCGGCCCGGCGATCTGATGCGGGAACAGGAACAGGTAGAGCAGGTAGTCCCGCAGGTTCCGCTCCGGCGGCAGGTCACCGCGGCAGGAGTCGACCACGTAGGAGATGGCGTGGAAGGTGAAGAACGAGATGCCCAGCGGGAGGGCCCAGTGCAGCGACGGCGCGCCGGACCAGCCCACTGATCTCAGCAGGCCGTCCAGGGGCGGCAGGTACTTGAACGAGATGATCGGGATCAGCAGCAGGGCGATCAGCAGCGCCACCATGACCCGCTCGACCTGGGGCTGGGCGGGCTTGCCGAGCTCCTCGGCGTCGTCGACGGCGCTCTGGGATGTCCGCTGCAGTACCGCCACCGGTCCCGCGGCCACCGGTTCGAGCACCCGGATCCGGGCCGGGATCAGCTCAGTCCGGAGCTGGGCCCGATCGGCCCGGCGCCGCAGCACGAGCACGCCGCCCCAGCTGACCAGGCTGACGTAGAGCAGCACCAGCACCTGCGCACCCGACCCCCAGACATAGAAGATCACGCTGGCCAGCAGCAGGCCGGCGTTGCGCCAGCCAGCTGGGATGGCCAGGTAGGCGAGCAGGGTCAGGGGCAGGAACAGGAACAGGAAGGTCGGTGAGGAGAAGACCATGTCGGATCGGGGTTCGTCCTCTCGGCCGGGGCGCTGTTCGCAGGGCCGGTCGAGCATACGGCGAGCGGCCCGGCGGCCGGGCCGCCTTGGAAACGCCGTCCCCCAGCGGCAGTGCGGGCGCTGCTTCTAGATTGAGGCTGGTGGACGCCGACGAGTTCGCTGGCCTGGTGCTGGACCTGGTCGAACGCATCCCGGCGGGCAAGGTGCTCACCTACGGCGACATCGCCGGGATCGTGGGTGGAGGCGGGCCGCGCCGGGTCGGGAACGTGCTCTCACGCTGGGGTTCGGGTGTGCCCTGGTGGCGGGTCCTGCGCGCGGACGGCCGTCCAGCCGCCGGCCTGGAGTCCCGGGCCCTGCCCCGGTACAAGGCGGAGGGGACGCCGCTTCGGTCCGGCGGTGATCGGGTCGACCTGACTCTGGCCCGCTGGGACGGTGGCTGAGCCCCGGCTGCCTGATCGGCGGCCTGGCCCGGGAAACTTGAGCCTTAAGCGGCAATTCGGGGCGCAGCCGGCGATCATCCGCTGGGCTGACCCCGGCCTGTGGTGAGATGTCGGGCGTGACAACGGCTCCGGCGCTGGCGGGCCCGGCCATCCGGCTGGTCGCGCCCCGCCGGGAACCGGCCCCGCCGTTCGATCCGGACGACGTCCAGGCCCAGCTGATAGCCCGCACTCAGGGCTCGGGCTCGGTAGTGGTGTTCGGGGCGCCCGGCACCGGTAAGACCTCCGTGCTGGTCGAGGCCGTGGCCGCCCGCATACACCGGGACGGCCTGGCCCCCTCGTCCGTGCTGGCCCTGGCTCCGACTCGTGTCGCCGCGGCCCGGCTGCGCGATCTGCTGTCGGCCCGGATCGCCAGCACGGTGCGCGAGCCGATGGCCCGCACGCCGTACTCCTACGCGTTCGGCGTGCTGCGGATGGCGCGGGTGCTGGATGGCGAACCGGCTCCGCGGCTGATCTCCGGCGCCGAGCAGGACCGGGTGCTGGCCGAGCTGCTGCAGGGCCACGACGAGGGCTGGGCCGACCCGCCCAACTGGCCGGCCGCCACCAGCGAGCAGATCCGGCGGTTGCGCGGGTTCCGCGAAGAATTGCGCGACCTGCTGATGCGCGCAGTCGAGCGCGGGCTCGTGCCGTCCGACCTGGCCGATATGGGTCGCTCGCACGGGCGCCTGGACTGGATCGCGGCGGCCCAGGTGCTGGCCGAGTACACCGACGTCACTGCGCTGGCCACCCCGGGTGCTTACGACGCGGCCGGGATCGTGGACGCCGCCGCCCATCTGCTCCGGTCGGACCCCGATCTGCTCGACGCTGAGTACCGGGCGAGGCAGCTGATCGTGGTGGACGACGCGCAGGAGCTGACCGTGGCCACCCAGCGGCTGCTGATCCTGCTGGCTGGCGGCGGTGCCGACGTGCTGGTGGCTGGTGATCCGGACGCCGCCACTCAGAGCTTCCGCGGGGCCCGGCCCCGCGCGATGGCCGACGTCGCCGAACTGC
>CAXUFS010000120.1:0-8423 GCA_964250315.1 uncultured Kineosporia sp. | reverse complement strand
CATCGGGAGCGGGCGGATTCACCGCGCTGACCCCGGTCCGGCTGGCCGGCCTCGGCGGGCAGACCACGCTCGCGGTCGGCCCGGGCCGCCGCGCCGCACTGCCGGTGCTGGGCCGGGGCGGCGTCCCGTCGGCCGGGGTCACCTCGGTCATGCTGAACCTGACCACCGGCTGCGCCTCCAGCCGGTCATCGCTGGAGGTCTGGCCCACCGGAGGCACCCGGACCGGCCATCCTGCCGCCTTCGCCGTCCCCGGCAGCCCAGCATCGACGCTGATCACCAGCCAGGTCGGGGCGAACGGCTCGGTCAGCATCACCGGCGGCACCGGCGTGACCCAGCTGACCGCGGACGTCGTCGGGTACTACTCAGCGGCCGGTCAGAAGCTGATCGCGGTGCCCGCCACCCGGATCCTGGACACCAGTTCCAGTGGCGGGCCGATCGTGGCCGGCGCCACCCGGCCGGTATCGCTCCCGGCCAGCATCGGCGGTGTCCCGGCGTCCAGCATCTCCGGCGTGATCGCCAGCGTTACCGCTCTGAGCCCCTCCGCGCCCGGATCACTGACCGCGTCCGGGCTGCCCGCGCTGGTGTTCCGAACCGGGCGGCCGACTGAGAATCTGGCCGTGATCCCGGTCGCCAACGGGGCCTTCACTCTGACCGCCAACGGCGGATCGACCCAGGTCAGCGTCGATGTACGCGCGGTGGTGGCCAGCAATGGCTCGGGTGCCGGGCTGACCGCGATCACCCCCAAGCAGGTGCTGGACGCCACTGTGGCGGCGGGCAGCCCGCGCGCGATCACCATCACCGGCGGTACCACCGGCGTCCCGCCCGGCGCCACCGGCGTGCTGATCGGCCTGACCGCACTGACCCCGTCCGCGACCGGATACGCCGAGGTCTATCCAGCTGGGTCCACGCCGGGGCCAGGCACGGCCATGCGGGTGAACCGGGGACAGTCGCAAGCCACTCAGGTGCTGGTGCCGATCGGCGCGAACGGCGCGATCATGATCAAGCTTGGCGCCGGCCGGGCCGTGACCAGGGCGGACGTGCGCGGCTACCTGTTCTGATCCTGTTCTGACCCCTGCTCTGATCCGCTGATCCCTGATCCGCCGAGGGTGCCCGGACGCTGCTGCGGCACTGGTCCGTTCGGGCGGACGCCCGGGACAGCTACTCACCGCAGCGGCCCGCCGGACGATGGGTTAGTGACGACCGTGCGACAGCGGTCGGCCGACGCATCGATCGCAGGGGGAGTTCGTCATGAGTCGCGCCCATCGCACGGGCGGGCCCGCTATCCGGCTCAGCCACCCAGCCGCACTTGGCCTCGCCGCGTTCAGCGCTGCCATCACCGTGCTGGCCGTCAGCCCGCTCGCCGCACCCGCGCAGGCCGCCAGCGTCACGCCCTCATCGGCCGCGTCAACGGTGCGGACGTCGGCCGGGTCCTGCCCGGCGCCCGGTGGCCGCCGGGTCCCGGAGGCCACCGCTCCGGGCGGCCAGATCAAGGTCTATGGGCACGGCTGGGGCCACGGCATGGGCATGAGCCAGTACGGCGCCCAGGGAGCGGCCCGCCTCGGTTGTGGATACCGCACCATCCTGCACACCTATTACGCGAACACGTCGATCACGACCCGCTCGATGCGCGCACCGATCCAGCTGATCCTGGCCCGCAACTCGCAGAGCTCGACCCTGCGGGCCGAGAGCGGTGCCGTGCACTGGACCGGCTTCGGCTCGGCCGCCGTCGCCCAGCCCAAGGGATCCACCTGGACGGTCCGGCTGAAGTCGGAAGATGGCACCGCCGGAACCGCGCTGCTGGACGACGCCGGGTCGCAGCGTCTGTTCGTGCACAAGGGCGTGCCGATCATCGCGGCGCACAGTGGCACCGTGGTCGTGGTCAAGCCATCCAGCGCATCCCGCTCCCTGCGCACCCGGTACGACCAGGCCCGGTTCGTCCGGACCGCCGACCGGCTCGGCGTCACCGAGATCATCACCAGCGGAAAGCGCACCGCCGTGCAGAAGTACCTGGCCGGGCTGGCGGAGGTACCGGTGTCGTGGCCGGTCGAGGCGCTCAAGGCCCAGGTGGTGGCCGCCCGTACCTATCTGGCCTCGAAGTACGACAGCTCCCAGCAGGCCTACTCGGTGCGGACCACCACCGCTGACCAGGTCTACACCGGCTTCAGCCGGGAGGACGCCGACGCCCGGCTGGGGCTGCGCTGGCGCCGGGCCGTGGATGCGACCAAGGGCCAGATCATCACCAACTCGGGCCGGCCGATCGAGGCCATGTACTCGTCGTCCATGGGCGGCTATACCGAGAACCGGCAGTACGTCTACGGCCGATACGGCATCCCCTACCTGAAAGCGGTGGACGACAGCCGCTGGGATGCGGCCTCGGACAACCCCTACCGGTCCTGGAGCAAGGGTTTCTCGGCCTCGGCCTTCGCCCAGCGTTTCGGCTTCGACTCGGTCACTTCGTATCAGCTGGGCAAGCGCGGCACCGCTTCGCGGGTGCGCAATGGGTTGCGGATCACTGGTGTGATCGCCGGCCGGACAGTGACCAAGGACTTCACCGGCTCGGCGGCGAAGTACCGGCTCGGGCTGCGGTCGACCGGCTTCGTGCTGGCCAAGCTGCCGGCCCCCGCCCCGGTCCCTCTCCCGTCACCATGAGCTGCCGATCTTCGGCGGGCCGGACCGGCTCCGGACCAGGCTCAGGCTCAGGGGTAGCTCGCGGTCGTTCCCTCCTGGGCGGTGATCTTCTGCTCCTGTTCCGGGGTCTGCCCGGCGTGTAGCACGATCGAGCCGCCGGCCAGCAACGGGGCGAGGTAGGCCTCGCGGGCGTGGTCTGGGCCGGCGCTGGTGAGCAGCCGGATACCCGGCGGCCGATCCAGGCCCTGGGTCAGCCCGGCGTGGCTCACAGTCGCGGTCCCGGTGGTCAACGCCGGGCTCGCGCCGTTCACCGGGCCCGGCACGAAGCGGTCCCCCATGCCCCGGACCTCAGCCGCAGCGTCAACCGCACCCGGCGGCAGCGGGGCGCCGAACCGGGTGGCCAGGGCGGGCAGTGAGACGACGACCAGCTGAGCCCCGGACCGGGCGCTCACCTGGGACACCCCGCTGTCCGGCCGCTCGGTCACCAGCACCGCCACATCAGCGGCCGGGGGAATCACCACGGCGTGCGCCCCGGCCGACCAGATGGCCAGCAACCAGGTCACGGTCCGCCAGTGCGCCGGCAGGCTGACTCCGATCGCAGTGCCGGGGCCGGCCTGCAATTCCTCGACCAGCAGGTTCGCCGTCTTGGCCACCCAATTCGCCAGGGTTGCGGCTGACAGTTCGATCCGCTCGTCATCCGGCCCGTACCAGGTCAGCCGGGGCCGGCCGGGATCATCGGCGATCAGCCGCTGGAGCAGGCGCGGCACGCCAGGCGGGTCATCGGGCACCCCGTCAGCGTAGCCAGAGCGCCGCCAGGCCAGCGCAACCCGATAGCGTCGGCAGCCGTGAGCGTTCCGACGGGGAGGACCAATGGGCCGGTGCGGCCGGTCCAGCGCCCCGGACCGCCCCTGGTCCTCCCGGCCGGCGCATCTTCAGGCTCCGGCCAGGCCTGGGCCGGGGCGTTCCTGTACCGAAGCGGCCCGTTCGCGGCCGGTCTGATCACCATCACCGGCCTGCTCGCCGCCGTGCTGGTTCCCCTGCACGGCTGGAGACCCTGGCTGGTGATCCCGATCGTGGTCGCGGCGGCCGCCGGGCTGCTCTGGGCGGTCCGGCTCATCCCCGCTGCGATGCAGCCGGCCGGTCCGGTGCTGGCGATCGCCACGCTGGCGGCCGGGCACGCTGTGTGGGCCGCGCTGACCCACTCCCAGCACGTGGTGCTGCGCCGCGACGCGGGCTCGTACGCCCTGTTCACGCAGTGGATCGCCACCCGGCACGGACTACCAGTGGACGCCATGCTGCCGGCCTTCGGTGGCGGGCAGGCACTGGCCGACCCGGCCTTCCGGCTGGCCAGCCCAGCATTCTTCTCCGTGACCCACGGGGCCGGGGCTCAGATCGTGCCGCAGTTCCTGCTCGGCGCGCCGTCGGTGTTCTCCCTCGGCTGGTGGACGGCGGGATGGCCCGGTCTGCTAATCACTCCGGCGATCCTGTCCGGCCTGGCTCTGCTGGCGATCGGCGGCCTGGCGGCGCGGTTGTTCGGCGCTCGCTGGGCGGTACTGGCTGTCGCGGCGATGGCCGCGGCTCAGCCGGTTCTGCACGCAGCCCGCTCCACCTACTCCGAGCCGGGTGCCACGCTGCTGGTCGCGGTAGCGGCAGCGCTGCTGGTGGACGCCGTGGGCCGGGACAGCCCGCGGCTGGCCCTGCTCAGTGGCTTGGCCTTCGGGCTGGCCGGGCTGATCCGGGTGGATGCGCTGCGCGAGGTGTCACTGGTGCTCCCGGTAGCGGCAGTGCTGGCTCTGCGGGCCCGGCCACTGGCCCGGCCACTGGTGGCCGGAGCGCTGGGTGGCACCCTGGGCGGGATCGCGGGCAGCCTGGTCCCCCTGATCGGCGGCGGGGTGGTGCTCGGGCTGGGCGGCCTGTACGCGGTCCGGCTGGTCCGAAGAGGCCAGCGCCACGGTGGGCGACCCTGGCCGGTCCGGCTGGTGCCGGGGCCGGTCCGGCGACGACCGGCCCAGACCGCCGCCCTGCTGGTCGCCCTGAGCGGCATTCTGCTGGCCAGCCGCCCGCTCTGGATGGTCACCCGGCAGAGCCCGCGCGACCCCGGCTCCCGGGTGGTGGCCGGGCTGCAACTGCGCCAGGGCCTGCCCGTGGACGGCGGCCGGACCTACACCGAGCACAGCCTGAACTGGATCGGCTGGTACCTCGGCCCGATCACCATCCTGCTGGCCTGGGTCACGTTCGCCGGCCTGGCCGCCGCAGCCACCCGCTGGTGGATCGGAACCGGCGAAAATCCTGGTCTGGCAGCCGTTCCGGGATGGCTGGGACCGGCTGTGATCGGCTTCGGCTCGCTGCTGCTGACTCTCTACCGGCCCAGCATCACCCCTGACCATCCCTGGGCCGACCGGCGGATGGTGCCGATCGTGCTGCCGGTCTTCGGGCTGGGCGCCACGGCGGCGCTGGCCTGGCTGGTCCGCTGGCTGAACGACATCCGGGGCAGCGCCCGGGCGGCTGGGACGGTGGCCGTGATCGGGGTGGCGGCGCTGCTGGTCCCGGCCGGGCTGGCGACGGCGCCGGTGGCCACCGCCGCCACCGAACGCGGGGAGCTGGCCGCCGTGGGCCAGGTCTGCGCCGCACTTCGGCCCGGTGACGCCGTGCTGGCGATCGACAACCGGGCTGCGAACGAGTGGCCGCAGGTGATCCGCGGGATCTGCGGGCGGCCAGCGGCGTCCATCAACGTCCGCAGTGCGAGCCAGTATGCCGCGGCGATCGGGCCGATCGTGCGGCGGATCACTGCCGCCGGGCGGAATCCGGTGCTGCTGGCGGCAACTCAGGATGGGCTGAACGCGATCCGGGCCAACGGCGTCGCCCCGCAACCGATCACCGACGTCGCCACCACCGAGGATCAGCACCGGCTGACCCGGCGCCCGGACGGCGAGGACCCGCTTCAGGTTCAGGTCTGGCTGGGCCGCTCAGCCGGCTGAGCTGGCCGCCGTCGACGTCAGCTGGTCGATCGCGGCCGAGATCGCGGTGGACGAATCGGCCGCCGCGCTCAGCTCATCGGACACCTCGTGCAGAGTCATCAGCTGCTGCTCGACGGCCGCCGCGATCTCCTGCTGCAGGGCGTGGATCGCCGACACGATCTCGGAGGTGGCCGCGAAACCCGCGGTCACGGCCTGCGTTTCGCAGACCACCGCGGCGATGACGGTGTTCACCTGCCCGGATGACCGAGCCGTCTCGCTGGCCAGCGCCTTGACCTCGTTGGCCACCACGGAGAACCCGCGGCCCTGCTCTCCGGCCCGGGCCGCCTCGATCGCGGCGTTCAGGGCGAGCAGGTTGGTCTGGTCGGCGAGCTGGCTGATCAGCGCGTTCACGCTGGAGATCTCACCCATGGAGCGGGCCAGCCCGTTCACGCCGCTGGCCGCCTCCGAGGCGTTGCGGCGGCCCTGGTCGGCGGTTGAAGCCGCCTTGCGGGCGCGCTGCGAGATCTCCTGCACCGAGCCGGTCAGCATCTCGGCCCGATCCTTGACCCGGCGGACCAGCTGGTTGATCCCGGCGGCGGTGCTCTGCACCTGACCGGCCTGCTGAGCCAGTTCCTGAGTGAGCGCGGCCAGCTCCTGCGACCGCCGCTGGGCCGCTTCGGTCTCTCGCCGCTGATTGGCCTGCCGCTCGGCCTGCATGGCATCGCTGGAGGCCTGCGCGGCCCGGGCCAGCCGCTGGTTCTCGGCCTCCCCCTGCTCGGCGAAGTACCAGATGAACAGGATGCCGATCACTTCCAGCACCACCATGCCCACGTGGTAGGCCACCATGCCGACCACACTGGCGGCGGTCGTGCCCATCCCGTGCTGGCCGCCGAACACGTGCAACGGCCAGCTGAGTCCGATGATCAAGTGATGGATCAGGGCCGAGATGATGGCCAGGGCCAGCGCCTGCCAGCGCTGGTACAGGGCGACGAAGATCAGGATCACGAACAGGTGGAAGTGCGCCTCGACCTGCCCGCCACTCAGCTCGATGGCCACGTAGCTGCACGACATCAGGCCCACGCTGGCCAGGTCGCACTTCAGCCCGGCCGCCGCGACCAGGCTCGACCCGGCCGCCAGAGCCAGCGGGATGAGCGGCAGCAGCAGGACCTCTGACCATGACCGGGGACCCAGGAAGCCCACCAGGAGCAGGACCGGAACGTGCATGTAGAGCAGGATGATGTTGATCCGGTGCCGCTGGGCCAGAGCGGCCGGGGACAGCGAGGCGCCGCGAGGAAGCCGATCCAGCAGGCGGGCCATGGCGCTTCTATCGGCCCCGGGTCTGCCTCACCTGAGCGCAAATGGGAGACCGGGCTCCGCGCGGGGTAGCCTCACGGCCGATGAGCGCTTCGTCCCTGTCCTCTCAGATCGTCGCCAGCATCGTGCTGCCCTGCTACAACGAGCAGGACCACGTACTGGCCGAACTGGAGCGGATCACCGCCTCGATGGATGCCTCCGGCCTGCGCTACGAGATTCTGGCCATTGACGACGCCAGCACCGATGGCACGCTGGGCGTGCTGCGCGAGGCCGAGCTGGCGATGCCGAACCTGGAGGTGCTGGCCTTCCGGCGCAACGGTGGCTCCGGCACGGCCCGGCGGATCGGCACCCTGCGGGCCCGGGGCGAGATTGTGGCCTGGACCGACGCCGACATGACCTACCCCAACGAGCGGATCCCCGAGCTGGTGAACCTGCTGCTGGCCGACCCCAGCTTCGACCAGGTGGTAGGCGCCCGGCTGACCGAGGAGGGCACCCACAAGTGGCTGCGGGTGCCGGCCAAGTGGCTGATCCGCAAGATCGCCGAGCGGCTATCGAACCAGCGGATCCCGGATCTGAACTCTGGCCTGCGGGCCTTCCGCCGCCAGGTCTCCCTGCCCTACTTGCGGCTGCTGCCGCCCGGCTTCTCCTGCGTCACCACGATCACGCTGGCGTTCCTGCAGAACCAGCACGACATCTATTACCTGCCGATCAGCTACGCCAAGCGGGCCGGGCGCTCGAAGTTCCACTTCGTCCGGGACGCCTACCGCTACATCCTCCAGGTGCTGCGGATGGTGATGTACTTCGATCCGCTGAAAGTGCTGATGCCGGTGGCTCTTTGGCTGCTGCTGATCGGCCTGGCCAAGGCGATCGTGGATATGGTGCGGCACCCGTTCTACTTCCCGGCCAACACCATCCTGCTGGTGATGGCCGCGCTGCTGATCGGCAGTATGGCGCTGCTGGCGGACCTGATCGTGCGCTCCCGGGGTGACGACAGCGGCGACCCGGGCCTGGTCGAATCGCCGTCCGGTCCCGGGCGCCGCAACCCCTCGCGCAGTTCCTGACCGGTCGTGCGGATCGCCCTGGTAGGCCCGGCTCACCCGCTCAAGGGCGGGATCGCGGCCCACACCACGGCCACCGCTCACCAGCTGGCCCAGGCCGGGCACCAGGTCGCCCTGATCTCCTGGGCCCGGCTCTATCCCCAGCGGCTCTACCCCGGCGAGCTGGCTCAGCCGCCCGGGCCGCCCGACGTCCCACCTTTCCAGCCCACCAGCCAGCCGCTGCGCTGGGACCGGCCGCAGTCCTGGTGGCACACCGGCGCCCGGCTGCGCGAGGCCAGCCTGGTGCTGAGCGTGCTGGTGGTGCCGGCCCAGATCCCGGCTCTGCTGACGATGGTGGCCTCGGCCCGGCGAGGGAAGCCCGCCCCGGCGGCCGGGGCGATCGTGCACAACGTCGTGCCGCACGAGACCCGTCCGGGTGAGCACTGGCTGATGAGCCGGATGCTGCGCAGCATGGACGGTGTGCTGG
>CAXUFS010000119.1:0-8462 GCA_964250315.1 uncultured Kineosporia sp. | reverse complement strand
GTGCAGCCACCTCCAGCCAATCCCGGTCCGCGTCCGGGTGGCGCCAGCTCGGTGCCACCGGTGCAGAGTGGCCCACTGACGTGGGTCGCCGAGGTGTGGGTGGATCCGGACTGGTTCGCCACTCAGGAGAGTGAGGAGGCCTGCCCATCCGCTGGGATGCCGATGATCATCCCGCTGTGGGACAGCAGCCTGTTGATCGGGCGCAAGTCCGTCAGCCGCAACATCCATCCGCAGATCGACTGTGGCTCTGACCACGGGGTGTCGCGCCGGCACGCCCAGCTCAGCACCGACGGGCAGCGCTGGTGGGTGGAGGATCTGCAATCGTCGAACGGCACTTTCACCGGCGTCGCCGGAGCACCTCTGCCCACCCTGCCGATACCCAGCGGCCAGCGCACCGAGTTCGCGCCCGGCGATCGGATCTATGTCGGCGCCTGGACCAGGATCGTGGTCCGCAAAGCCACCGCCGACGAAGCCTGAGCCTGCCCGGCCCGCGCCCCTTGTTTACCTCCTTCGCCATGATCGGCGCCTCCGCCCGAAGATGTGTCAGCCCGGGCACCGATGCGCGGGCGGAGCTGGCGATCACCGCAGGAGCGGCGGGCAATTGCTGATCCGGCGGCCGGACGCATCTCGCCGATCATCCTTAATCACAATCTAAGGTGCGGAAAACCTCTACCTAGGACAAAGACAAGCATCTGTAGGAGAGATTCGACGACGGGAGCGGGCAGGACGTCCGGGACATCGTGGACAGCTGGGAGCGGACCTTCACTGTGAGTTCCAGTGCTGGCGGCTTCTCCGCAAGGCAAGCAGCCCGGCCGGCGAGCTCGTCGCCTGGCCGAACAACAGGCCGGTCAACCGGTGGAACAACGAGCCGAAGCACCTGAGGTGCTGAACAACCGCCGAGCCCGCGGGAACGCACGCCAGGCTCATGAGGACGGACTCCTGATCGCCGATCGGGTGCGCGTTCCGGCGGAGACCGCCCGGGCCGGTGGCCGGCATCGTCCGCTTCCCGCTCCGTCCTGGGAAGACACTCATCAGCCCGCCAGCCGGGCCGAGGCCCGGGCGCGCCGAGCCGTCCCCGGGTCCGCCGCGGACCTGGTCCGGAGTAACGAACTGCGGTGGTCTTCCGAACCAGCTCGGCCGTCGCCCCATCCGCCGCAGCAGTGGCTCCCCGAGCCGGCTGAGGCGTCGCCGGCCGTCCCGGTCCAGCCGGTCGCTCTCGCCGCCCCAGCCATCACGCACGCCTTCGATGGGCCGCCCCAACGGACGCATGGACGGCGCGCTGCCCGGCCTGAAGCCGTCCCTTTGCCAACCGATCCACCGATGGAGATCCGCCGGGAGCCTGAGATCCGCCGGGAGCCTGAGGTCCGCCAGGAGCCTGAGCTCCGCCCGCGGACCGGGCGCCGGGCGAGCGTGTCCACGCCAGGACAGCAACCCGTTCGCCGCCGGAGCACCGGGCGCCGGATCGCCAGCCGCGCCTGGGGTGGTGCGCTGATGATCGCCCTAGTGTTGGCGGTGCCCAGCGCATCGGTGCTGAACCCGCCCAGCCTCAAGATCTCCGAGGACAACCTTGGCACCTTCGAGGGTCAGCCGTTCCCGATGGACCAACTGCTGCCCACCGACCCGGCTACCCCGCAGCTCAGCGACCCCGCCACCAGCCAGCCATCGCCCAGCCGATCCACCAAGGCTGGCCGGGCCAAGGCGAAGATCACTGCATCTCGGTCCCGGGCCACCGGGGCACTGCCTGGGCCAGTGGCCTGTACATGAACGGCAGCAGCCCGGCCAATGCGGCCGCCTTCGGTAGCTGGCGTGGGCGCCCGGTCGACGTAGTGGTGGACTGGCCGCAGCGGCAGACCTGGAGCGACATCGAGAACCCCAGCTGGCTACTGGATGCGTGGAAGAACACCCCTTACACCAAGTCGTTCGGGGTGGCGCCGATCCCAGAGGACGGCAGCAGCTCGCTGGCCGCCTGCGCGGCCGGGAAGAACAACAGCCACTGGCGCAGCTTCGCCCAGCACATGAAGAGCAGCGGCTACTCCAACCAGATCGTGATCCGGCTGGGCTGGGAGTTCAACGGTGACTGGTATATCTGGAAAGCCGCTGATCCCGCGGCGTTCGCCGGATGCTGGCGGCAGATCGTGAGCACGGTCAGCGCCATCGCGCCGGACCTCCGCTTCGACTGGAACGTGAACGCTGGTCCCGGTTCGAGCGTCAGGGACGCCGCCGCGGCCTACCCGGGCGACGACTACGTCGACATCGTCGGGATCGATGCCTACGACCAGTACCCGGGAGTGACGTCGGAAGCCGACTGGCAGGTGCACTACTCCGGATCGTATGGGCTGAAGCACTGGGCCGACTTCGCCCGGGCCCACCACAAGCCGTTCAGCGTGCCCGAATGGGGTGTCTACCCGGCCCGGGGGAGCGACAGCGGGGGCGACAATCCGCTCTACATCTCCAAGATGCTGAGCTTCTTCAAGGCCAATGCGTCGTCCCTGGCCTACGAGGCCTACTTCAACTGTGCCGAAAGCTACGTCAAGTCATCACTTTTCGGTCCGGTCCAGAACCCGAGAGCCGCCGCGGCGTACAAGGAGTTCATGACCGGCTGATCTGCGCCCGGCGCGCGATCCGATAGTTTGACGTCAAGTCAAGCTCAGAGGGAGAACGCGTGGTGGCCAAGATCAAGGTAGCCGGTCCAGTGGTCGAGCTCGATGGCGACGAGATGACCCGGATCATCTGGCAGTCCATCAAGGATCGGCTGATCCACCCGTATCTCGACATCGACCTGCAGTACTACGACCTGGGCATCGAGAACCGCGACGCCACCGGCGATCAGGTCACCGTCGATGCCGCCACCGCGATCAAAGCGGCCGGGGTGGGGGTGAAATGCGCCACCATCACGCCCGACGAGGCAAGGGTTCAGGAGTTCGGCCTCAAGCAGATGTGGGTCTCGCCCAACGGCACGATCAGGAACATCCTCGGCGGCGTGGTCTTCCGCGAGCCGATCATCATCAGCAACATCCCGCGACTGGTGCCGGGCTGGACCAAGCCGATCATCATCGGCCGCCATGCCCACGGCGATCAATATCGCGCCACCAACTTCAAGGTACCCGGAGCTGGCCAGCTGACCATCAGCTTCACCCCGGCCGACGGCGGCGAACCAATGGAGTTCGTGGTCACCGACTACCCGGAGGGGGGCGGAGTGGCGATGGGCATGTACAACTACAACGCCTCGATCGCCGACTTCGCCCGGGCCTCGTTCTCCTACGGCCTGCAGCGCGGCTATCCGGTCTACCTGTCCACCAAGAACACGATCCTCAAGGCTTACGACGGCCAGTTCAAGGACATCTTCGCGGAGATCTTCGAGACCGAGTTCAAGGCCGACTTCGAGGCCCGGGGCCTGACCTACGAGCACCGGCTGATCGACGACATGGTCGCGGCCGCGCTGAAGTGGGAGGGCGGCTACGTCTGGGCCTGCAAGAACTACGACGGGGATGTGCAGTCCGACACGGTGGCCCAGGGATTCGGCTCGCTCGGGTTGATGACCAGCGTGCTGATGACGCCGGACGGCCGGACGGTCGAGGCCGAGGCCGCTCACGGCACCGTCACCCGGCACTACCGCCAGCACCAGCAGGGCAAACCGACGTCCACCAACCCGATCGCGTCGATCTTCGCCTGGACTGGCGGGCTGAAGCACCGGGGCAAGCTGGACGGTACTCCGGAGATCATCGATTTTGCCGAAACGCTGGAACGGGTCTGCGTGCAGACCGTGGAGAGCGGCAGGATGACCAAGGACCTGGCCATTCTGGCCGGGCCGGACCAGGCCTTCCTCAGCACTGAGGAGTTTCTCTCCACCCTGGACGAGAATCTGGCCAAAGCGATTGCTAACTGAGGAGTTTCGATGAGCAAGGCGCCTGTTCAGGTCACCGTCACCGGAGCCGCCGGGCAGATCGGCTACGCCCTGCTCTTCCGGATCGGGTCGGGCGCGATGCTGGGCCCCGACACGCCGGTGGCGCTGCGGCTGCTGGAGGTCCCGCAGGCGGTCAAGGCGGCCGAAGGCACCGCGATGGAGCTCACTGACTGCGCTTTCCCGCTGGTCGCGTCGATCGACATCTACGACGACCCGGCGGCGGCCTTCTCCGGCGCCAGCGTGGCCATGCTGGTCGGCGCCCGGCCACGGACCAAAGGAATGGAGCGAGGTGACCTGCTCGAGGCCAACGGCGGCATCTTCGGGCCGCAGGGTCAGGCGATCAATGCGGGCGCGGCCAGCGACATCCGGGTGCTGGTGGTGGGCAATCCGGCCAACACCAACGCGCTGATCGCCATGTCGTCGGCGCCGGACGTGCCGAAGGAGCGCTTCACGGCGATGACCCGGCTGGATCACAACCGGGCCCTGGGGCAGCTCGCGCTGAAGACCGGAGCGCCGGTGAGCGAGATCAGGCGGGTAACGATCTGGGGCAACCACTCGGCCAGCCAGTACCCGGACATCTTCCACGCCGAGGTGGCCGGTCAGCCCGCCACGGACATGATCGGCGATCAGGCGTGGATCGAGAACGACTTCATCCCGGCCGTGGCCAAGCGCGGAGCAGCGATCATCGAAGCCCGCGGCGCCTCGTCCGCGGCCTCCGCGGCGTCCGCGGCGATCGCCCATGTGCACGACTGGGTGCTGGGAACCCCAGAGGGTGACTGGTCCTCGGCCGCTATCCCCTCGGACGGTTCGTACGGTGTGGCGCCGGGAGTGATCTCGTCGTTCCCGGTGACGTCGAACGGCGGAAGCTGGGAGATCGTTCAGGGCTTGGACATCTCCGATTTCTCCCGGGCCCGGATCGACGCCTCGGTCGCTGAACTGCAGGACGAGCGGGACGCCGTGGAGAAGCTCGGCTTGATCTAGATCAGTCGTTTTTACCCGGCAGTGCTTCGGGGCGCCGCGGCCCCCGCCGCCGCACCGTGCGGTCAACCGCACAGTGCCGGGCCGAATTCGCGTTCAGGCGAAGCCTGAGCTGGGCCGGACGGCCTGGCTCACGACTCCAAAGATGCGTCCAAGGTGATCTCCACGCCGGTCAGCGCCTTGCTGACCGGGCACGAAGCCTTGGCGGCCTCAGCCGCCTTGACGAAAGCCGCCTCGTCCAGGCCATCCACTTCCCCGACGACCGTGACCTTGATGCCGGTCAAGCGGAAGCCACCATCCGGATCCGGTCCGAGAGAGACGTCCTCAGTGATCTCCAGGCTCTGCGGTGAGCCACCGGCTTCCGCGATCAGGGCCGACAGTTGCATGGCGTAGCAGGAGGAGTGCGCGGCCGCGATCAGTTCTTCCGGGCTGGTCGTCCCGCCAGCCTCGTCGGCGGCCCGCTTGGGAAAGGAGACGTCGAAGGTGCCCACCTTGGAACTGGAGAGCTCCACCTGACCGGAGCCGTCCTGGAGACCTCCGGTCCAGGCGGTGCGGGCTGTACGCGTTGGCATGATGCTCCTTGCGATAGCTCGGATAGACAGGATCTTTCGATCCGAATCACCGTATGCCCGCAACCCCCGCTTCGCTCGTCGTGGTACTGGAGCGGGGACGGGGCAGTGTCAGGCTCTCCGGTTCATCCGGGTCCGGCAGAACCAGCACGGATGGGCCTAGTTCCGGCGCTGGCAACGGCACGGGCGGCATCGACATCAGCCCAGCGCTCAATGCGGCCGCGCCGGTGGCCAGATGGAAGAAGTTCTCCGGATCGGCGATGGCGAAGCCACCGGCCGTGCGGTCGAGGACGCCCAGGAATCCGAGCACGGCGACCAGGCCCAGAGCGTTGCCCAAGCCGGTCAGAGCCAGTCCGGTGGCCCGATCGGATCCGGCCAGTGCGGCCATCACGACCAGGGCGGCGACGCTGTGAATGAGGTTCTGCGCCGGATCGATCGATAAACCGAGCAGTTGCCCCGACCCCGACCAGCCGGTGGTGACCCAGCCGCAGACCGCGACAGCCAGGTACCAGACACCGAACAGCGCCCCGAAAGTCCGAAGCCATCCCGAAATGCGTAGAGCGACGAAGACATTACTCACAGTCAGATAGTAGGCCGTCGAGGACGATATCTGGGCTACTTGCTAGGCTTGATATGCCGCGACTGGCGTTCGGGTGGGCAACCACCGGGAAGCGGCAGCGTCGTCGTCCTCGGGTCGTTCGCCTGGGCCCCGGGGCAAGGAATCGCACCCTGACGACCACGCCCCGCAGGAGACTCTCATGACCCAGACCTCCACCCGGCCAGCATCGATCACTGATCAGTCGCTGGCCGAGGCCGATCCCGAGCTGGCTGCCGTTCTGAGCGGCGAACTAGGCCGCCAGCGGCACACCCTGGAAATGATCGCGAGCGAGAACTTCGCTCCCCGCGCCGTGCTCGAGGCGCAGGGCTCGGTGCTGACCAACAAGTACGCCGAGGGCTATCCCGGCAAGCGGTACTACGGCGGCTGCGAATTCGTCGACCAGGCCGAGGACTTGGCCCGGGATCGGGTCAAGGCCCTGTTCGATGCGCAGTACGCCAACGTCCAGCCGCATTCCGGCGCCCAGGCCAACGCCTCGGCGATGCACGCGCTGATCCGCCCGGGAGACGGGATCCTCGGCCTGGAGCTGGCTCACGGCGGGCACCTGACCCATGGCATGAAGATCAACTTCAGTGGCCGGTTGTACGAGGTCGCCGCCTACGGCGTGGATCCGCAGACGTTCCGGATCGACATGGATGTGGTCCGGCAGAAGGCGCTCGAACATCGACCCAAAATGATCATCGCCGGCTGGTCGGCCTATCCCCGGCAGCTGGACTTCGAGGCGTTCCGCTCGATCGCTGACGAGACTGGCGCCTACCTGATGGTCGACATGGCCCACTTCGCCGGTCTGGTCGCGGCCGGCCTGCACCCCAACCCGGTGCCGTTGGCCGATGTGGTGACCTCGACGACGCACAAGACCCTGGCTGGGCCACGCGGCGGGGTGATCCTGGCGCGGGACGACGAGAACGCCAAGAAGTTCCAGTCTGCGGTGTTCCCGGGCCAGCAGGGCGGCCCGCTCATGCACGTGATCGCGGCCAAGGCGGTGGCGTTCAAGATCGCAGCAGGTGCGGAGTTCAAGGACCGGCAGCAGCGCACGGTGGACGGCGCCCAGATCCTGGCCGAGCGGCTGCTGGCGGCGGATGCCCGCCGGGCCGGTGTCTCAGTGCTCACCGGCGGCACGGATGTGCACCTGATCCTGGTCGACCTGCGGGAGTCGTCGCTCGATGGCAAGCAGGCCGAGGACCGGTTGCACGACGTCGGCATCACGGTCAACCGCAATGCGGTGCCGTTCGACCCACGGCCGCCGATGGTGACCTCGGGTCTGCGGATCGGTACCCCCGCCTTGGCCACCCGGGGCTTCGGGCCTGCGGAGTTCGCCGAGGTGGCCGACATCCTCGCCGCCGCGCTGCAGCCCAGTTGCGATGTGGATGGGCTGCGAGCCCGGGTCACCAAGCTGACCGAGGCGTTTCCGCTCTACCCGGGCTTGGAGAGCTGAGCCCAGCCGCGGCTGCGCAGGACTCGGGGCCGTTGGCAGGACCAGCCAGCTGCCGCTGCTACTCAAGGCCATTCAGCTCGAGCCAGGCGTCCCGCAACGTGAGATTGGCGGGCCGGGCGAAGGGCCGGCCAAGCCGGTAGTCATCCGGAAGCTGCGTCAAGGACATCGCCACCGGCCGGGAACCATCCAGGTGGACCAGCAGCCAGTCGCCTCGAGACAGCACCAGGCCCAGCGGCCGCAGGACGGGCCCAAAGTCGTTGCGAAGTTCTAGCCGCAGCTGGGCCGCCCGGCTGGCCAGTCGGATCAGGCGCGGATCGAGCGAATCGCCCGGCGAGGGCGATGGATCCAAGATGAACCAGTCATCGATCGCAGTGGCCGGTGCCACCAGGGGCGGCGGCAGCGCCGCCAGCATCGACCGCCGGGCCGCCCCGGCCGCGGCCCCCAGGCCCAGCACTGCGGCAAGCTCGGGCTGACCGGCCAGCAGCAGACCGGCCGCGGTCTCCCCGGTGATCTCCGAGATCGCGGCCCCGAAGCCGCCGAGCAGCCGGATCCCGCCACCTGATCCTTTCACCGCGTAGATGGGAACGCCGGCCGCACTGAGGGTTTCGACGTCCCGGAGGATGGTTCGCGGTGATACCTCGAGCTCTTGGGCCAGTTCGGAGGCGGTGAGCTGGCCCCGCTGCCGCAGCGCGATCAGCATGCTGATCACCCGGCTCGCGCGCACGATCCCGAATCGTAGATCGAACCTGACAGCAGATGTCAGGTTCGATCTGACAAGCTGCCTGGAAGTCGCGCGCCGACGAAAGGACCAGATCAATGGCCGAACCTGGAACCCCCGAGAATCCCTGGCAGCTGAAGACGCCGCCGCTGACCTCGGACTACACCGCTTACCTAGACACATCCCGGGGGCATCCGGTGATCGTGGTGACCGTCGGCAGGACCACGCTGCACTACCAGCAG
>CAXUFS010000118.1:0-8479 GCA_964250315.1 uncultured Kineosporia sp. | reverse complement strand
TGCCCATACTGACCCGATGGCCGTTCATCTGCCGCCGGGCAGGCAGGCTTGCGGACACTTTCGCGCGCCCCGCCCGGGCCCGGCGGGGCCCCGGCAGAAATGGCCGCACTCAGACAGGGCGGAGGAGGCGGGCAAGCCGAGAGGCCCCGCAGGTGAAGGGCTGAGCGCGAGCCAGATCGGCGAGGGTCAGCCCCGAACGCCGCAGAGCAGCCCCGAGACCAGTGAGCCGTGCACAGCGGTGGCCGGCTCCAGGGGCGGCCGGGCCGCACCACCGAACAGGTCCACTTTTGGCCAGCCGATGGCGCAGGGGCCGAAGCGGAAACGGCCGTCTCGGAGGGGCGAGATCGGTCATCACAATCTTCACGGATCGGTGTTTGCCAGGCGCCCGGAGGCGGCCTCAGAGTCAAGCGACCGGAACGTGACAGGCGTGTTACTCAATCGTTACCCGAAACAACAAAAGCACGGCCAGGGCGGTTGAACGGCGTCAGAGTAACGGCGTATGTTGCACCACACAACATACGGCGTGATCGTCATCACTAAGGCATCCCGCCCACTCGAAAGGACGGATCGATGAGTTCTGGCAACAAGTGGCGGGTGCTGCCGATAGTGGCGGCCGCGTCCCTCGTGCTCGCGCTGGCCGCATGTGGTGGCAGCGATGACAGCAGCAGCAAGAGCAGCTCCAGCGGCGGGTCGTCCAAGGCGGGCAAGATCGGCGTGATCCTGCCGGAGACCACCACGTCGCCTCGCTGGGAGGCCAACGACCGACCCGCCCTCAAGAAGGCCTTCGACGCGGCCGGAGTGCAGTCGGACATCCAGAACGCCGCCGGCGACAAGGCCAAGTTCGGGACGATCTGCGACAGCATGATCAACGAAGGTGTCACCATCCTGATCATCACCAACGTTGACTCCGACTCCGGCGCCGCCTGCCTGAAGAAGGCCGCCAGCTCCGGCATCAAGGGCATCGACTACGACCGGCTCACCCTTGGAGGCGGCGCCTCCTACTACGTCTCCTTCGACAACGTCAAGGTTGGCGAGCTGATGGGTGAGGGGCTGGAAAAGTGCCTGACCGACATGAAGGAGACCAGCAACGCTGGAGTCGTCTACATCAATGGCGCGCCGACGGACAACAACGCCGCGCTGTTCAAGCAGGGGTATGACGACTACCTGAAGGGCTTGACCGGCAAGGTCAAGATCCTTTCCAGCGACCAGACCGGTCAGTGGGACACCACCAAGGCGGGCCTGGCCTTCGACGGCCTGTACACCCAGTTCAAGAGCCAGATCAAGGGTGTCATCTCGGCCAACGACACGATGGCCACCGGCGTCATCGCCAGCCTCAAGCGCAATGGCCTGGCGGGCAAGGTTCCGGTCACCGGCCAGGACGCCAGCGTGGCTGGGCTGCAGCAGATCCTGTCCGGCAGCCAGTGCATGACGGTCTACAAGAACGTTGCCCTGGAAGCCGACGCGGTCTCCAAGCTGGCGATCGCGATGGCCAAGGGCGACACCGCAACCGCCGATGGGCTGGCCACGGCCACCGTGAAGGACACCACCGCCGGAACCGACGTCAAGTCCGCTCTGGTCATGCCGCAGGCGATCTTCGCCGATTCGGTCAAGACGGTCATCTCCGATGGTTACCAGAAGGCGGCGGACGTCTGCACCGCCGAGTTCACTGCCGCCTGCAAGAAGTACGGCGTTTCCTGACCCAGGACGGGATGGGCCGGCCCGGTGGCAACACCGGGCCGGCCCTAGCCGGATTTCGCCCAAGTGGTGGACACCGGGCCGGGCCTGCTCCGGTTTCACACTGGTGATGATTCGCTGATCTCACGGATGACCCGCCAAGGACGGAGGCGTCGATGAGCACCATGACCACGCCGGAGCCTGCTCCGGTGGCAACCAGCGGTCAGCCGCTGCTCCAGTTGCGTGCAGTGAACAAGAGCTTCGGCGCCGTCGACGTGTTACGCGGCGTGGATCTCGACGTGTATCCCGGCCAGGTGACCGCCCTGGTCGGAGATAATGGGGCCGGCAAGAGCACCCTGATCAAAGGGATCGCCGGCATCCACAGCTTCGACTCCGGCGAGTATCTGTTCGACGGCCGCTCCGTCCATGTCGCCAGCCCGAAGGACAGCAACGCCCTCGGAATCGAGGTCGTCTATCAGGACCTCGCGCTGTGCGACAACCTCGACGTCGTTCACAACATGTTCCTCGGCCGTGAACTGAAGAAGCACCGCCTGCTGGACGAGGACACCATGGAGGCCCGGGCCAAGGACACCCTGGCCGGGCTCTCGGTCCGCACCCTGAAGTCGGTGCGCACGCACGTCTCCAGCCTCTCGGGTGGCCAGCGGCAGACGGTGGCCATCGCGCGGGCCGTGCTCTGGAACTCCAAGGTAGTGATCCTGGACGAGCCGACCGCCGCACTCGGTGTGGCCCAGACCGAACAGGTGCTGCTGCTGGTCCGCCGCCTGGCCGATCGCGGGCTTGGCGTGATTCTGATCAGCCACAACCTGAACGACGTCTTCCAGGTGGCCGACAACATCGCCGTGCTCTACCTGGGTCAGATGGTGGCTCAGATCCCGGCCAGTTCGGTGGACAACAACCAGGTCGTACAGCTCATCACGGCCGGGCGATCGGGAGAGCTGGGCCTGCAGAGCACCAGCCAGTCGGTGCCCAACCTCAGCCGTGCGATCGCCCAGGACGCCGGCCCCGCGGTCAGCGAACCCTCCCATCAGGACGATGTTGCGACCGAAGGGATGGACCCCCGATGAGCACCATCACGACCCAGGAGCCGCAGCAACCGGCTTTCGCCCAGCCGGTGGGCGAGAACTCGCTGGGCGGGGCCCTTCGTGCCTACGGGCAGCGCGTGCGTGGCGGCGACGTGGGCTCGCTGCCGGCGGTCGGCGGCCTGGTGGCTCTGGTCATCGTCTTCGCCGCGCTGAAGGGATCGACCTTCACCAACGCGTTCAACATCGCCAACCTGATCAACCAGAGCGCCGGCGTGATGGTGATCGCGATGGGCCTGGTCTTCGTGCTGCTGCTGGGCGAGATCGACCTCTCGGCCGGCTACGCGGCCGGCACCGCAGCCGCGGTGATGGGCGTGTTCATGACCAAGCACGGCTGGCCCTGGCCGGTTGCGCTGATCGCCTGTCTGCTCACCGGCCTGGTGATCGGCGGCTGCATCGGCTGGCTGGTCTCCTACCTGGGCATCCCGTCCTTCGTGGTCACGCTGGCGGCTTTCCTCGGCCTGCAGGGCCTGCTGCTGGTGATCGTCGGCGAGGGCGGGACCATTCCCTACCGGAACTCCACCATTCTGGCGATCATGAACAAGAACATGTCGGTCTGGCTGGGCTGGGTGCTGTTCCTGGTGCTGGCCGCCGGGTATGCGCTGTTGACCTTCCGCCGGTCGGTGTCCCGCCGTGCCGCTGGGCTCAGCGGCGACCCGCTGGCGGTCTGGGCGGCCAAGACCGGATCGCTGGTGCTGATCCTGGCCCTGGCCACCTTCTATCTGAGCCGGGAGCGCAGCCGGAACCCAGCGGTCAGCTCGATCAAGGGCATCCCGATCGTGGTGGCGGTGCTGGTCACCCTGCTGGTGGTGCTCTCCTTCGTGCTGACCCGGACCCCGTGGGGCCGTCACGTCTACGCGGTCGGTGGGAACGCTGAGGCGGCTCGCCGGGCCGGTATCGATGTGGCCACGGTCAGACTGTCCTGTTTCATCATCTCCTCCACCCTGGCCGCCATCGCTGGGGTGCTGATCGCCAGCCGGGACAACTCGGTGTCCCCCACCACCGGAGGCCAGCAGACCCTGTTGTATGCGGTCGGCGCGGCGGTGATCGGTGGTACCAGCCTGTTCGGCGGGAAGGGCCGGATCGTGGACGCCGTGATCGGTGGCCTGGTGGTCGCCGTGATCGACAACGGAATGTCGTTGCTGAACCAGCCCCAGGGCCGGGTGTTCATCGTGACCGGAATCGTGCTGCTGATCGCCGCCAGCGTGGACGCTCTGAGCCGGCGGAGGGCGGCTGCTACCGGGCGTGGCTGATGTCCGATCACCCCGGCCAAGGAGGCGCACAGCATGGCTCGAGGTTCAGGCGTCGCTCAGGACGAGCTTCGCCGCAATAACCTGCGCTCCGTGCTGGCCCGGGTCCATGCCTCGGGGCCGACCAGCCGGGCGGCCCTGACCGCTGAACTTGGCCTGAACCGCAGCACCATCGGAGATCTCACGGCCCAGCTGGAAGCGCTGGGACTGATCAGCGAGATGCGGCCGACGGGTGCCCGGCGCACCGGGCGGCCGTCCCATCTGGTGGTGCCGCGTGAGGACGTCACCGTGGTCGCGGTGATGCTGGACGTCGACCGGATCGTCACCGCCTTGGTCGGGCTGGGCGGGATGGTCTTCGAGCGGCGCGAGCGGCGGCATCAGCCCGGTGAACACGACGCCGACGCGGTGGCGATCTCAGTGGCCCAGGCCATCCGGGAGATACTCGGCCTGGCAGGCGCCTCCCGATGTATCGGAGTGGGCGTGTCCGTGCCCGGCGCGGTCCGCTCGGACGACGGGCTGGTGCGGTTCGCGCCGAACCTGGGCTGGGTGGACGAGCCGTTCAGCGCCCGGCTGCACCGTGAAGCTGGTCTGCCGGTCCGGATCGGAAACGACGCCAACCTGGGCGTTCTGGCTGAGCATCTGCGCGGGTCGGCGATCGGGGCCAGCGACGTCGCCTACGTGGCCGGAAGCGTGGGAATCGGTGGCGGGTTCCTGGTCAGCGGGATGCCGCTGCGCGGTTCGGACGGCTACGCCGGCGAGATCGGCCATCTGCTGGTGGACAGCAACGGTGCGGCGTGCCGATGCGGGGCCCGCGGCTGCTGGGAGACCCGGGTCGGAGAGAACCACCTGCTCGAGGCGGCAGGCTGGCTGCCCGGCGGCGGCCCCACCGCGGTGGCGCAGGTGATCGCCGCCGCATCCAGCGGGGACGGGCGCTCCAGCCGTGCTCTGGCGGACCTGGCGCGGTGGACCGGGATCGGGCTGCGTGCGCTGGTCAACCTGTTCAACCCCGAGGTGATCGTGCTGGGCGGAGTGCTGGCCCAGGTCTGGAAGGCCCGTAAGGAGCAAGTGCTGGACTCGCTGTCCGCTGGTGGACCGGCTGTGCTGCGCGAGGACCTGCGCGTGGTCCCGGCCGGGCTGGGCGACGACTCGGCGCTGATCGGCGCGGCCGAACTGGCCTTCGAGCCGCTGCTGGCCGATCCGCTGGGGATGGCTGGGCGAACCGTTCAGAGCGCCTGAACCTGGAACATTTCAGAGCGCCTGGAGCTGCAGCTGGGTCACCGTTCGATACCGCTCCCCCGGCCGCAGCACCGTACTGGGCCACTCGGGGTGATGCGGTGAATCCGGGAAATGCTGGGGTTCCAGGGCGATTCCGGCGCCCTGCCGGTACAGCGCTCCCGAAGTCGACCGCTGGCTTCCGTCGAGGTGGTTGCCGGTGTAGATCTGCAGCCCGGGCTGGTCGCTGCTGATGATCAGCTGGATCCCGCTGCGCTGCGATCGGAGCACGGCCAGTTTTCGCAGCCCCGAGCCGGGGATCACGAAGTTGTGGTCGATGCCCCGGGCAGCTCGGATCTGCGGATGACCGGCCCGGGTGGCCGGTCCCAGCCGCCCTGGTGAGCGGAAGTCGAACGGGGTCCCCGCAACGCTGGCGTGCTCGCCCAGCGGAATCGATTCCTGGTCGACCGGCGTGTACTGGCCAGCGGGCACGGTCAGTTCGTGATCGTCGATGGAGCCGGCGTCCTCGCCGTCGAGATTCCAGTACGTGTGACTGGTCAGATTCACCAGGGTCGGGGCATCGGTGGTGGCGGTGTACTCGATCGTGACGGTGTCCCCGTCCACGGTGTAGGAGGCCCGGGCGGTCAGGGTGCCCGGGAAGCCCTGATCACCGTCCGGGCTGATCAGTTCCAGAACCGCGTGCTGATCGCCGGCGCTGACGACGTCCCAGGTCCGAATGTCGAATCCGGCCGGCCCTCCGTGCAGGTTGTGCCCCCGATCATTACCGGTGAGCTGAAAGTGCCTGCCGTGCAGAGCGAATTGGGCACCGGCGATCCGGTTGGCGTATCGGCCCACGGTCGCGCCCAGGTACGGGCCCGGCCGCGCATAGTCACCGGCATCGAAGTGACCGAGCACGACGTTTCGCCGCCGTCCGTCGAGGCCGCTCACCTCGAGGCGGCGTACTGCTGCCCCCGTCGTCAGCACTTCCAGGCTGACTCCGGGCTCGCCGCCCAGCCTGAACACATCGGCCCGCTGGCCGCGGGACCTCTGGCCGGACGCCGGCACCGATACGGCCGCCGATGCCGGATCCAGCGCCATCAGTCCTGGACGCGATCGATCAGGCCGTTGCGCTTGGTGACGCCAGCCAGCCAGCGGGCGCTGTCCTTCGGGATCCGGTGCTGGGTCCGGTAGTCGACGTAGACCAGGCCGAACCGCTTGGCGAACCCCTCGGCCCACTCGAAATTGTCCAGCAGGCTCCAGACGAAGTAGCCGCGCAGGTCGACGCCTTCATCGATCGCCCGCCGGGCGGCCCGGAAGTGCCTGTCCAAGAAGTCGATTCGCGCCGGGTCGGCGACTTCACCACCGGCATCGGGTGAGTCGGGGAAGGCAGCACCGTTCTCGGTCACGTACATCGGGATCGGCCCGTAGTCGGCCTGCACGCGGGTGAGCACATCGAACAGCCCCTCCGGATCGATCTCCCAGCCCATGGCCGTGGTGGAGAGGTCCCGCGGCACCGTCTGCACATCGGCGCTGCCGACCCAGCCCGGCGAATCACCTCCGCCAGCCCGCACGACAGCGCGCGAGTAGTAGTTGATGCCCAGAAAATCGATCGGCGGGCCGATGATCTGCAGGTCGCCGCTGGCGATGAAGGCCAGGTCACTGATCGAAGCCACGTCCCGGGCGACGTCCTGCGGATAGCGGCTACGCAGCAGGGGGTCCAGGAAGACGCGATTGGAGATTCCGTCGACCCGCCGGGCCGCGTCCACATCGGTGGCCTGGTCACTGGCCGGATCCACCGGGCTCAGATTGAGGGTGACACCGAAGGTGTTGGTTCCATCCTGGCCGCGCATGGCCTGGATCGCCAGGCCGTGCCCGAGCAGCAGGTGGTGGGCAGCGGCCAGGGCTGCGGCAGGCTCTTTCCGGCCCGGGGCGTGCACGCCCGCCGCGTAACCGAGGAAGGCCGAGCACCACGGCTCGTTCAGCGTGGTCCAGGCGGGAATCCGGTCGTGGAGCTGGTCATGCACCAGCGCGGCGTACTCGGCGAACCGGTGAGCCGTGTCGCGCACGGGCCAGCCTCCGGCGTCCTCCAGCGGTTGCGGCAGATCCCAGTGGTAGAGGGTGACCACTGGCTGGATGTCGCGGGCGAGCAGCTCGTCCACCAGCCGGTTGTAGAAGTCAAGGCCGGCCGGATTGATCGGCCCCCGCCCATCCGGCTGCAGCCGGGGCCACGCCAGGGAGAAGCGGTAGTGCGTGACCCCGAGGTCAGCGAGCAGAGCCACATCCTCGCGATAACGGTGGTAATGATCGTCGGCTATGTCACCGTTGTCACCGTTGGCGATCGCGCCCGGCGTGTGGGCGAACGTGTCCCAGATAGAGGGGGTCCGGCCGCCCTCCCGGATAGCCCCTTCGATCTGATAACTGGCTGTGGCTGTGCCCCAGGCGAATCCAAGGGGAAATCGCAGCACGGAATCCGGCTCTGCGACCGAATCGGGGCTGGGGGCCTGGGCGAGGGCGTGACCGTCCATGATGGTTCTCCTCCTGGTAGCTCGGCTCGTTCAGGAGCCGGGAAGCCGTGCGGTCGAGCGCCGCTCGATCAGCTGGGTGGCCAGTTCGACGTGGTGGGATTCCAGCGGCTCGCCGTCGGCCAGCCGCAGCGCCGTCCGCAGCGCCACAGCACCCATCTCGCGCATCGGCTGGCGCACCGTGGTCAGGGGCGGCGATGCCAGCCGGGCGATCTGTGAGTCGTCGAAGCCGACGATGCTCAGGTCTTCGGGGATCCGGACGCCCCGCGATCGCGCCGCCTCGACGACGCCCAGTGCGGTCTCGTCGCTGGCCGCGAACACTGCGGTGGGCGGCTGCGGAAGTTCCAGCAGGGCGGCTCCTTCGGCCACGCCGTCGGTGTACAGGAAATGCCCCATCCGGACGTACCCCTCGGCGATGGGCGCTCCGGCCGCCTCCATCGCGGCCCGGTAACCGTGCATCCTGGCCTGGTTGCAGGCAGCCCGGACCGGGCCGCCCACATAGCCGATCCGCCGATGCCCCAGGGACAGCAGGTGATTGGTCGCTGCCAGGCCGCCCGAGAAATTGGTGGAGCCCACACTGGTCACCCGGGCCCGCGGGAGATCGAGCGGGTCGATGACCACGAGAGGAAGATGCGCCTGGGCCAGCGCCGTGACGTCGGATCCGATCAGCTCGTCGGAAACAGTGATCACGGCCCGGCGACCGGCCGCGCCGCGCCGCCGA
>CAXUFS010000117.1:0-8560 GCA_964250315.1 uncultured Kineosporia sp. | reverse complement strand
TCGCCCGCCTTCGCGGTGGACAAGCAGCCGGACGGGTCGGTCACCGTCACGATCAAGCGCGCCGAGGACGCGGCCGGGCTGCAGAAGGCTCTGCGGGCTCAGGACGTGCGCGCCTACGTCGACTATGTTCCGGACGGAAAGACCTGCGCGCCAGATCGTTTCACTCCGGCGAGGGGACGCGGCCAGAGCCGGGTCTCGGCCCGGCAGCACAACAACTCCTCGTTCACCTTCTCGATCGCAGCGACCCAGCTCAAGGCAGGCAAGGCCGTGGTGATCGAGGACGGCGCCGGGGGCGACGTGGCCAAGATGAAGATCACCTTCGCGGAGGGCTCGGTCGGGCCGTGCCGGCTGGTGGACGCCAGCGGCGCCCCTGAACCAGGCGGTCCCGGCGATCCCGCCGGCCCTGGTGGTTCTCTGCGCACGGACACCTTGCCGCCGGGTCAGGACTCCCAGAGCCTCCAGTCCCGGTAGTCGAAGCCGGGCGCAACCAGGTTCGCCACCAGTACCGGCTCGTCCGCAGCCGGGCGGGCGGTCTGCCAGAACCGGGCTGGCACCACCAGCTGCGGGGTCTGGCCGGCCGCCCCGTCCGTGCCCAGCACCGTCTGCGTCACCTCGCCCGGCCCGTCCGGGGAGTCTCCGCCCAGGCCCAGCATCAGCGGACCACCGCGCTGATGGATCCACAGTTCGTCGCCGCGGACGACGTGCCAGGCCGAGACCTGCCCCGGCAGCAGCAGGAACAGGATCGAGCTGGCCAGGGCCCGCTCGCCGTCGTACTCCGGCGGCAGCGCGCTGGCCATCAGGGTGAGCGGCGACCGCCAGGTCTCGGCGTAGAAGCCGCCCTCGGGATGGGGTTGCAGGCCCCAGCCGCGGGCCCAGCTGGGCAGCACGTGCTCGCTCATGAGCCACCAGCCTAGGGATCGGCATCGGGGACCGGCGTGGGACCATGAACCACGTGACTCAAGCCCCGTTCGCTGACGCGCCGCTGGGCCCGCTGGACGGCCGCTACCGGGCCAGCGTGGCGCCGCTGGCTGCCCACCTGTCCGAGGCCGCCCTCAATCAGCGCCGGCTACTGGTCGAGGTCGAGTGGCTGATCTGGCTCACCAGCGCGCAGGCGGTGCCGGGCCTGCGCGAGCTGACCCTGGCCGAGGTCGAGCAGTTGCGCGCGATCGCGGCCGGATTCGGGTCTGAGTCGGTGGCCGAGCTGGCCGGGATCGAGCGGGTCACCCGGCACGACGTGAAGGCCGTCGAGTACTACCTGAAGCAGCAGATGCGTGGCACCAGCTTGGCCGGCCTGACTGAGGTTGTGCATCTGTTCTGCACCAGCGAGGACATCAACAACCTCTCCTACGCCCTGATGATCCGGGACGCCGTGCAGCAGGTATGGCTCCGGGCCGCTCGGGCCGTCACCGAACAGGTGGCCGAAATAGCTGGCGAGTCAAGGGATTTGGCCATGCTGGCCCGCACCCACGGCCAGCCCGCCACTCCGAGCACGCTGGGCAAGGAGCTGGCTGTGCTGGCCCATCGGCTGGACCGGCAGCTGCGCCGGATCGAAGGGGCCGAATACCTCGGCAAGTTCAACGGCGCCACCGGAACCTACGGCGCCCACCTGGCGGGAGCTCCGGACGCCGACTGGGCCGCCATCTCCCGCGGCTTCGTGGAAAGCCTTGGCCTGACCTGGAACCCGCTCACCACTCAGATCGAGTCGCACGACTGGCAGGCCGAGCTGTACGCCGACCTGGCCCGGTTCAACCGGGTCCTGCACAACCTGTGCACCGACGTCTGGACCTACATCTCACTGGGATACTTCGTCCAGGTGCGCGGGCAGGGCAGCGTCGGCTCCAGCACGATGCCGCACAAGGTGAACCCGATCCGGTTCGAGAACGCCGAGGCCAACCTCGAGGTCAGCTGCGCACTGCTGGACGTGCTCGGGTCCACCCTGGTGACTTCCCGGCTGCAGCGCGACCTGAGCGACTCGTCGATGCAGCGCAACATCGGGACGGCCTTCGGGCATTCGCTGGTGGCGATCGAGAACGTGAGCCAGGGGCTGGCCGGGCTGGACGCCGACCCGGCCGCGCTGGCCCGGGATCTCGACGGCGCCTGGGAGGTGCTCGGCGAAGCGGTGCAGACGGTGATGCGGGTGCACGGACTGCCCGAGCCGTATGAGCGGCTCAAGGAACTGACCCGGGGGCGCAAGGTGGATGCCGCCGCGATGCGCGAATTCGTGGCCGGATTGGGACTGCCGGACGAGGCGGCCAAGCGCCTGGCCGAGCTGACCCCAGCCACCTACACCGGCCTGGCCTCCGACCTGGTCGATTATCTGCAGGCCCCAGAGGTTCGGCCCCAGGTCACTCGGCCGGCTGACGGCGTAGGTAGCGGCCGAAATGGGGCACCGTGAAGGCGATCCGGCCCCGCTCGCCGCTGTAGATCAGGCCCTTCTTGATCAGGCCGTCCCGGGCCGGCGACAACGACTGCGGCCGGCGATCCAGCCGGGTGGCTACCGCCGCGGTCGGGATGTCGGCGCCCGAGTCCTGATCGAGGTCGGCCATGGCCCGCAGGTATTCGCGCTCGGCCGGTGTGGCCCGGTCGTAGCGAGACCCGAAGAAGCCCACCGCCAGCTCACTCTCGGCCTCGGGCGCGGCCACCGCCACATCCTCAGCCGAGATCGGCGAGCGCGGTGCGACGTCCCAGGTCACCTTGCCGTAGGCCTGGACGAAGTAGGGGTGCCCCGCGGTGGCTTCGTACAGGGCCGCCAGCGCTTCGTCGGTGTAGTCGGCGTCCTCATCCAGAGCTGGTGCGCGCAGAGCCTTCTCGGCCGCGACCGGATCCAGGCGGTCGATCCGCAGGTATCTGAACAGCCGCTCCGAGTAGGACTTGCTGGCCGACAGTACGGCCGGCAGATGGGGCAGCCCGGCGCCCACGATCACCAGCGGCAGACCCTGCTGGCCGATCTCGTGGCAGGCCGCGCAGAGCGCGGAAACGTCGTCCGGCCCGATGTCCTGCATCTCGTCCATGAAGATCGCCACCCCCCGTCCCGCGTCACCCGCGAGCCCGGCGACGTCGGTGAGCAGCTCCACCAGATCGATCTCGATGTCACCCGAATCGGCCCGGCCCGGCACGGCCGGCACCTCGATGCCCGGCTGCCAGCGGTCGCGCAACGCCGTCCGGCCGCCCGCCCCCCGGCCGGTTGTGGACGGGCCACCGTCCTTGAGCGCGAATGACTTGAGCACTCCGAGCACGTGATCGGCCTCGGCCCGGTTCGGGGGCGACGGCTCCCGCAGAGCCAGGTGCAGGGACGCGGACAGCGGCCGGCGCAGCGGCGTGTCTGGCCGGGCCTCGAGCTTGCCGGTCCCCCAGGACCGGCGGACGGCGGCCGAGCGGAGTGCGTTCAGCAGCACGGTCTTGCCGACCCCGCGCAGCCCGGTCAGGACCAGCGAGCGCTCCGGGCGGCCGCGCCCGATCCGCTCCAGCACCACCTCGAAACCGTCCAGCTCGGCGTCGCGTCCGGCCAGTTCGGGCGGGCGCTGACCCGCCCCGGGAGCGTAAGGATTGCGCACTGGATCCACGATCGGCCACGGTATCGAGGCGAGTATTCAGTTTTCTAGCAGCCACGCTAGACAGACAGAGAATCCACCAGCCGGGCAACGAAATACCGGGTACGGAAGGCCGCCGGAGCCTGTTCGTGTCCCGGAACATGGGCTCCCGCGCTCGACGCACCCCCAGACGGTCACCCCTCGGATGCGGGCCAACGTCACCGATTGACCAGTCTCAGACCTTCTAGGGTTGGTCATAGATATTGATATAGAGACCGATCAGAACCGTTCGGTGGTGCCGTCCCAGGCCATCGCCTGCTCGATGTCCTGAGTGGTCAGCTCGGGGTAGTCGGCGATGATCTCGGCCGGGGTGAACCCGTTGATCACCATCACCGCGACCATCGCCACCGAGATCCGGGTTCCGGCGATATGCGGCTCGCCGCCCAGGACGCCGGGCGACGACTCGATCCGATCGAAGACGGGCATCGGCGGACTCTAAAGCAAGCTAGAGCAGGCCCAGCAGCCAGCCCGGCCCGGCCGCCACCGCACCGCCCGGCAGCCGGGCCCGCAGCTCACGATCGGCGGTGACCACGATCGGCAGGTGATCACCGCCGAGCAGCCCCTGCGCCGCCGCGACGATCGAGCTGTCGCCATCGGCTGAAGCGGCCATCACCTCCATGCCGGCCGCGGCCGCTCCGTCCGGAATCTGCGCGGCCCGGGCCTGGCCCTCGACCACCGCGATCAGCCGGTGAACCACGACCGGCCCAGTACTGGGGATGTCCACCTCCTGGCCGATCAGCTTGACCAGCTGGGCCAGCAGCCGGGTGGCGGCACCGGGCCGGTCACGCCACCAGCCGTCCGGGCGGGAGCCCATCACGTTGGCCACGTCGATCACCAGTACGTTGGCCACCCCCGGATAATGCCCTAACCGGCACACAGGGCGCGGGCGGTCCGGACAATTTCGTCCTCGGACACCAGCACCAAGCCGGACGCCTGGCCGAGCGGGATCAGCGAGTCGCGCGAGGTCACCCGGGCCAGCTGGCCGTCATAGCCGGCCTCCAGCACGCCAGTGATCAATCCTTCGGAAATGCTGCCCGTGCGCCGGGTTTCGTCCACGATCAGAAGTCCGCCGGTGGCCTGAGCCTCCCGCACCACGTCGTCCACCGGCAACGGATTCAGCCAGCGCAGATCGATGACCCGGCAGCCGATCCCATCCCGTTCCAGCGCAGCGGCGGCGCGCATCGACATCCGCAAGCCATTGCCGAACGACGCGATGGCCAGATCGGTGCCATTGCCCCAGACCGAGGCGCGCCCGATCGGCGCGTGAAACGACCCCCACTGCGAGGGCGCCAGATATGGCGCCAGCCAGGCGTTGTCGCCGTCCAGCAGATCCCGTTCGTGATAGAGGGCGATCGGTTCGAGCAGCACACTGACCGTGCCGTCGGCCTCGGCCGCGGCCAGGCAGGTGCGCAGCAGCGATGGCGCCTCACTGGGATGAGCCGGGCAGGCGATCACCAGGCCGGGGATGTCCCGCAGCGCGGCAACGCTGTTGTCGTTGTGGAAGTGCCCGCCAAAACCTTTCTGATAGGCCAGGCCGGGCACCCGGACCATCATCGGGTTGCGAAAGGTCGCCTGCGAGAAGAACGACAACGTGGCCGCCTCACCCCGCAACTGATCGGCCGCATTGTGCAGGTAGGCCAGGTACTGGATCTCCGGCACCGGCAGCAGCCCGCTGACCGCCGCCCCCAGCGCCAGGCCCAGGACGGTCTGCTCGTCGAGCAGGGTATCGACCACCCGGGCCGGGCCCAGCCGCTTGAGCAGGCCCCGGGTCAGGCCGTAGACCCCGCCCTTACGGCCGATGTCCTCGCCCATCATCAACAGGGACGGCGACACCGTCGCGGCGTCCAGCAGAGCCCGGTTGATGGACTGGGCCAGGGTCAGCGGGCCCTCGTCCTCGGGCAGCCGGCCACCGAACAACCGATCTCGCCGGGCCGCCGGAGGAACCCGGGCCGCCAGCATCGCGACCGCCGTGGACCGATGCGGAGCAAGCGGTTTCATCACCTCCCGGGCACTGGTCAGGCGACTGCGGCGAATCGCCTCCTGCACCCCGGCGCTCACCTGGGACCGCAGATCGAGGAACCGTTCCACCACCGCCGGTCCGGCCAGCACCCCGCTGCGGGCCAGCGTGGTCATGGTGGCGATCAGGGGATCCCGGTCCAGGTCCGCACTGATCCGGCTGGGACGGCGATAGCCGGCCTCGGCGTCCGATCCGGCGTGCCCCCCGATCCGTACACAGCGCAGGTGCAGCAGCACCGGACGGCGCTCGGTTCGGACCAGATCCGTTGCCTGACAACAAATCTTGAGCAGGTCCCGGGGATCTTCGGCACTGTCGGCGGCCAAGTACTCCAACCCGGCCCGGTGCTCGAACAGGTTCCGGATCCAGTTCACCGGGGTGGGTACGGAGATGCCCAGCCCGTTGTCCTCACAGACCAGCAGCAGCGGCATCGGCACCTGCTGGTGGGCCGCCCAGGTGGCCGCGTTGATCGCCCCCGCCGCGGTGCTGTGGTTGGCCGAAGCGTCACCGAAGCTGGCGACCACCACCGAGTCGTCCGGCCAGCGCAGTGCGTCTCGCGGTGAGTGCTTCAGCCATTGCTGGCGCCCGATGGTCCAGGCGATCCCGGTGGCCCGCGGAAGGTGACTGGCGATGGTGGAGGTCTGCGGGATCACGGCCAGGTCCGGGTGGCCGAAGACCTTGTGCCGTCCACCGGCGATCGGCTCATCGGACGATGCCACCAGGCCGAGCGCGATGTCCAGGATTCCGGTGCCGTGCCCGGCCTGGGTGGCCCGGGCCAGGTAGAAGGCGCCGGACCGGTAGTGCAACAGGGCGGGATCGGTCGAGCGCAGACTCAGCGCCACCGCCGCGTTGCCCTCGTGCCCGGCCGAGCCGATCGTGTAGTGACCGGCCCCAGCGGCGCGCAACCGGCGGGCCGCGACGTCCAGCCATCGACTGGTGGCCTGCGCGTCGAACAGTTCGAGCAGCTCGTTCTTCCAGGCCAGGCCCGTGTTCCGGGGCCGGGATCCAAGCGCGGGTTCTGGCTGCGCGGCCAGTTGCTGCAAGGCCGGACCCAAGTGCTCGACCAGCTCTGCGCCGGGACCCGGCTCACCCAGATCGGTCAGGTTCACGGCGGGCCGCTGCCGGTGGCGCTGAGCCGGCACGCCGACATGCGAGCCGGTCTGCCCCCGGGCACTGGCGGCGGGCTCGGCGCCGATCTGGCTGCGGCGCTCAACGAACTGTCGGCGGTTCACCGGTCTCGCTCACCATCTCCCGGCCGGCGTCCTGCCATGCGCCCATTCCGCCTGCCACGTTGATGGCGTCGTACCCGTTCTGATTGAGCCACTGCACGGCCCGGGCCGACCGCTGACCCGAGCGGCAGATCACCAGCACCTCGCCGTCATCCGGCAAATCGCCCAGCCTGGACGGCAGTTCGCCCAGCGGGATGTGCAGCGCGCCGCCGATGTGCCCGCCCGACCACTCGATCGGCTCCCGGACGTCGAGAATGACGGCGTCCGCCGGTACAGACGAGACGTCGATGGCTGGGACCTGCGGTGGGAACATCCTGTAATCCTTCGGCACGGTCGTGGTCGGGATCGCGCGGGACTCCGCTGGCGGCATCCTGTCATTCACGCGGCGGATGGGTGGAACCGGGCAGCCATCCGCAGCGTCGAAGGAGAACCAGGTTAGCCGGACACCGCAAGGAGGACTGGCAGATGAAGCACCGCCAGGAGCCGGCTGTGCCCATGCGCAGCGTGCTGGGGTGCCTGACCGCTGGGCTGGCCGCCATGCTGGTGGCTGGCTGCGCAGCCGCACCCGACGCCATCACCGTGGATGAGCCGGGCACGGCGTCGCGGGCGTCCGCGGGTCCGGCCGCTGCAGTGACGGATCTCAAGATCGTGATGGACGGCGGAGCAGGCCGGCCCAGCACCTGGACCCTGACCTGCCCCGCGGCTGACGCGGCCACGACGGCGCCCGGCGGCACCCATCCCGATCCGGCCCGGGCCTGCGCGGCGCTGGCCAAGGGGGCGAAGACCGGGCTGCCTCCGGTCGGCAAGGGGCTGATGTGCACTGAGCTCTACGGCGGCCCGCAGACCGCGAAGATCACTGGCACCTACCTCGGCCAGCCGGTCAGCTCGTCGCTGTCCCGGGTGAATGGCTGCGAGATCGCTCGCTGGGACGCGCTACGCGGACTGCTTCCGGCCGGAGGGGCCGGCGGAGCGCAGTAGAACGCCAGAACGCGGCGATCAGCGGCGGCCAGCCGGTTCCGCCCGGCGGCGGCGGTCCACCACCACCGCGACGACGACGACGGCGACGACCACGAGCAGGCCGAGCCCGGTCCAGACCGGTGGAAGGCCAGGGGCTTCATCCGCAGCCGGTTCGCTGATCGGCACCGCAGCCAGGGTCTGCGGCGTCGCTGGCGGCGACGAGCCACCGGAACCGGCAGCCGGGCCGGCCCCGGACCCATTGCCGGACTGACCGCTGGCCAGCACGAACGAGAACGTGCCCGAATCCGGATGCCCGTCGTCGTGCACCACGTGCCAGTTGACCAGATAGCCGCCATCGGCCAGCGAACTCGCCAGTGGCTGGCTGACGATGTGTCCCGCGATCGTGGGCAGTCCTCGCATCGCCGGCCCGGCCGGACCGATCACCTGGAACCGCAGGCCGATCGCAATCACATCGCCGCTGAACTCCAGCTGCACGGCCGGGACCGAGCTGACCGTCTGCCCGGCGGCCGGGGTGGTGCTGATCAGCTGGGCATGCGCCTGCGCTGGAGCCGCCAGGACAACAGCGATGAACAGGCCGAGCGGCAGCCCGAGCACTGCGGCCACGGCCACAGCAACACGGCGGGCATGGGGTGCCATGGTGAGCGCCACTGTACTGAGAGCCAGTCAACTCCCGGATCGGGAGCAGCCGGACCACTCAGGGCGGCCGGTGCTGCCCGCGGAGCGGCCCGCGCTGGCGCTGGTCAGGGGTG
>CAXUFS010000116.1:0-8571 GCA_964250315.1 uncultured Kineosporia sp. | reverse complement strand
AGCGTTCCAGGTGGACGCCAACGTGGGGGTCGAGCACCTGCTGTCCCGGCTGGCTTCGGTGACCAACCTCAGCCAGCTGGCCAGGCTGACCGCCGGCTATGCCGGGGTGCTCGGGGCCGACCTGCTGGTGATCAGCCTGCTGACCCCCGGCGGCAGCGATCTGCGCTCACTGGAAGGGCCGTTCGGGCTGGCCATCGGCAACCCCTACCCCCTGGATGACTACCCGATCACCCGGCTGGCGATGGAACAGCGCCGGATCGTGCCCATCTATCTGCCCGACGATCACTCGAAGGCTACCCCGGGCCCGGTGGACGAGAGCTGGCTGGACGGTGGCGACGAAGCGGAGTGGGAGGTCCTGCGCAGCCTGCAAATGGCCACCAGCCTGCTGGTGCCGATCGTCAGCCGGGATGAGCCGGTGGGGATGCTGGAGTGCTACGGCGAAACACCATTCCGCTGGTCGCGCCGGCAGATCCGTTCCGCCCGGACCGTGGCCGCGATGCTCGGGCCGGTGCTGGACCTGCTGCTGCCGCGCTGATTCTCTTGCCCGTACTCGGGCTGGGTCAGGAGTCGAAACCGAGGCCGAGCCGGTCCAGGGTGCGCAGCCACAGATCGCGATTCCCCTGGTTGGCGTCCGCCCGGGCGATGCTGCGCCGGGTCATCGTGATGCCCGCCCAGCGGAACGGCTCGGGCGGGAACGGGATTGGCGACGATCTGACCATGGACAGCGCCGTCCGCTCGGTCTGAGCGCCGTCCACCAGATCCAGCGCGACCTGAGCGCCGAACCGGGAGGCGCCGACCCCGAGCCCGGTGTAGCCCTGGACGGCGGCCAGCTTGCCGCCCATCGCCCGGCGCCAGAAGGCGGTGAACCGGGTGCAGGTGTCGATCGAGCCGGCCCAGGCGTGCGTGATCAACGCTCCGGACAGCTGCGGAAAGGTCCGGAAAAGGTTCCTGGCCAGCTGATTCTCGGTGCTCGCCCGGCGCATCCGGGACGGGGAAAGACTGGATCCGTAGTAGTAGAGCGCGTCGTAGCCACCCCAGACCAGCCGGCCCCCGGCCGTCAGCCGATAGTAGTGGAACTGGTTTCCCGCGTCCGAAAGCCCTTCTCTCCCAGCCCATCCGATCGCGGCCCGCTGGGCCTGGGTGAGCGGCTCGGTGGCCAGCACGTGGTCCCAGACCGGCACCACGAACGACCGGACCGTGCGCAGTGGAGACGGAAAAGCGCTGGTGCCCAGCACCACCCGGCGCGCGCTGAGCTGGTAGCGGCCGGCCCGGGAATCGACGCTGAGTGCGACCCGATCGCCCTCGTCCCGGATCCGCCGGACCGGCGACCCCTCGAAGATCCTCACCCCGAGCCGTTCGCAGGCGGCGGCCAGGCCCCGGACCAGCCGGCCCGGGTCCAGTACGGCGGTGCCCTCCGGATCCCGCAGGCCGCCCAGATAGGTGGGTGAGTCCACCAGGGCCCGGGTCTGGCCGGCGTCCAGCAGTTCCAGCTTCTGGCCCAGGTCACGCCCGGCCTGGTACAGCTCCCGGAGCCCCTCCAGCTGCCAGGGGGCTACCGCGACGGTCAGCTCGCCGGATCGGGTGAAAGAGCAGTCGATGCCGTGGCGGGCCAGGGTCGCCTCGATCGCGTCCAGGTTCTGGCGGCCCATCCGCAGCAGTGCAGGCATCTCATCCGGCCAGCGCTCCAGCCCGTTGCTCAGCCCGTGAGTCAGACTGGAGGAGCAGAATCCGCCGTTGCGGCCGCTGGCCGCCCAACCCAGCGATGACCCCTCGACCAGCACGACCTGACGGGCCGGCTGCGCCTCAGCCGCCAGCAGCGCCGTCCACAACCCGGTCAGGCCGCCGCCGACCACGGCCAGATCAGCTCGCAGGTCATTGTCCAGGGCGGCTCTCGGCGGGACCGGACCGGCCGCGCCCGGTTCGCCGGAATCTGGATCCAGCCAGAGTGGGAGACCACGCGCTCTCCCGATCTGGACCTCAGTCAATGGCGGCCATCACGTGCTTGATCCGGGTGTAGTCCTCCAGCCCGTACACAGACAGGTCCTTGCCGTAGCCGGAGTGCTTGAACCCGCCGTGTGGCATCTCGGCCACCAGCGGAATGTGGGTGTTGATCCACACGCAGCCGAAGTCCAGCCGCTTGGACATCCGCATCGCCCGGCCGAAATCCTTGGTCCAGACGCTGGAAGCCAGCCCGTACTGAACCCCGTTGGCCCAGCGCAGCGCCTCGTCCTCATCGGAGAACCGCTGCACGGTGATCACCGGCCCGAACACCTCGTTCTGGATGATCTCGTCGTCCTGGGTCAGGTCGGCCACCACGGTTGGCTGGTAGAAGAAGCCGTCGCCCAGATCGGAGGCCCGCGAGCCGCCCGCCGCCACCTTGGCGTGGTCCGGCAGCCGATCCAGGAACCCGGAGACCGCCGACAGCTGGCGGGCGCTGTTCACCGGCCCGAGCAGGGCGTCCTCGTCGTCCGGCATCCCGACCTTGGCCTCCTTGGCCTGCTCGGCCAGTGCGGACACGAAGTCGTCGTAGACCCGCGGGCCGGCCAGCACCCGGGTGGCGGCGGTGCAGTCCTGCCCCGCGTTGAAGTAGCCGGCCACCGCGATCGCCTCGGCGGCGGCCTCCAGGTCGGCGTCGTCGAACACCATTACCGGCGCCTTGCCGCCCAGTTCCAGGTGCACGCGCTTGACGTCGGCGGCGGCCGCCCCAGCCACTTGCATGCCGGCCCGCACCGAGCCAGTGATGGCCACCATCTGCGGGATCGGGTGCTCGATCAGGGCCCGGCCGGTGTCCCGGTCACCGGTGATCACGTTGAACACCCCAGCCGGCAGGAACTCCGCCGCGATCTCGGCCAGCAGCAGGGTGGTCTCCGGCGTGGTGTCGCTCGGCTTGAGCACCACGGTGTTGCCGGCCGCGATCGCCGGGGCGAACTTCCAGACCGCCATCATCATCGGGTAGTTCCAGGGGGTCACCTGCCCGATCACGCCGATCGGCTCCCGGCGGACCCAGGAAGTGTGCCCGGCCATGTACTCCCCCGCCGAGCGGCCCTCCAGAACGCGGGCGGCGCCGGCGAAGAACCGGATCTGATCCACCATCGGCGGGACCTCCTCGCTGGCGGTCAGGGCGTGCGGCTTGCCCGTGTTGGCCGCCTCCAGCTTGACCAGGTCGTCCGCGCGCGCCTCGATCGCATCCGCGATCTTGAGCAGGGCCTTCTGCCGTTCCGCCGGGGTGACGTTGGACCAGCCCTCGAAGGCGGCGCTGGCCGCTTGATAGGCCGCGTCGACGTCGGCCGCGCCGGACACCGGGGCGGTGGCCACCACCTCCGCCGTGGAGGGATCGATGATGTCGCCGGTGGTCTGGTTCTCCGGATCGCGGTATTCGCCATTGACGAAGTTGCGAAGGACTCGGGGCGAGCTCACGAAAGGACCTCCAGCACAGGCGGGCAGAGCGTCGGATGAGCCGCACTCTACGCCGCCCTCCGCGGTATTCGGCAGGGTGAAGCCGTCACCACTGATGATTCAGTGATAATCGCGGCGCCAGACGACGGATTCGCTTGCCTGCTGACCGTGTAAGCGTCAGGATCGAAGCGTGACCATTCGAGCCAGTGGGACGCGTCCCGCCGCGCCCGTGCTGGACGACATCTCCAAACGAATCATCGAGCAGCTGCAGGAGGACGGCCGGCGTCCCTACGCCGCTATCGGCAAGGCGGTCGGGCTGTCCGAGGCGGCCGTCCGGCAGCGGGTGCAGCGGCTGCTCGACTCCGGGGTGATGCAGATCGTCGCGGTCACCGATCCGATGCAGGTGGGCTTCGCCCGGCAAGCGATGATCGGCGTCCGGGTGGAGGGCGAGATCGGCCCGGTGTCGGACGCGCTGGCCGAGCTGGCCGAGGTGGACTACGTCGTGGTCACCGCCGGATCGTTCGACCTGCTGGCCGAGGTGGTGTGTGAGGACGACGATCACCTGCTCGACCTGGTCAGCAGCCGGATCCGCGGCCTGGCCGGGGTCCGCAGTACCGAAACCTTCGTCTATCTGAAGTTGCGCAAGCAGCTCTACAACTGGGGAACCAGATGACCACCACACCGCAGGAACCCGTGCTCGCCACCTCCGCACTGGACGCCGCCGAACTGAGCGCCTCAGCCCGCGATCACCTCTGGATGCACTTCACCCGTCACTCGGTGTTCGAGGACGGCGGGGAGGTGCCGGTGATCGTGCGTGGCGAGGGCGCCCGGATCTGGGACGTGCACGGCCGCTCCTACCTGGATGGGCTGGCCGGGCTGTTCACCGTGCAGGCGGGGCACGGCCGGGCCGAGCTGGCTGACGCCGCCGCCGCGCAGGCGCGGGAGCTGGCGTTCTTCCCACTCTGGTCCTACGCGCACCCGAAGGCGATCGAGCTGGCGCAGCGGCTGGCCGGTTACGCTCCGGGCGACCTGAACCGGGTGTTCTTCACCACCGGCGGCGGCGAAGCGGTGGAGACGGCCTGGAAGCTGGCCAAGCAGTACTTCAAGCTGACCGGAAAACCGGCCAAGCACAAGGTGATCTCGCGCGCCATCGCCTACCACGGCACACCGCAGGGCGCACTCTCGATCACCGGCATCCCCGAGGCCAAGGTGCCGTTCGAGCCGCTGGTGCCGGGCGGTTTCAAGGTGCCCAACACCAACATCTACCGGGCTCCAGCCGAACTGCGGGACGACCCCAAGCATTTCGGCCGCTGGGCCGCCGACCGGATCGGCGAGGCGATCGAGTTCGAGGGCCCCGACTCGGTGGCGGCGGTGTTCTTGGAGCCGGTGCAGAACTCGGGTGGCTGTTTCCCGCCGCCGCCAGGTTATTTCGAGCGGGTGCGGGAGATCTGCGACGAGTACGACGTGCTGCTGGTCTCGGACGAGACGATCTGCGGGTTCGGGCGGGTCGGTGGCATGTTCGGCTGTTCGGAGTTCGGATTCGTCCCGGACATGATCACCTGCGCCAAGGGACTGACCAGCGGCTACTCCCCGATCGGCGCGATGATCGCCAGCGACCGGCTGTTCGAGCCGTTCCGTTCCGGCACAACCTATTTCCCGCACGGCTACACCTTCGGGGGCCACCCGGTGTCGTCCGCGGTGGCGCTGGCCAACCTCGACATCTTCGAACGCGAGGGCCTGCTGCAGCACGTCCGGGACAACGCACCGGCCTTCCGGGCCTCGCTGGAGAAGCTGCTCGACCTGCCCATCGTGGGCGACGTCCGCGGCGAGGGGTACTTCTACGGGATCGAACTGGTCAAGGACAAGGAGAGCCGGGAGACCTTCAACGACGAGGAGAGCGAGCGGCTGCTGCGCGGTTTCCTGTCCAAGGCCCTGTTCGAAGCCGGGCTGTACTGCCGGGCCGACGACCGCGGCGACCCGGTCATCCAGCTGTCCCCGCCGCTGATCATCGGCCCGGCCGAGTTCGGCCAGATCGAGGGCATGTTGCGGGACGTGCTGACCCGGGCCTGGGACCAGCTGTGACGGTGTTGCGGCCGGAGCTGTTGTGACTCGTGATCCATTGCGGGTCAGGCGACTGCCGGAGAAGCAGATCCGCTCCCGGGCTGCGCTGGACGCCGTCCTGGACGAGGCGCTGGTGGCGCACGTCGCGGTGCCGTCGGCGCAGCGGCTGGCGGTCGTTCCGGTGGGGGTGGCCCGAGACGGCGACCGGTTGCTGATCCACGGGTCGGCCGCCTCCCAGGCCTTCCGCACGCTGGCCGGCGGCGTCCCGACCTGTCTCACAGTGACTCTGCTGGACGGCGTGGTGGTGGCGCGCAGCCAGTTCGAGTCGTCGATGCAGTACCGCTGCGCGATGGTGTTCGGATCCTTCGCCGCCGTCCCGGAGGCTGAAAAACGTTCCGCACTGGCGGTTCTATCCGCTCGCCTGCTGCCGGGGCTGGACGACCCGGATGGTCCGAGGGCACCCTCAGCCAAGGAACTGGCAGCAACCCTGATCCTGGCCATGCCACTGGATTCGTGGTCGCTGAAGGTGTCGGACTCCGAGCCGGAGGACGCCGCCGAGGACCTGGACCGCCCGGTCTGGGCCGGTGTGGTTGCGCTGCGCCGTTCCTGGGGTCCGCCGGTCACCGCAACGGACCTGCGCTTTCCACTGGAACCACCGGCCGCACTGAAGGTGTGGCCGGTCCGTGGCTGAAGGGGCACCCAGCAACGGTCAGCTGACCGCGGCCGACTACCGGCAGGTCTCACTCTGGCTGGATCAGATCTCGGCGACCGATCCGCTGAAGCCGCGCCCGCAGCTCGATGGCAGCACCGAGGCCGACGTCTGCATCGTCGGAGCCGGCTTCACCGGATTGTGGACCGCCTACTACCTGCTCCGGGCCGCTCCCGGCTTACGGGTTCTGGTGCTGGACGCGCAGATCGCCGGCTTCGGCGCCAGCGGCCGCAACGGCGGCTGGTGTTCGTCATTGTTCCCGGCCGGGGTCCAGGCGCTGGCTCGCCGGGACGGTCGCGGCCAGGCCCTGGCGATGCGCCGGGCGATGAACGCAACCGTGGCTGAGGTGGGCTCGGTGGCGGCGGCCGAGGGCATCGAATGTGACTACGCCCCTGGAGGTTCGGTCTACCTGGCCCGCAGCGACGCCCAGCTGCGCCGGGCCCGGGAGCAGGTGGTCTGCGACGCGGAGTTCGGCGGCGTGGACGGGCTGCGCTGGCTGCCAGCGGCGGAGGCGTCCGCTCAGGTCGGCGCCAAGGGCGTTCTGGGCGGAGTGTTCTCGCCACACTGCGCGCGGATCCAGCCGGCCAAGCTGGTCCGGGGGCTGGCGCAGGTGGTGGAACGGATGGGGGCGGTGATCGCCGAGCAGACCCCGGCGCTGGAACTGGTTCCGGCGTCCCGGGCCGGCGCCGGCGCCACCGTACTGACCGCGCAGGGCCGGGTCCGAGCCCGGTCGGTGATCCGGGCCACCGAGGCCTGGACCGCAACTCTGCCCGGCTCACAGCGGGCGGTGGTGCCGGTGTATTCGCTGATGGTCGCGACCGCGCCACTGCCGGCCTCCTTCTGGGAGCAGGCCGGGCTGTGGCGGGGGCAGACCTTCAACGACGAGCGGCATCTGATCATCTATGGTCAGCGCACCGCCGACGATCGGCTGGCCTTCGGTGGCCGGGGGGCGCCGTACTTCCTCGGGTCCCGGATCCGGCCCGAACAGGACCGGTCGGCCAGGGTTTTCGCCGCGTTGCGAGCCACCCTGCGCGATCTGTTCCCCGGGCTGGGGGCAGACGACTTCACCCACGCCTGGGGGGGCCCGCTGGGCATCCCCCGGGACTGGTACGCCTCGGTGGGCTTCGATCGGCAGACCCGGATCGGCTGGGCCGGTGGGTATGTCGGCGACGGCGTGGGCACTTCCAACCTGGCCGGGCGGACGCTGAGTGATCTGGTCCTGGAACAGGATTCCGGGCTGACCCGGCTGCCCTGGGTCGGTCACCGGTCGCCGCGGTGGGAACCGGAACCGCTGCGCTGGCTGGCGGTGAACGCCGGGCTGTCGGCCATGTCGGTGGCCGATGCCGAGGAGCGGATCACCCGCCGCCCCTCCCTGGCGGCTGCTCTGATGGGCCCCTTCATCGGGCAGTAGCTCGGGTGGGGCCGGGGGTCTAGCGCAGTTCGCCCGGCAGCAGGCTGAACACCACCGTGTCCCGCCGCCCGCCCTTGAACGGCAGGTGCGAGCGCAGCACCCCCTCCCGGCTGAAGCCGCAACGCTCCGCGACCCGCTGGGAGGCAGCGTTGTCCGGGCCACAGGTCAGCTCCAGACGCGCCACGCCGAGCTGGCCGAACGCCCAGCCAGCAACCAGCCGCACCATGTGGGTGGCGACTCCGCGGCCCCGCGCGGCCGGTCCGAGCCAGTAGCCGACGGCCGCCAGCCCCTTATCGAGATCCACCTTGTTCAGGCTGCCGCCGCCGAACACGGCTTCCTCGCCGGCCGGATCGACCAGAGCGAAGCTCAGTTCCTCGCCGCGCCGCCTCCACTCTTCCTGCTCGACGAAGAAGGTACAGGCGTCCTGTTCGGTATAAGGGGTCGTGAACGGCCAGGCGAACCGCTGCACCACCGGATCCTGGTACGACACCAGCATCGAGGGCAGGTCGGACTTCCGCCACGGGCGCAACCGCACCACCTCGTCGGCCAGCGGTGGCGCCGGGTGGAGGAGCTCGGTCACACCAGCACCGTAGGCGCTGGGACAGGTGAGCGTCAGCGGGCCGGAGCCGGCTTGCGGGCTTCCACCAGATGCTGGCCCTGCTCGTAGTCGTCATCGGCCTGGTGGGTGAGCACGCCGACGGCCACGCCGTCCTTGTCGCAGTACCAGGCGGTGAACGCCCCGCCACCGTGGTCCACCATCCGCACCTGGTCGTAGCCGTCCCCCCAGGCCGAGTACTTGAGCGTGTGGTCCCCGATCTCCGACCAGAATCCCGGCGGATTCGACCACTCGTCATCCGCGCCCGCCGCCGTACGGCCCGCGATCTCGCCCATCCGCAGCGCCTCGCCCCAGTGCTCGACACTCAGCCGCCGCCCCGCCGCAGCGTTGTAGGCCCTGGCCAGGTCGCCGGCCGCGAGCACGCCTGCGGCGCTGGTG
>CAXUFS010000115.1:0-8608 GCA_964250315.1 uncultured Kineosporia sp. | reverse complement strand
GGCCTACCCACCGTTCGGTGAACCGGCTGACCTGGACGCCGGCGAGACCAGGACCCGGACGCCGTCCACCGGTGCCCGTCCGCCGGAGCCGCCCCGGGAACCGCCGCGCCTGCTCGGCGTCTGGTGCGACGCCGGCCACGTCACCTCTCCGGACCGGCCCGAGTGCCGGGTCTGCGGGTTGCCCGTACCACCGCAGGCGCCAATCCTGGTCGCCCGCCCGCCGCTGGGAGTGCTGGTCTTCGACAACGGCGACCGGGTGGTCATCGATCAGCCGGTGATCCTGGGCCGCGACCCGAAGCCGGTGACCTCCCCCGACCCTGAACCGCCGGTGCTGCACCCGGTGCACAGCCCGACCGGTCAGGTGTCCCGTACCCATGCCGAGGTCCGGGCCTCCGGCTGGGATGTCGTGCTGACCGACCTCGAAGCGATGAACGGGACAGCGGTGACCGGACCGGGGCAGGCTCCGATGGCGATCGAACCAGGAGTGCCGATCGTGCTGAGCGCCGGCTCCCGGGTTGACCTGGGGGGCGAGACCGGCTTCGTCTTCGAGATCGAGGAATGAGCCTCCGCGGGTGTGCCTAGTGCCCTGCGTTCAAAGAACCTTGACGGTTTCCGGGCCCCTGGCACGCACATCGCTTCGCCCGGCTCCCTCGGCGGGCTCCAGCCCGCCTTCACTCGCCGGTCTTGCGCTGCACGCACCAAGACCCCGGCTACCGTTCAAGAACCTTCGACGCAAGGCACTAGCTGGCGATCAGGCCGGCTGCGGGGCTGTCCAAGGACGGCGCCGGGTTCCGGCCGCCGCGAGTGAGGTATGCCGTGGCCACGGCCAGATCGACCACGGCGATTGCGGCGTACAGCGGCCGCGAATGCCCGTCCAGCGGTAGCGCGATCACCGCGATCACCGCCGCGGTCACGAACGCAGCGTTGAAGATCACGTCGTAGAAGGCGAAGACCCTTCCCCGGTACGCATCCTCGACCGACTCCTGGACCACGGCGTCGACGCAGATCTTGGCCGCCTGCCCGGTCAGGCCCAGCCCGAAGGCAGCGGCCAGCGCGAACGGCCATCCGAACACGAACATCAGCGCGAACTGGATCAACCCGGCGCCGGCCACGCACCCGCCGATCCAGCGCCAGGTTCCGATCCGGGCCACCGCCACCGGTGTCAGCAATGCCGCCGCGCCGATGCCCACTCCGGTCGCCCCCACTGCCTGGCCCAGCCGGGCCAGCCCGGCGTTCACATCGGCCGGGTCACTGAAGTAATTGCGGCACAACAGCATCACGCTGATCGTCATCAACCCGTAGCCGATCCGGTGAACGCCGATGATGGCCAGGGCATCCCGGGCCGGACGGCGCTGGCGGACGTGCTGGGCGCCGGCTCGGACGTCGTGCAGAACGTCGCGCCCGGCCGCGACCATCGAATGCCAGGACAGCGGTGCGGCCACATCCGGGCCGAGCAGGCCCGGTCGCATCCGGGTCGCCAGGAGTGCCGAGGCGGCATAGCCGGCCGCGGCCAGCAGCAGGATCACCGCGTTGGCCGGGTTGCCCTCGCCGATGAGCAGCCGCGGCAGGTAGCCGAGGCTGGCGCCGGCGATGGCCGCGACCGTGCCGCTGGTCGGCGACACCGCATTGGCCATCACCAGCTCGCCGCCCGGTACGACGCGAGGCAGGCAAGCGCCCAGCCCGGCCAGGAAGAACCGGTTCAGCGACAGGCAGAGCAGGGCGACCACGTACAGCCAGAGCTGCGGGCTGCCCGCCAGTACCAGCCCGGCCACTCCGGTCACCATCAGCGCCCGGAGGGCGTTCACCACCAGCAGGATCTGGCGCCGCGGCCAGACATCCAGCAGCACCCCGGCGAAGGGGCCGAGCAGAGTGTAGGGCAGCAGCGTGATCACTGCGGCCAGGGCGGCGGCCTGAGGGGTGGCCTCACGCTCGGGGGAGAAGAAGACCAGGCTGGCCAGGCCGACCTGGAACGCGCCGTCGCTGGCCTGCGAACTCAGCCGGACCACGAAGAGGCGGCGGAAGTCCTGCCCGTGCAGGACGATCCGCAGATCCTTGACGAACGACCGTTCCGCAGCCACTCGCTCCAGCTTAGATCGCGCCGCTCCCAAGAGCGCCGGCTCAGCCCGCGAATGCGTGGCCGATACGCCGCTTCCGCGGGCCGAGCTGGCGATCACGGAAGAAGGGGTCCTCAGGAGCCAGCGATGAAGAACTCCAGCTCGGTGCGGCCCTGGGTGTCCTCCATCTGCACCGGCGGGGACTTCATCAGGTACGCCGAGGCGGCGAACACCGGGCCGCCGATGCCCCGATCGAGCGCGATCTTGGCTGCTCGGACGGCGTCGATGATCACCCCGGCGGAGTTCGGCGAGTCCCAGACCTCGAGCTTGTACTCCAGGTTGAGCGGCACGTCGCCGAACGCGCGGCCCTCCAGCCGGACGTAGGCCCACTTTCGGTCGTCGAGCCACTGCACGTAGTCCGAAGGCCCGATGTGAACGTTCCGCGAACCCAGGTCATGGTCGATGTTCGACGTCACGGCCTGGGTCTTGGAGAGTTTCTTGGACTCCAGCCGCTCCCGTTCGAGCATGTTCTTGAAGTCCATGTTGCCGCCGACGTTGAGCTGGTAGGTGCGGTCGAGTACCACCCCGCGGTCCTCGAACAGCCTGGCCAGCACCCGGTGGGTGATGGTGGCTCCGACCTGGCTCTTGATGTCGTCGCCCACGATCGGCACGCCGGCCTGCTCGAACTTGGCCGCCCATTCCGGGTCCGAGGCGATGAACACCGGCAGCGCGTTCACGAAGGCCACGTGCGCGTCGATCGCGCACTGGGCATAGAACTTGTCCGCATCCTCCGAACCGACCGGCAGATAGGACACCAGCACGTCGGCGCGGGCCTCGCGCAGCGCGGCCACCACGTCGATCGGCTGCTCGTCGGACTCCTCGATGGTCTGCCGGTAGTACTTGCCCAGCCCATCCAGGGTGTTACCGCGCTGCACGGTGATGCCGGTCAGCGGCACGTCGGTGATCTTGATGGTGTTGTTCTCACTGGAGTTGATCGCATCGGCCAGGTCGAAGCCGACCTTCTTGGCGTCGACGTCGATGGCCAGCACGAACTCGATGTCGCGGACGTGGTAGTCACCGAACTGAACATGCATCAGGCCAGGAACGGTGGTCTCGGGATCGGCGTCCCGGTAGTACTGCACGCCTTGGACCAGGGACGACGCGCAGTTGCCGACGCCGACGATCGCGACACGGACGGAACCCATTTCGTTTTTCTCCTTTGTGTTCTGCGGCCTTCAGCGGTCGGCCGGATCGGGGGATTCAGTGAAAAGTCCTGTACCAGAGGTAGTTTCATCGTCCGGAGGATGAGTCATCCGGCTGCCGCGCTCGGTGTCGATCAGTTCGGTCAGCCAGCGCACCTCGCGCTCCACCGACTCCAGCCCGTGGCGCTGCAGTTCCAGGGTGTAGCTGTCGCGGCGCTCGCGGTTGCGCAGCATCGCCTGGCGGACGCCGTCGAGCCGTTCCTCCAGCCGGGTGCGGCGCCCCTCCAGGATCTGCAGCCGGGTGGCGGCGTCGGTCCGGCCGAAGAAGGCGAAGTGGATGTCGAACCGCTCGTCCTCCCAGGCGGCCGGCCCGGGATGGCTGACCAGTGACTGGAACCGCTCCTTGCCCTCGGCGGTCAGCTGATAGACGATCCGGGCCCGCCGGGCGGCCAGCGCCGGAAGCTCGGGCAGCTGGGGCGGTTCGGCAGACTGCTCGCGGATCCAGCCGGTGTCGAGCAGCCCTTTCAGGCAGGGATAGAGCGTGCCGTAGGAGAGCGCGCGGAAGGGACCGAGCAGGGCGTTCAGCCGTTTGCGCAGCTCATAGCCGTGCATCGGGGTCTCGTGCAGGAGGCCGAGGACGGCCAGCTCGAGCACGTCTCCTCGACGCCCCATCCCGTCCCCTTCGCCGCTCATCGGTAGCTTGGCCAGACTGCAGACTGCCCCGTTACATCCATTCGATGTATCGAAACGATATATTGAGCCGTCTCGCGGACAATACGATGCCTTTGCCCGTTTGACAAGATCTAGGCCTGCGCGGGCGCCGATCCCTGCGGACGCTTCGCAGGGCACCATTGGTGTTCCGGCGGGCGCGCCGCGTGAGCTGATCGTCGCGGACTAGGGCCTTAACAGATCGGGGCCGTAGTCTGCGGAGCGCAGATGCACAGCGAGCGAGGCCGGCGGCGTTCAACGACGAGCCGGGGGCGGCGCGCTCGGAGCACAACGATCGGAGTCTGGTGGCACCTCGAACATCCACACCTTCTGGCCGGGATCCCGGCCAGAAGGTGTGGATGTTCGAGGTGCCACCAGACTCCGATCGTTGTGCTCCGAGCGCGCCGCCCCCGGCTCGTCGTTGAACGCCGCCGGCCTCGCTCGCTGTGCATCTGCGCTCCGCAGACTACGGCCCCGATCTGTTAAGGCCCTAGTCCGCGACGATCAGCTCACGCGGCGCGCCCGCCGGAACACCAATGGTGCCCTGCGAAGCGTCCGCAGGGATCGGCGCCCGCGCAGGCCTAGATCTTGTCAAACGGGCAAAGGCATCGTATTGTCCGCGAGACGGCTCAATATATCGTTTCGATACATCGAATGGATGTAACGGGGCAGTCTGCAGTCTGGCCAAGCTACCGATGAGCGGCGAAGGGGACGGGATGGGGCGTCGAGGAGACGTGCTCGAGCTGGCCGTCCTCGGCCTCCTGCACGAGACCCCGATGCACGGCTATGAGCTGCGCAAACGGCTGAACGCCCTGCTCGGTCCCTTCCGCGCGCTCTCCTACGGCACGCTCTATCCCTGCCTGAAAGGGCTGCTCGACACCGGCTGGATCCGCGAGCAGTCTGCCGAACCGCCCCAGCTGCCCGAGCTTCCGGCGCTGGCCGCCCGGCGGGCCCGGATCGTCTATCAGCTGACCGCCGAGGGCAAGGAGCGGTTCCAGTCACTGGTCAGCCATCCCGGGCCGGCCGCCTGGGAGGACGAGCGGTTCGACATCCACTTCGCCTTCTTCGGCCGGACCGACGCCGCCACCCGGCTGCAGATCCTGGAGGGGCGCCGCACCCGGCTGGAGGAACGGCTCGACGGCGTCCGCCAGGCGATGCTGCGCAACCGCGAGCGCCGCGACAGCTACACCCTGGAACTGCAGCGCCACGGGCTGGAGTCGGTGGAGCGCGAGGTGCGCTGGCTGACCGAACTGATCGACACCGAGCGCGGCAGCCGGATGACTCATCCTCCGGACGATGAAACTACCTCTGGTACAGGACTTTTCACTGAATCCCCCGATCCGGCCGACCGCTGAAGGCCGCAGAACACAAAGGAGAAAAACGAAATGGGTTCCGTCCGTGTCGCGATCGTCGGCGTCGGCAACTGCGCGTCGTCCCTGGTCCAAGGCGTGCAGTACTACCGGGACGCCGATCCCGAGACCACCGTTCCTGGCCTGATGCATGTTCAGTTCGGTGACTACCACGTCCGCGACATCGAGTTCGTGCTGGCCATCGACGTCGACGCCAAGAAGGTCGGCTTCGACCTGGCCGATGCGATCAACTCCAGTGAGAACAACACCATCAAGATCACCGACGTGCCGCTGACCGGCATCACCGTGCAGCGCGGTAACACCCTGGATGGGCTGGGCAAGTACTACCGGCAGACCATCGAGGAGTCCGACGAGCAGCCGATCGACGTGGTGGCCGCGCTGCGCGAGGCCCGCGCCGACGTGCTGGTGTCCTATCTGCCGGTCGGTTCGGAGGATGCGGACAAGTTCTATGCCCAGTGCGCGATCGACGCGCACGTGGCCTTCGTGAACGCGCTGCCGGTGTTCATCGCCTCGGACCCGGAATGGGCGGCCAAGTTCGAGCAGGCCGGCGTGCCGATCGTGGGCGACGACATCAAGAGCCAGGTCGGAGCCACCATCACCCACCGGGTGCTGGCCAGGCTGTTCGAGGACCGCGGGGTGGTACTCGACCGCACCTACCAGCTCAACGTCGGCGGCAACATGGACTTCAAGAACATGCTCGAACGGGAGCGGCTGGAGTCCAAGAAACTCTCCAAGACCCAGGCCGTGACGTCGAACATCGACCATGACCTGGGTTCGCGGAACGTTCACATCGGGCCTTCGGACTACGTGCAGTGGCTCGACGACCGAAAGTGGGCCTACGTCCGGCTGGAGGGCCGCGCGTTCGGCGACGTGCCGCTCAACCTGGAGTACAAGCTCGAGGTCTGGGACTCGCCGAACTCCGCCGGGGTGATCATCGACGCCGTCCGAGCAGCCAAGATCGCGCTCGATCGGGGCATCGGCGGCCCGGTGTTCGCCGCCTCGGCGTACCTGATGAAGTCCCCGCCGGTGCAGATGGAGGACACCCAGGGCCGCACCGAGCTGGAGTTCTTCATCGCTGGCTCCTGAGGACCCCTTCTTCCGTGATCGCCAGCTCGGCCCGCGGAAGCGGCGTATCGGCCACGCATTCGCGGGCTGAGCCGGCGCTCTTGGGAGCGGCGCGATCTAAGCTGGAGCGAGTGGCTGCGGAACGGTCGTTCGTCAAGGATCTGCGGATCGTCCTGCACGGGCAGGACTTCCGCCGCCTCTTCGTGGTCCGGCTGAGTTCGCAGGCCAGCGACGGCGCGTTCCAGGTCGGCCTGGCCAGCCTGGTCTTCTTCTCCCCCGAGCGTGAGGCCACCCCTCAGGCCGCCGCCCTGGCCGCAGTGATCACGCTGCTGCCCTACACTCTGCTCGGCCCCTTCGCCGGGGTGCTGCTGGATGTCTGGCCGCGGCGCCAGATCCTGCTGGTGGTGAACGCCCTCCGGGCGCTGATGGTGACCGGAGTGGCCGGGCTGGTACTGGCGGGCAGCCCGCAGCTCTGGCTGTACGTGGTCGCCCTGCTCTGCCTGTCGCTGAACCGGTTCTTCCTGGCCGGGCTGGGCGCTTGCCTGCCTCGCGTCGTACCGGGCGGCGAGCTGGTGATGGCCAATGCGGTGTCGCCGACCAGCGGCACGGTCGCGGCCATCGCCGGCGCCAGCCTCGGCTACCTGCCGCGGCTGCTCATCGGCGAGGGCAACCCGGCCAACGCGGTGATCCTGCTGCTGGCCGCGGCCGGCTATGCCGCCTCGGCACTCCTGGCGACCCGGATGCGACCGGGCCTGCTCGGCCCGGATGTGGCCGCACCGCTGTCCTGGCATTCGATGGTCGCGGCCGGGCGCGACGTTCTGCACGACGTCCGAGCCGGCGCCCAGCACGTCCGCCAGCGCCGTCCGGCCCGGGATGCCCTGGCCATCATCGGCGTTCACCGGATCGGCTACGGGTTGATGACGATCAGCGTGATGCTGTTGTGCCGCAATTACTTCAGTGACCCGGCCGATGTGAACGCCGGGCTGGCCCGGCTGGGCCAGGCAGTGGGGGCGACCGGAGTGGGCATCGGCGCGGCGGCATTGCTGACACCGGTGGCGGTGGCCCGGATCGGAACCTGGCGCTGGATCGGCGGGTGCGTGGCCGGCGCCGGGTTGATCCAGTTCGCGCTGATGTTCGTGTTCGGATGGCCGTTCGCGCTGGCCGCTGCCTTCGGGCTGGGCCTGACCGGGCAGGCGGCCAAGATCTGCGTCGACGCCGTGGTCCAGGAGTCGGTCGAGGATGCGTACCGGGGAAGGGTCTTCGCCTTCTACGACGTGATCTTCAACGCTGCGTTCGTGACCGCGGCGGTGATCGCGGTGATCGCGCTACCGCTGGACGGGCATTCGCGGCCGCTGTACGCCGCAATCGCCGTGGTCGATCTGGCCGTGGCCACGGCATACCTCACTCGCGGCGGCCGGAACCCGGCGCCGTCCTTGGACAGCCCCGCAGCCGGCCTGATCGCCAGCTAGTGCCTTGCGTCGAAGGTTCTTGAACGGTAGCCGGGGTCTTGGTGCGTGCAGCGCAAGACCGGCGAGTGAAGGCGGGCTGGAGCCCGCCGAGGGAGCCGGGCGAAGCGATGTGCGTGCCAGGGGCCCGGAAACCGTCAAGGTTCTTTGAACGCAGGGCACTAGGCACACCCGCGGAGGCTCATTCCTCGATCTCGAAGACGAAGCCGGTCTCGCCCCCCAGGTCAACCCGGGAGCCGGCGCTCAGCACGATCGGCACTCCTGGTTCGATCGCCATCGGAGCCTGCCCCGGTCCGGTCACCGCTGTCCCGTTCATCGCTTCGAGGTCGGTCAGCACGACATCCCAGCCGGAGGCCCGGACCTCGGCATGGGTACGGGACACCTGACCGGTCGGGCTGTGCACCGGGTGCAGCACCGGCGGTTCAGGGTCGGGGGAGGTCACCGGCTTCGGGTCGCGGCCCAGGATCACCGGCTGATCGATGACCACCCGGTCGCCGTTGTCGAAGACCAGCACTCCCAGCGGCGGGCGGGCGACCAGGATTGGCGCCTGCGGTGGTACGGGCAACCCGCAGACCCGGCACTCGGGCCGGTCCGGAGAGGTGACGTGGCCGGCGTCGCACCAGACGCCGAGCAGGCGCGGCGGTTCCCGGGGCGGCTCCGGCGGACGGGCACCGGTGGACGGCGTCCGGGTCCTGGTCTCGCCGGCGTCCAGGTCAGCCGGTTCACCGAACGGTGGGTAGGCC
>CAXUFS010000114.1:0-8725 GCA_964250315.1 uncultured Kineosporia sp. | reverse complement strand
GCTCGACCCGGCGGCAGGCCTTGGCCACCCGCCGGCGCACTTCGGCCGTGGCGCGCGCGGTGGCTCGCTGGCTCAGCGGCGGCCGCTCGATGAACGCCTCGAGATCCTGGATCAGGCGCAGGTACCGCTGCCCGTCCAGGGTCTCGATCGCCGCGCTGTGGGCCTGCTGGTAGGCCGAGTTGAGCTCGAGATCGATCCGGCGGGCCACCGGGCCGAGCACCAGCTCGGGCGGTAACTCCTGCAGCTCGCGCTTGAGCTGCTTACGCATCACCTCGGCGTCGCGGGCAGCTCCGAGCACGCCGCCCAGCCACTTGAGCTCGGCTCTCAGCGGCTCCCCGGCGTCCGGGGCGAACAACGGGCGGAAGGTGGCCAGGGCCGAACGCAACCGGCGGGCGGTGACCCGCATCTGGTGGACGCCGTCATTGATGTCCATCCGGACGTTCGGATCCTCGGCAACCAGGGTGCCCGCCTGCTCGGACAGGTAACCGAGCGCCACCGAGCCGGCGTCGCGCCCGGCTGGTGCGCGAGCCTGCAGCCCCGAGGGAAGGCTGGACAGGCGCTGAGCCAGGGTGCGCTGCAGCTTGGACTTCGCCGTCGCTGGCCGCGCCCCGGCCTGGATCAGGCGGTCGCGGGCGGCTTCGAGCAGGTTCGCGTCGCCCTGGTCGAGCTCGACCTCGATCTCGCGCCACGAGTCGCTGGTCATGGTGTCGCCGAGTGCTTCGGCGGTGACCGCGTCGTCGGCCACTTCGGCGAGCACGGCGCCGTCCGCGCCCTTCAGCAGCAGCAGGCGGCGCTCAGTCGAGATGTGGGCCACCGGGTTCACGGCTTGACCTTGGAGCTGGGCCCGGATCAAGGAGAGCAGCGCGACCGGAACGTCCTGAACGCTGTCACCGATCGGCTCCCGGACCTCGGTCCGGCCTTCCTTGCCGGCTGGCAGCTTGAGATGCCAGCCTTCGTCCCGGCCGCCGCTACGGCGCCGAAAAGTGCTGCCGTGCCGAGCTAATCGCAAGTCTGCGGTGTCCAGATAGAAGGCACTCAGGTTCTCGGTCTGGCCCGCTTCGACGGTCGCGACACCAGGCAGGCCGCGCAGATCAGGAAGTACGAATTCGGCATCGGCGTCCAGTTTGATCTCCACTTCGCTGTGGATGCTGGGTGCTGACGCCATTCGCGGACCTCCGGGTTGTGAGCTGGCGGTACTGCTCCTCCTACCCTAAGCGTCAAATGATGGCGTCAGCTTCAGGAGGCGACGATGGCGGATCTCGGCAAGACAGGTATCACGGCAGTCCGGACGGTCTCTCTGCCGGTATCGGACCCGGACCGGGCCCGGGACTTCTATGTGGGCACGCTGGGCTTCGAGGTCCGGGTGGACGCCCAGTTCAACGGCGGTCAGCGCTGGATCGAGGTCGCGCCGCCAGGAGGGCAGACCACGGTCGCGCTGGCGCCGCCCGGCGGCGTTTCCCCGGGGATCGACTCGGGCATCCGGCTGGCCACGCAGGACGCGGCGGTGGATCATGCCGGGCTGGCTGAGCGTGGTGTCGACGTCGATCCTGAACTGCAGCGCTGGCCCGGTGTGCCGCCGATGTTCAGCCTGCGCGATCCGGATGGCAACACCTTGTACGTGGTCGAATCCACGTCCTGATCTTCCGGCACCGGCCCGGCCAAGGCTCTCCGCGGCCCTGGAATGAGAGCGAGTAGTTCAGTGTTCAACCACTCGCTCTGTTCCATCCGCTGTCGATGAGAGAAGTGCTGTGACCGTTACCGAGAACCTTCCTGAGCTGAGCGATTCGGCGCAGCCGGAGGGGCAGACCAGGCTGGGCAAGCTCGACGACCAGGCTCGGGCCGTGCTGTTCACGCAGGCGCGCACGGCCAACAGCTTCGCCCCGATTCCGGTGACCGATCAGGAACTGGCCGAGATCTGGGACCTGGCCAAATGGGGACCCAGCGCTGCCAACACCCAGCCGATGCGGGTCCTCTACCTCCGCACGGAGGAGGGCAAGCACCGCCTGATCCCGCATCTGAACGAGGGCAACCGGGCCAAGACGGCGTCCGCACCGGCGATCGCCGTGCTGGCCCTGGACACCGAGTTCCATGAGCACATGCCCGGCCTGCTGCCGCATCGGCCGCAGATCCGCGATGACTTCGCCGGCGATGACGCGGCTCGCGAGGCGACCGGACGGTTCAGCTCAGCTCTGCAGGCGGGCTATTTCATCCTCGCCGTGCGGGCGGCTGGGCTGGCCGCGGGCCCGATGGGTGGCTTCGATCGGCAGGGGGTGGACCGGGAGTTCTTCGCTGACGGACGGTTCCGGTCAATCCTGGTGGTCAACATCGGTCATCCGGGGGAGGACCCGTGGTTCCCGCGGCTGCCCCGGCTCGATCACTCCGACGTCATCCAGTGGGCCTGACCAGGTCGTCCATTGGCGACTTGGCGCAGCCGGCCGGTTACCGGACAATGGACCCAGCCAGTGGCCGGACGATGATGTCGGGCTGCTGGCCTGGCGGGTAAGGATCAGCTGACCCGCACGGCGATGCCCGGGTAGTCGTTCACCAGCCCGGCATGGTCGTAGCTGATGTCGGCTCGGAAGCCGAAAGCCGGAGCCTGATAGTCGAACACCAGCGAGCCGGTGCCCGCCCGGGGCCGGTAGGTCTGGTCCAGCCGGGCCACGGCGAGATCGAGCGCGGACACCAGGACGGCGGGGGCCGGGGTTGACACGTCGTCCAACTGCCCGTCGTCGTTCAGGCTGGCCAGGTCCAGACGCAGCCGATGTACCGGAACCGCATTGGTCAGAGCCGACACGTCCAGATCCACGTCGGCGCAGCCGGTCAGCTCGGGCGCCGGTTGGCCGTCCACCAGCCAGCTGCCGGGCCCGGCCGAGTGCAGGGACACACTTCGCTGGACCGAGCCGGACCGGGTGGTGACCACGGCTCGGCGGGTGATCCAGGCCGGATCCAGCTCGATCACATATTCGACCGCCCAGGGACTGCCATCCTCGACACCGAGGCTGGTCCCGGTCAGCACGATGCCGTCCAGGCCGGCCCGCAAGAAGGCCACTTCGAAGCCATCTCGCCCGCCCAGATGCCGCCAGGCGGCCGAACGAGGGAGTTCCGCGAAGCCGGTCACGCCGGGCAGTTTGGCCGACAACGCCCACTGATCGTGGCGCTATCGAGGAAAACCACTATCAGGAGAGCACCCGCAACCGGATCGTCTCGGGCAGCTGGCTGAGCCCAATCAGCACCGAATCAGGCAGGTCAGCGGCCACATCGGTGACGACGTAGCCGACCTCCCCCCGGGTGGCCAGAGCCTGCCCGTCGATGTTCACCTTCTCCGCCGCGAACATGCTGTTGATCGCGGCCAGCACCCCCGGCGTGTTCTGGTGGATGTGCACGATCCGGTGCCCCTCACCGCGATCGGGCAGCATCAGCGGCGGCAGGTTCACGCTCAGCGCGGTGCCCCCGGTGACCGTGTAGTCGCGCAGCTTCCCGGCCACGAACCGGCCGATGTCCTGCTGCGCCTCCTCGGTCGACCCGCCGATGTGCGGAGTGAGGATCACGTTCGGCAGCCCTCGCAGTGGCGAAACGAACTCGTCGCCGCGGCCTTTCGGCTCCAGCGGGAAGACGTCGATGGCCGCGCCAGCCAGATGGCCGGACTCCAGCCGCCGGCGCAGGGCTTCATAGTCGACCACGAAGCCCCGGGACAGATTGAGGAACAGGCTGCCCGGCCGCATCAGGGCGAAGTCGTCGTCACCGAAGAAGTTGGTGTTGGCGGCCCGGCCATCGACGTGCAGGGTGACGACGTCCACCGACTGCAGCAGCTCCGGCAGGCTGGCACAGGGCTTGGCCGTGCCCAGCGGAAGCCGGTCGGCGGTGTCATAGAACAGCACATCCATGCCCAGGTTCTCGGCCAGCACCGACAGCTGGGTGCCGATGTTGCCATAGCCGACGATGCCCAGGGTGCGGCCGCGCACCTCGTGCAGGCCGTCGGCCGACTTGTCCCAGACCCCGGCGTGCATCCGGGCGTCCTTCTCGGTCAACCGCCGGGTCAGCGCGATGATCTCGGCTAGCGCCAGTTCGACCACGCTGCGGGTGTTGGAGAACGGCGCGTTGAACACGCCCACGCCGCGAGAGCTGGCTGCGGCCAGGTCGATCTGGTTCGTGCCGATGCAGAAAGCGCCGGCCGCCATCAGGTCAGGCAGGCCATCCAGCACCCGTTCGGTCACCTGGGTCTTGGACCGGATGCCGAGCAGCTGAACGCCGCGCGCCTGCTCGATCAGCTCGTCCTCGTCCAGTGCCCTTTCCAGCAGGGTGACCTCGAACCCAGCCGCCTGCAGGCTGCTGACGGCGTCCGGATGGATGCCCTCCACCAGCAGAGCCCGCCACGCGCTCATGCTCAACTCCTTGCCCGTCGTGGGATAAACGAAGCTCCAACGCTACAGCTCAGGCCCGGATGGCCCCGGCCCCTGCTGGGCGGGCAGGCTCAGCTGACGCCGACGTTGATCTTGACGCTGCCTGAATCCTGGCCGCCGGGCCGGTTTTCCGGCCCGGACTGCTGAGCCGCCGGAAGCCAGACGATGAAGGCGGTGCGGCCGGAGTGGCTGTCCACCGACACGTGGCCACCGTGGGCTTGGACGACGGCCGAGACGATGGCCAGCCCCAAGCCGGTGCTGCCGGCCGCGCGGGATCGCGAGCTGTCGCCACGGGCGAACCGCTCGAACACCTCCGGCAGCAGCTCGGCGGCGATGCCGGGCCCGTCGTCCACCACAGCGATCTCGAACCCGGCCGATGAAGCAAACGGTGATGCGGTGCCGGGCCCGGCCGGGCCGGCTGAGCGGAGTGACACCAGAACCGTTGTGCCAGGCGGGGTATGAACCCGGGCGTTGGCCAGCAGATTGGCCACCACCTGGTGCAGCCGGGCTGCGTCCCCCATGATCTGCACCGGCTGATCGGGCAGATCGAGCTGCCATTGATGATCCGGACCGGCCGCATGGGCGTCGGACACGGCGTCCACCAGCACCAGGGTCAGATCGACCGGAGCATGCTCCATCGGCCGGCCCTCGTCCAGGCGCGCCAGCAACAGCAAGTCCTCCACCAGTGCGGTCATCCTGACCGCCTCGGACTCGACCCGGCTGATGGCCCGGGCGACGTCGGGCGGTACCTGCTGGCCACCACGGCGGGTCAGCTCGGCGTACCCGCGGATCGCGGCCAGCGGCGTTCGCAGCTCGTGAGAGGCGTCCGCCACGAACTGCCGTACCCGGGCCTCGCTGGCCTGGCGGGCGGACAGCGCCGCGCCGACGTGGCCGAGCATCTGGTTCAGCGCGGCCCCCACCTGCCCGACCTCGGTGCGCTGGTCGGTGTCTTGATCCGGCACCCGCACGCCGAGCGCGACTTCGCCCCGGTGCAGCGGGATCTGCGCCACCTGGCGGGCCGTGGCGGCCACCCGGCGCAGCGGGCGCAGCGTGCTGCGGACGATCACGGCGCCCAGCAGGGCGGCGAGCAGCAGGCCAGCCAGACTCACTCCGGTGATCACCAACGCCAGTTGCCAGGCCGCGGTCCGGGCCGGAGCCAGGGGCAGCCCGGTGATCAGAACGTCACCGCCGGGAGTCCGCTGAGCCAGTAGCCGGTAGGGCCCCAGATCGCCGCCCAGTTCGGCGGTGTGGGGCTTGGCATCTGGCCGGGTCCGGGCGATCTGGGCCTGCTGCCCCGCGCTCAGGGCAACGGCCGAGCCGTCGCTCTGGAGCACGCCGGCCCGGATGACCTGGCCGTTGCCGTCGGCGATCAGGCCGAGGGTTCCCTGGCTCTGTCCCGGCGCAAGCAGGAAGGCCGGCTGGCGGGCACCCGGTTGGAGATGCGATTGACTGCCGGGCTGGGAGCCGCCCGGAAGCCGCCGGAATGCCGGGCCAGGTAGGTCCCCGCCCTGCTCGGCCGCCAGCCGGGAGCGCTTGACCGCGAAGGTGAGCCCATCGTCCACCCGCTTCTCCAGGAACACCCGCATCGCCAGCACGCTGACCACGCCGATCACCAGGCACACCGCGGCCATCAGCGCGATCACCGCCGCCAGCAGACGGGTGCGCAGCGTCCAGCCCCGGATCGACCGTGGCTTCAGCGAAACGCTCACCACCCGACTGTAGATCGAGCTAGACCTGGGCGGGCTTCAGCACGTAACCGGCCCCGCGCACGGTGTGGATCATCGGGGTGCGGCCAGCGTCGATCTTCTTGCGCAGATAGGAGATGTAGAGCTCGACCACGTTGGCCTGGCCGCCGAAGTCGTAGTTCCAGACCCGGTCCAGGATCTGGGCCTTGCTCAGTACCCGGCGCGGGTTGCGCATCAGATATCGCAGCAATTCGAACTCGGTCGCGGTCAGGTTCACCGAGGAGCCGGCCCGGCTGACCTCGTGACTGTCCTCGTCCAGGGCCAGATCGCCGACGGTGAGCACCGCTTCCGGGCGTCCGGTCGCGTAGGTGGTCCGCCGGATCAGGCCGCGCAGCCGGGCCACCACCTCCTCCAGGCTGAACGGCTTGGTCACGTAGTCGTCCCCGCCCGCGGTGATGCCGGCGATCCGGTCCTCGACGGCGTCCTTGGCGGTCAGGAACAGCACCGGCATCTGCCGGTCCTCCTCCCGCAGCCGCTTGAGCACCTGCAGACCGTCGATGTCGGGAAGCATCACGTCGAGGATCACGACGTCCGGCCGCCACTCGCGGGCCAGCTTGATCGCTGTGTTCCCGTCGGACGCCGGCTTCACGTCCCAGCCCTCGTAGCGCAGGGCCATCAGCATCAGATCAGTGAGGGTGCGCTCGTCGTCCACGACCAGAACGCGCACCGCCGCCCCGGAGGGGCTGGGTAAGGGTGCTGTCGTCACGTGGTCACGCTCGCGATCCAAGCTGGGCGGACGGTCCATCGAACCTGTGAAGTCACTGTAAATTTCCCGCCAGCCCCGCCCTGACGGTGATTCCAGGAACTCACAGGTGTTGCATACCCTCAGTACAGCGCTGTTGCAGCTGTCGCCTTCACGTTGAGTGCCGGTCGCTGGCAGCGCTCTGGTCAGGCGCAGCGAGCCAGACCTCTGCGTCCAGCCTGCGGGCCTGCCGAAAAGGAGTTCCAGTGAACTGCCGAAGCCCTCTTGCCTGCCGGCCTGACGAGCCCCGTCGCTCGATCGCGCAGGACCGGGAGTGAGGCGGCCCCAGGGAGTGCTCCGGATTGCCCGGCGCAGCTGGATCTTGAACTCCGTCCTCGGGCTGGTTTTGCTCGCCGTCCTGGCTGGAGTGTGGTTCGCCGTCAGGAAGTCAGCGCCCACCGCTGCGGTGTCAGCCCGTACGGCCACGGTCCAGACCGGCTCGGTCACGGCGACGGTGACCGGCAGCGGGAATCTGGCCAGTTCCCGGACGTCGTCCCTGTCGTTCGGGGCCTCCGGCAAGGTCACGAAGATCTACGCCGGGGTCGGCGACAAGGTCAGCGAGGGTGACGAGCTCGCCACCATCGATACCGCTTCGGCCAAGCAGGACCTCAAGGCGGCCCAGGCTCAGCTGTCGTCCGCTCAGGCGCAATACGACGACGCGGCCGACTCGGCCAGCGACTCGACGGCTGGCCAGGCGGATGCGATTGACGCCGCCGAGCTCAGCCTGAGTTCGGCGAACGCTGCGGTGAAGTCGGCCCAGCAGCAGGTCAAGGATGACACCAGGACCCAGAACCAGCTGGTTTCGGAAGCACAAGCGGCGCTTAGCAAAGGAACTGGCACCCAGTCGCGGGTGGACGCCGCCATCGCCACTCGCAACCAGACGATCGCCAGAGACCAGCAAGGCATCCTCAAGGCCAAGACGCAGGTGGCCACGGCCAGGAGCAATCTGGCCAAAGCCAAGTCGGGCGGCTCGGCATCAGGCTCATCGAGTTCCAGCTCATCGAGTTCGAGCGCCGCTCAGATCGCCTCGGCCGAGGTGTCGGTCGAACAGGCGAAGTCGTCGGTGCAGGACGCCAAGGACGCTCTGGCGGACACCACCATCACTGCACCGTTCTCCGGCACCGTCACGGCGGTCAACGGTCAGGTGGGTGACCAGGTCAGCGCCGGATCGTCGTCGTCGGCCACCGGGTCGAACTCGGCGTCGACGGCTGGTTCCACCTCCGGCACGAGCGGCACGAGCGGCACGAGCACGGGTTCCAGCACCTCTGCCTCGACGACCTCGTCATCCGGCAGTGCCTTCATCACCATGGCCAGCCAGGATTCCTTGGACGTGACCGCCAGCATTGCCGAGGCCGACATCGGGGACGTCAAGGTGGGGCAGGACGCCACGGTGACCCTTTCGGCCAGCAATGACACGGCGGATGGCAAGGTCACCCAGGTCGCGCCGGTGGGCACGACAAGCAACAACGTCGTCCAGTACCAGGTCACGGTGACCATCAGTGCGCCTCCGTCATCGGCGCGGCTCGGCAACACGGTCAGCGTGGTGATCACCACCGGCACGGCGGACAACGTGCTGACCCTGCCCACCAGTGCGATCACCACCGTCGGGAGCCGCAGTACCGCGCAGGTGCTGAAGAACGGCGTGGCCACCACAACGTTGATCCAGACCGGCCTGGCCGGTACGGCCACCACCGAGATCAAGAGCGGCCTGTCGGCCGGTGATGTCGTGCAGATCCCGTCCGCCAGCACCGCTTCCACCTCGACCGGGGTACCGGGCTTCGGCGGCGCGGGCGGGGCCGCCCGCGTTCTGGGCGGTGGCCGGGGGTGAGGACTTCCCC
>CAXUFS010000113.1:0-8755 GCA_964250315.1 uncultured Kineosporia sp. | reverse complement strand
GCCACACCACGCCGCCCAGGTCGCTCGCGGCGTCCAGGAGCCGCCCGGCACTCTGGCAGGCCTGTTCGGCCCGGCCCAGGGCGGCGGCGTGCTCGACCTGGTCGGCCAGTTCGCAGTGCGGGCACCAGGGCAGGGCGCCGAGCATCGCAGCGGCCGAACTGGCGATCGGCGCGGGGTCCGCTGCGTTGCGGTGCTCGACCGCAGTCACCCAGGCGTCGAAGGCGTCCTGGGCTCCGGCCGGTCCGAGCCGATGCACCGCCAACTCGTATCTGGCCCGCAGCGCGGGAAGCGGATCGGCGTCCGCATCGGCCAGCCGGGTGGTCAACTGCTCGATCGCTGCTTCGATCTGGGCTAGTGAAATGTCTGGCTGCTGCAGCAGACCGCCGTCCCAGCTGGCTGCGGGCATCGGGCCGGTCACCGGTCGATGATGCCTCTTGGAGGCCATTCCGGACGAGCTGATGCCAATAAGTCACCAGATCATTACATTCAGTTATGGTTCGCCGCCGGTTATCGCATTGCCTTGCCCTCTTCCAAGCCGTAGCTTCGTGCGTACACGGGAAAGGAGGTGGTCCGAAGCGTGATTGACAATCGGACGCGTGAGGTGGCAGCCAGCTAGCCGCCAGCCGGACGCCACGCCCTTGTACCCAAATGTGGTCGGGGCATCCGTCGGGCCCCAGTGGCCGGCGAATACCAGGCAGTCACCGCAGTCCCCGGGAGCCGCGTCTCGTCCAGCGCGGCGCGCCAGGTCCACACCTGGCAGCCCGGGGACTGTTCCTTTTGCCCGGTGGGTGCAGGCAGCTACCGGCGGATCTCGGCGTAGCGGGCCAGCGCCTCTTCCCGTTCCGTCTTGTGGTCCACGATCGGCTCGGGGTAGCCGTGCGCGTACCCGTCCGGATGCTTCCACGGCTCGTGTACGGCAGGCCCCGGGAGATGCCGCAGCTCAGGCACATACCGGCGCACGTACTCCCCGGACGGATCGAACTTGGTGCCCTGGGTGACCGGATTGAACACCCGGAAGTAGGGCGCGGCGTCCGTCCCGGAGCCAGCCACCCACTGCCAGCCATGGTTGTTGCTGGCCAGATCACCGTCCCGCAGCCAGTGCATGAAGTACCGGGCGCCGTGCTGCCACTCGATGTGCAGGTCCTTGACCAGGAAGCTGGCCACGATCATCCGCAGCCGGTTGTGCACCCAGCCCTCGGCGCGCAGCTGACGCATTCCGGCGTCCACCATCGGGAACCCGGTCCGGCCCTCGCACCAGGCCTCGAATGCCCTGGACGGCGCCGCGTAGCGCATCTTGGCGTACTCCTGCCGGAGGTACTCGCGGGCCGACTGCGGCTGGTGCCAGAGCACGTCGGCGTAGAACTCCCGCCAGCACAGCTCGTTCCGGAACACGTCCGCGCCCTTGCTCCGCCGCCCGGCGAGCCCGGCCAGCAGGGTGCGGGGATGGATCTCGCCGAACTTCAGGTGCGCCGACAGCTGGGACGTCGCATTCGCGGCTGGATCGTTGCGCCGATCGGCATAGCCGGTCAGGTCGTCGGCCAGGAACTCCTGCCAGCGCTGCGAGGCGGCCTCCTCTCCGGCGTCCGGCAGTTCCAGGTCGCCCAAGTCCGGTTCAGCGGGCAACTCGATGCTGTCCAGCCCGCGTCGCCAGTGCGCGGTCACCGGATCCGCTGGTTTGGGCCAGCCATGGTCGAGCCAGGCCCGGCTGAACGGGGTGAACACCTTGTACGGGGTGCCGCTGCCGTTCAGTAGCGTGCCCGGGCCGACCGCGTAGGGGGTGCCCGCCGGGACCAGCCGCCGGCCGCCGTCCTCCAGCGCCTGAGCCACCGCCTGATCACGCTTGCGCCCGTACGGCCCGGCGTCAGCGGCGATGTGCACCTGCTGGGCGCCGGCCTCCTCGGCGAACCGGGGGACGACGTTCTCCGGCTTACCCCGGCGAATCACCAGATTGCCGTTCATCGAACGGGCCAGCGCGGCCAGGGAGCGCAGCAGCCATGCTTGCCGGGACGGCCCAGAGGGCCCCCACAACGCGGGATCGAACACGAACAGACCGGCCACCCGGTTTCCGTCACCGGCGGCCGCCACCAGCGCTGGATTGTCGCCCAGCCGCAGGTCCCGCCGGAACCACAGCACCTGATCAGCCATCGAGCGCACGATAGAGCCGCCTGGCCCCCGTCGCACCCGCGAAATCACGCTCGGAGCGAAGTTCCGGGGTCTTGACTGCACGCACGCCTTGCCGTAGCGGAGAATGAGCACGTGAGCGACCTCATCGACACCACCGAGATGTACCTGCGGACGATCTTCGAGCTCGAAGAAGAAGGCGTCGTCCCGCTGCGCGCCCGGATCGCCGAGCGCCTGGCGCACTCGGGGCCAACGGTGTCCCAGACGGTGGCTCGGATGGAGCGCGACGGGCTACTGCACGTTTCCGGTGACCGCCACCTGGAGCTGACCGTGGCGGGCCGGGCCAAGGCCACCAGGGTGATGCGCAAGCACCGGCTGGCCGAGCGGCTCCTGCTGGACGTGATCGGCCTGGAATGGGAGCTGGTGCACGACGAGGCCTGCCGCTGGGAGCACGTGATGAGCGATCACGTCGAGGAGAAGCTGCTGGCCATGCTCAGCGATCCACTGGAGAGCCCGTACGGCAACCCGATCCCGGGGCTGGACGAGCTGGGCGGGGCGGCGATCGCCCCCGGCGCCTTCCGGGCCGGGGTGCAGAGCCTGCCGGACGCCGTCGACAGCCCGATCGCTCAGGCGCCCAGCAATGGGCTGCTGGTCCGGCGGCTGGGCGAGCGGCTGCAGATCGACGTCGACCTGATGCGGGAGCTGGCCGGAGCTGGGGTCAAGCCCGGCAACACGGTGCACGCCACCCGGACCCCGGGCGGTTACCGGATCAGCCTGGCCGGACCGCCCGGCGTCCCTGAGTCACTGGCCAAGGCCGGAGGCGCCGGTCTTGGTCCTGCGGGCATCCAGCTGCTGGCCGACGTGGCCCGGTACGTCTTCGTCGAGGCGGTCTGAGCGTGGGGGCAGCGGCCCGTATGGCCAGGTCGGAACACCATCATCTGTCGGTTAAAACCTCACCCGAACAGTCGATGAACGTCACTGTGCGTTGAACATTTTCCGGCCGTCGTGACTCAGACGTGACATCTGACCTGATGTTCATGTAGCTTCGCGATCGCTTCTCTCCCTCCGAGAAGCACCCGGGACGGACGCCGAGTTCTGCCACCGTCACGGGTCGGCACGGACACCGCATGGCAGAAGCGGGGGAACCACTTCTGGGGCACGACCAAGCGCGACCGTGCTCCTTGGGGTGAAGCCGGAAAGTACGTACCGGCCGGGTGAATCCTCCACCCGAACCCGACAGCTCACCTCGCAGGCGTCGGAGAGGCTGACCGTGACCGATCGAGCCATGGCGCGACACCGCGCGCCTGTTCGAACCAGCACCCCCCTGACCAACCTGACCAGTTCCGTCACTGGGCGCGCCGGCACCATCGGCCGCGGTGGCGTCGTGATCGCGATGTCCTCGGGCTTGGTCGCCACCATGGGTCTTCCGGCCCAGGCGCTGAGTAAGAGTGCTGCCCCGCAGGCCGCTCCGGTCACCGCGCCGATCGCGGTCCAGCCCGCACTCTCACTCGCCAGCGGGCTGTTGTCAGGTGGCGCCGTCTCTCACAGCTCATCCGCGCCGATCGCCGCGCCAGCTGCCGCCACCGTCAGCTTCGGCAGCAGCGCCTTCAAGGCCGTGCCGAACCGCCCGGCGAATCCCGCCGCCGCTCCTGCTGTGAACAGCCTGCCCAGCAGTCCGGTCAGCGCGTTCGGCAGTGCCCGCGGAGCCTCGGTGCTGTCCATTGCCGCGCGCTACCTCGGTGTCCCCTATCGCTACGGCGGAACCACCCCCGGAGGCTGGGACTGCTCCGGCGCGATCGGCTACATCTACGGGCAACTCGGCTTCCATCTTCCGCGTACCGCGAACCAGCAGATGCTGGCCTCCACCCGGGTGGCGCGTTCCCAGGCTCGCGCTGGTGACCTGGTGTTCTTCACCTCCGGCGGCGCCGCCTACCACGTGGGCATCTTCGCGGGCGGCAACATGATGTACGACGCCGGCCGGACCGGCAGTTCGTTCTCCAAGCGCGAGATCTTCAGCAGCGACGTCGTCTTCGGCCGGGTGCTCTGAGTCCGGCCCTCTCCCGGGGGCGCTCCTCTCTAGCAAGATCAGCGTACGAGCCCAGCCAAGTGGGTCATCGAGTGCACTCCTGCGGGCCGAGCCGGTGATCACGGCAGGCCAGCGGTGCCCGGGTGTGACCCCAGAGGCGACGATGCCGAGCGGATCTATGCAAAGACGTGTCCGATAAGGGCGTGATCTCAGGCGCCGGCGTCGCTTACCCTCCTCTCAACGGCCCTGCCGACTGGCCAGAACGAATGGTCAGCACGACGGCAGGTCCCGAGCGGATGGGAGGAGGCCAGCATGCTGGATGCCTGTCGCAGCATGACCCTCGCTCACGCCTGTTCGCAGCACCACATACACATATCCGCCGTGCTGCCCACGAGGCGTCGTTCATTGAGAACGGCGCCTCTTGCTGTCCGTGGCGAATGGGCTGGCGACGCCGTCGCACTGCTGCCGATGTCCTGACGAAGGGGAGGGTCTTCCAGATGCGTACGCTTGTGCTCAATGCGGGCTACGAGCCGCTGGCCGTCGTCTCCTTCCGCCGCGCGCTGGTGCTCGTCCTCGCTGGGAAGGCCACGGTGATCGTTGATGGCCCGCATCCGGTGATCAGTGGCAGCCTGATCCTGCCCCGGCCGTCGGTGATCGTTCTGGTCCGGTATGTCAGGGTGCCGCACGCGCGCAGTGTGCCGGTCAGCCGCCGCGGGGTGCTCCGCCGTGACGACCATCGCTGCGCCTACTGCGGCGGGCATGCGGGCACGGTTGACCACGTGCTGCCTCGGTCTCGCGGCGGCGGTGACAGCTGGGAGAACCTGGTCGCCTGCTGCGTGCGCTGCAACAACCTGAAGGGCGACCGGACCCCGGAGGAGAAGGGCTGGCATCTGCGGGTCCGGCCCCGCCCGCCGCGCGGACCGGCCTGGGTGGTGCGCGGGGCCGATGTTCGCGATCCGCAATGGGAGGCGTTCCTGGGCCAAGCCGCCTAGGGCGGGGTTGCTGACCACCCGCTCAAACTGGTGCACCGGCGCTCTCGGCGCCGGTGCATCGGAGAGCCTGCCATATGAATGCGCGAACGCAAAGACCCAATTACTCTGAGTAATCAGTAGCCGAAGAACTCCCAGGTCAGCGCCGATATGGGAATACCGAAGGCGACCTGTTCGGCGCCGTCCAGCACTCGTTCGGGTGCCAGCGAAGCGCTCGGTTTCGATGTCGGCGCCGCGCCCAAGTTCAGCCGATGGTGAAGGTCTGCTGACCGGCCCAGACCTGGCCACCGGCCAGCTCGACCGGCGCTACCAGAGCGGGCTCGATGCAGACGAAGGCGCGCTCGGCGCCGTCCGGCAGATCGCCGATCCCCGAGTTCGGGCCAGGATTCCAGATCACCCGATCCGGGAATCCACCGGCCGACAGTCGTAGCGGCGAGCGGGGCGGATCGAGCAGCGAGATCGACTGCGAGACATCGAGAATCCGGACGTCGCGTGGCTCCTGGGCCGGCCAGTTGGCCCGATCGCCGTCCGGCTCGGAGATCTCCCCCGGTGCAGCGTTCTGCTCCAGCGGATGATCCCCCAGGCCGGCCAGGGCAGCCCGATCGCTGCCCACGGTCAGATAGTTGTGCAGGGCGGCTGCGAACGGCCACGGCTGGTCACCGGTATTGGCCACCTCCAGAGCCACGGTCAGGGCGCTGGCGCTGGCTCTGGCCGTGAGAGCGAGCCGGAACGGATGCGGCCAGATCGAGAGCGTGACGTCGTCGTGCTCCAGCCATGCGCGCCAGACCGCCGCCTCGGCGTCCTCGACCGGCTCGGACTGCCAGACCCGGTCCCGGGCGAAGCCGTGCTTGGGCAGAGAGCCTCGCCCGGAGAACTGCGGGAAGATGACCGGCACTCCTCCGCGCTGGGCCGCTCCATCGCCGCACTGGGACAGCGGGCTCAGATACAGCCGCTGGTCTCCGGGAGACGGCTCCCAGCCGAGCACTTGGCCGCCGTACGCGCTGACGGTGAGGACGGCGCCATCCGGGCTGTGCAGCGTCACTGGCGCACAGGGGTCTGCGGTCATGACCCCACTCTGCCAGTGCGCCCCAGTCCGCACAGAGGAGGGGATGCGCGCCGTTCAGTGGTGGGCTCAGTGGTGGGCGTGCGGCGGCCCGCTGGCTCGCGGGCTCATCGCCGCCACGTGATCGACCTGCAGCGTGCTGTGGCCGATGCCGAAGTCATCGATCAGCACCCGTTCCAGGTCCAGCCGGACGGCGTGACAGTCGGCCCCCGGGCGCACCAGCACATGGGCGGACATGGCCGGCTCGCCCGAGGTGATCTCCCAGACGTGCAGGTCGTGGATCTGCTCGACCGCCATCTGGGCGCCCAGTGCGGCCCGGATGGTGCCCGGATCCAGATTCAGTGGCGCCGCCTCCAGGAAGATCCGCCCGGATTCGTGCAGCAGCTGCAGGCCCGATCGGATCATCAGCACGACCACGATCAGCGAAGCCACCGGATCGGCCCAGTTCCAGCTGGCCACCAGGATCAGGACGGCGGCAACGGCAGTGGCGATGAAGGCGAACAGATCGGTGAGCACGTGCCGGAATGCGCCCTCGACATTCAGGCTGCGGCGATCGGCCCGGCTGACCAGCCAGGTGGCGACCAGGTTCACCCCGATCCCGGCCAGCGCCGTCGCCAGCATCACCGAGCCGGTCACCCCGGCCGGCTCGAAGAACCGCCGCACCGATTGGTAGGCCAGGTACAACGCGAGCACCAGCAGGGTCAGCCCGTTGGCCTGGGCCGCCAGGATCTCCACCCGGCGCCAGCCGTAGGTCATCCGCCCGGTGGCCGGCCGGGCCGCCCAGCGCGCGGCGAACAGGGCCAGGGCGAGCGCGGCGGCGTCGGTGAGCATGTGCGCGGCGTCGGACAGCAGCGCCACCGATCGGCTCAGCAAACCGGCCGTCACCTCGGCCGCCATGAACATCAGGATCAGCAGCAGGGCCAGCGTGATCATCCGCCGGTCAGCGTCCGGACCGGCACTGTGATGGTGCGCCTCATGCCCCGCCACCCCGCCGGAACTCATGCCGTCACCGTAACCTGCGCTGATAGATTGGATAACCGTGCTCGACAAGAGATTCATCCGGGAGAACCCCGGCGTCGTCCAGCAGGCGGCCCAGGTCAAGGGGATCGACCTGGACGTCGAGGAGATTCTCCGGCTCGACCGGGAGAACCGGGATCTGCAGCACCAGGTGGATCAGGCTCAGGCGGCCCGCAAGGAGTTCTCCAAGGCGTTCGCCAAGGCTGATCCGGAGCGCCGGGCGGAGCTGAAGCGGGAACACGAAGGCTTCGACGCTCAGCTGATGTCGCTGCGAGAACAGTTGGCGCAGACCGGTTCCCGGCTGAATGACTTGATGCTGCAGACCCCGGGCATCCCCTGGGACGGCTCCCCGGTGGGTCCGGACGAGTCGGCCAACGTGGTGATCCGCACCTGGGGTGAGCAGCCGTCCTTCGACTTCACCCCGCTCGATCACGTCGAACTGCTGGAGCGCCGGGGCTGGGCCGAGTTCGCCCGGGCCCGCAATGTGGCCGGTGAGCGCGCCTACGCCCTGTCCGGCGACGCCGTGCTGCTGGAGCGAGCCATTCACGGCTACGCGCTCGAACTGCTCCGCACCCGTGAGTTCACGCCGATCTCGGTGCCCGTGCTGGTCCGGGAGATGGCGCTGATCGGCAGCGGGCAGTTCCCCAAAGGCCGGGAGGAGACCTATGCGCTTCCGGCCGACGACCTGTACCTGGCCGGGACCGCCGAGGTCGCGCTGATCGGGCTGCACGCCGGGGAGATCCTCGGCCTGGACCAGCTGCCGATCCGCTATGCCGGGATCTCGCCCTGCTTCCGGCGCGAGATCGGCAGTGCCAGCCGGGACGTGCGCGGGCTGCTGCGCGTGCACCAGTTCGAGAAGGTTGAGCAGTTCATCATCTGTGCGGCCGACGACGAGGAATCCGACCGCTGGCACGCCGCCCTGCTGGACTGCGCCGAGCAGATCCTGCAGGATCTCGGCCTGTCCTACGAGGTGGTGGAGTGCTCGACCGGAGACATGGGCGCAGGCAAGTACCGGATGAACGACATCAACACCTGGTTCCCCTCGCTCGGCCTCTACCGGGAGACCCACAGCTGCTCGTCGCTGCACGACTGGCAGGCCCGCCGGGTGAACCTGCGCTACCGGGACGCAGAGGGGAAGATCCGGTTCGCCTACACGCTGAACAACACCGCGGTGGCCACCCCGCGGCTGCTGGCCGCGCTGGTGGAGAACTTCCAGACCGCGGACGGCGCCGTGGCCGTCCCCAAGGTGCTCCGCCCCTATCTGGGCAACCGAGAGCTGCTCTAGCAGCAGCGCCGAAAGCGGGCTCAGGCCGAAGCGGCCGTCTTCTGGATGCGCTTGGTGTCGAGCCGGTCGTACTTGGGCCACTTCACGTTGTAGGCCCAGCCCAGCTTCTCGAACACCCAGATCAGCCGGGCGGAGGTGTCGATCTGCCCCTTGTCCACGCCGTGCCGGGCGCAGGTGGGGTCGGCGTGGTGCAGGTTGTGCCAGGACTCGCCGAAGCTCAGGATCGCCAGCCACCACACGTTCGAGGCCTTGTC